>JAPLJY010000265.1 GCA_026388345.1 Deltaproteobacteria bacterium
GGTCCCGGCTCGGGAGCTGGGGCCGCGCAAGGTGCGCAACTTCCTCTATCTTCAATTCATCTGGTCGCTCTACGAATCCCTGGGGGTGTGCAACTTTGTGGCCGGTCCGGTGTGGGCGCTGACCCTGACCAGGCTCGTGGAGGTTGTCCAGGCGATCACGGGCTGGGAGACGAGCCTGTGGGAGCTGCTGAAGGTTGGCGAACGGACCGTGACGATGGCCCGGGTTTTCAACCTGCGCGAAGGATTCGGGCGCAGGGACGACACCCTGCCGGACCGTCTCTTCGACCCCCTGGAGAGCGGCGCGCTGAAGGGCGTCGGGATCGACCGCGGGGAGTTCGAGGATCTCCTGACCCTGTACTATGAGGCAATGGGCTGGGACCCCGCAGACGGCGTGCCGACGCGGGGGAAACTCGCGGAGCTGAACCTGTACTGGCTCGACGAGTTCGTGAAGGACAGGAGATAACGCCGGAAGATCAGACCGGCATGATTTCTCTTGACAAACCCATCCCGATAGGGTATGGGACGACCCAAGTTTGCACAGGTATCTGTCCCCGGAGCCCGAAGGCTGTTGGGGATTTTTTTTCATCAAGGAATCTTAGACGGGAAAATTGATCATGGATCTTCAAACGGCCGGGCTCGCCCAAACGCAGGCGCCGGCATCGCCGGCGGTCTTCAAAGCGGACCGCCGCCAGCAGCAGGAAATCGATCAGCGCCGGACCTTTGGCATCATCAGCCACCCGGACGCTGGGAAAACGACGCTTACCGAAAAGCTCCTCCTCTTCGGCGGAGCGATCCAGCTTGCGGGCGCTGTCAAGGCCCGGAAGGCCGGACGGCATGCGATGAGCGACTGGATGGCGATCGAAAAGGAGCGGGGGATCTCCGTCACGACCTCCGTCATGAAGTTCCATTACCGGGATTTCGAGATCAACCTGCTGGACACCCCCGGCCACCAGGACTTCTCCGAGGACACCTACCGGGTCCTCACGGCCGTGGACAGTGCGCTCATGGTCATCGACAGCGGCAAGGGGGTCGAGCCCCAGACGGAGAAGCTCATGGAGGTGTGCCGGATGCGCAACACCCCCATCATGACCTTCATCAACAAGCTCGACCGGGACGGGATGGCGCCGATGGAGATCCTCGCCAACATCGAGGACAAGCTCCAGATCGAGAGCGCCCCGCTCTCCTGGCCGATCGGGATGGGCAAGGATTTCAAGGGGGTCAACAACCTCTACGGAAAATCGCTCCATCTCTTCACGCCGGGCAAGGACAGCCGCAAGGAGAGGGGGATCACGATCACCGATCTCGAAGATCCCCAATTGGACGAGCTTTTGGGAAGCCAGGCGGATCAGCTTCGCGAGGAGATCGCCTTGATCGAAGGGGCGGCAAGCCCCTTTTCCCATGAGGAGTACCTGAAAGGCAACCAGACACCGGTCTTTTTCGGCAGCGCAATCAACAATTTCGGCGTCCGGGAGCTGCTGGATGCCTTCGTGGAGATGGCCCCCGC
>JAPLJY010000113.1 GCA_026388345.1 Deltaproteobacteria bacterium
GGAGTGCAAATTAAAATTTAAAAACATACACAATTTCTCTTGGTAATCTTTACGGTTGACTGAGAGACATTTTGTGGACTTGTAGGTGCAGGCAAGGTTCAGCGGATGTCAATTTTTCATCAATCGCTCGCCTCGCCTTCAAATACAAGTGTTGATACGGGACATCCAGCACAGTTCATTGAATGCCGAATGAAAGGTGCAAATGCATGAAAGCCTTTTTTGCTTTCTTGGAAAGGAAACGCTCGTCCCTGTATCAATAGAAATCAATTTTCTGCGAATGTATAAGCCTTCTGTTGTTAATCAATGCCACCCTCGAAAAGAATCGTACGGAGATGATGAACCCTCCATCGTGAAATTCCGGAACTCCAGCGGAAAATATGCTAAACTGCATTCGTTGAGGACAGCCATGTTGAAACTTCTTCTCCCTCTCGCATTGCTGCTCGTCTTCTTCCCGGGATGCGCTGCAAGAATGTCCCTGGAGGAAGCGAAAAAGGTCGCCGTTTCCATGGCGGAGGCGCCGGCCTTCGTGCCTCCTCCGCGCAGAGTGGATGATATCTTATCCGTTTTGAATCAGCCAGGCCAATTCGATTTCCGCATCACTGAGAAATTTCGAGCCCAGGCGAATGAGAAACCGCCGGAAACGAAAGACCTTGGTACATTGAAGGCGTTTTACCGGAACCGCGGCGAGGCGGCCTATCAACTGGGCCACTATATGAAGGCTCGGGAAGATTTTCTGGCGGCCCTGAATGTTGGAATCGAGGACCGATCGGACGGATCGATCAAAGGCGGTCTCGGTTTGGTGGAAGCCTATTGCGGCAATTTCCGGAAAGCGATCGATCTTTCCAGGGAAAGTTCCACCTATCGCGGCTATACTTCTCCATCGGGATATCGATTCGGGCTCCTCGTTTCGTCCCTCCAATTGGTCAACCTCTACGCTCTGATCGGTGATCTCGATTCGGCGAAAAACGCCAGACTTATGGGTGAACGCTGGTGCAACGAAAGTCGCTTGGATGCTGAAAACCGGTTCTGGTGCGAGATGCAATTGGCTCTCATGGATGCCGCAATCTTCAGGGCACAGGGAAAGTACTCGGAGGCCGGCGAGCAACATAGGAAGATCAAAGGTCTTGGATTCGGACCGGCCAGGGTGTTACTGGAAATCCATCCGCGGTTTCTCATCTACAGCGATATGCTATATGCCCAGAATCTCTTGAATCAGAAGCGCCTTGTCGAGGCGGAAGTCGAGACCAGACAAGTTCTTTCGGCCTGTCTGGCCCACACGGGGAAGGAATCGGAATTGTCGGGCCAGGCGATCCTGCTGCTTTCGCGAATCTTGCTGTCGCAGGGGCGGATGGAGGAGGCGGAGGGCATGGCCGATGCCGCCGTCCGTATCCTTGAATCTTCCGGCGTCCCCGCCGATTCAAATTTCATGGGCCAGGCGCGGGTCACGAAAGGGGATGTGCTTGCCCTGAAGGAGGATTACGCCGGTGCCCTGTTGCAATACGACCTCGCCCGGGATTCCATGCGGGAGAACCGCTTTCTCTATGATAAATACCTCGCTCTTTCCCCCAGGATGATTCTGTCCATGCTCATGGCCGGGCGCCATGAGGAGGCTGGCGCCGTCGCGTCGAAAAACTACGAGGATCTCCGGAATCGCCTCAACGAACGTCACGAGAGTGCGGCGGAAATGCTGGCGCTCCGGGGCATGTCGCATGCGCGGTCGGACCGGCTTCGCGAGGCGATCCGCGATCTTTCCGCCTCGACGGAGATCCTGTTGGAGAACCAGACTGAGGCAGGCGAATTCAGTGCCAATCGGAAGACGCGCCGGATCATCCTGGAGGATTACATCCGTCTCCTGGCGCGGATTCAAGGTTCCACCCTTGAAAGGGAACTGGGCATCGATGTGGCGGAAACGGCGTTCAAGCTGGCGGAGGCCAATCGAGGCAAATCCGTCCAGGGAGCTCTTGTGGCCAGCGGCGCGCGTTCCGCGGTTACCGAACCCGCATTGGCGGACCTGATCCGGCAGGAGCAAGATGCCGGCAATCAGATTTCCGTCATGGAAAATACGATCCTCGATCTTCTGGCGGCACCGGCCAGCCAGCGGGACCCAAATCTTGTCGGCACGCTTCAGAAGAACGTCGAGCAGTTGCGACGCGCCCGGGGCGCGCTCCTTAAAGAGACGAAGCGACGCTTCCCGAAATACGCCGACTTCGTCCATCCTCCCTTGCAGTCCATGCGCTCCGTTCAGGGCATCCTGTGCCCGGGTGAAGTTCTCCTGTCCTTTTATGCCGCGGGCGAGCAAACCTTCGTCTGGGCCGTCCCCCACAAGGGTTTACCCCGGTTCGCCGCAATTCCCAGCGGCGGGAAGTCTCTCGCCCCCGTAGCGGCGAGACTGAGACAATCCCTGGACGCGAAGCCGGAAACACTCGGGGATATTCCCGATTTCGATGTTGCGCTGGCGCATGACCTCTATGTAAAGCTCTTCTCCCCCGTGGGATCGGTTCTCAAAGACGCAACGGACCTGATCATCATTGCAAACAGTCCTCTCGATTCGATTCCCTTCGCCGTCCTTCCGACGGCGCCCTTTCAACTCGCCGTCGAGCGCGGGGAACTCTTTGCCCGCTACCGCCAGGCGCCCTGGCTGATCCGCAAGGTTTCCGTGACCATGGAGCCTTCCGTATCCGCCCTTGTCAATCTCAGATCGCTTCCGCCCTACGATCCAGACCGAAAGGCCTTTCTGGGATTTGGCGATCCTCTCTTCAATCGGGAACAACAGGCGTCGCTGACGCTCGGGCAGGACCGCGAGAGCGGGAATTCCGTTGCAGCGGAAAGCCTTCACGAGAACATGAAGGAGGGCCGCATTCAAGTTCGAGGCGTCCGTATTACGGCGAAGGGGAATCTTGATGATCGGAAGATTGCCTCCGCGCAAACGGAAAACCTGAACCGGCTGCCAGACACTGCCGAGGAGATTGAAAGCATCGGCCGGGAATTGAACGCCGACGTGGAGAACGACGTCTTTCTGCGGGAGCGGGCCTCCAAAAAAAGGGTCAGGAGCATGACCCTGTCGGATCGCAAAGTCGTCGCCTTCGCCACGCATGCCCTGATTCCCGGCGATTTGGACGGTTTGGATCAGCCCGCCCTGGCCCTTTCTTCGCCCTCCGTCACAGGGGATCGGGAGGACGGTTTGCTGACCATGACGGACATCATGAAACTGAAGCTCAACGCGGATTGGGTCGTCCTTTCGGCGTGCAATACCGGCGCGGCGAGCGGCGCGGGAGCGGAGGTTCTTTCGGGTTTGGGCCAAGCCTTTTTCTACGCCGGGAGCAGGGCGATCCTGGCGAGTTTGTATCCCGTGGAAACGATCTCCGCGCGGAAACTGGTAACGGGCATTTTCCAATCCCAGAAGGAAGACAAAACGCTGTCCCGCACCCAGGCCCTTCGTAAATCGATGCTGAATCTGATGGACAAGGAAGTCCTGAAAGATGGGGCCACCGGCAGGATTGTCGCCGCCTACGCCCATCCTCTCTTCTGGGCACCCTTCGTCATGGTCGGAGACCCCGGGAGTCCGACAGGCAATTCATCAAATTGAAGCAATGACGGTTTCAAATACAAAGCGAGAGATTGGGAAGTCGGTCCGGATCAATGATAACGGTTTGAAACGCACAGATTTTTGAGCATGATTTTTCCTGAGAGAGGTGGTATTGTTCACTTCCTGAAAGAGAGCGTCCGGGGATTTTGCCTAACATACATTATTTCAAACGGCATTCATTGTTCGCACACACCTAATATTTCTTGCATTATGTCTCTTTTGGGATTATCGAAAAATGTCCTTATAAATATTTTGACATAAAAAGCTATAAACCCGCAACCCGCTTTTGAGGATTATGCCATCAATGTGCCTTGATGAAGACCATGCATCTCTGCTGGGCAGTCTTGAAAGAATCTAATGAACGAGAATAAATCACCCATAGAACAGCCGATTGCAAGCATGTCGAAAGAAGGTACGCAGGGAGAATCTGCAAAAGCAGTTAAGTCAGCCGGGGAAGAAGAATCAATCACTAATGTTTGGAGAAAAGCTGTGAGCTTTTTATCCAATACAGGCGGCCGCTCATTTGTTGTAGCGGTGGGGATTTTTTATGTCTTAGGCTTCCTCGTAATTAATGCCCACTTAAATAAATACGGAGTCTCCGACCTAGACATTGCTAATGTTCGCTATCTTGCTGCGGGTGCTGTCTATACCTTCTACCTGGTGTTGTTTTATTTGTTTGGAGGGCGAGCCATCCTATTTACTAAGAAATGGATGGGTGAAGAAATAGACTTCTTACGCAAAACAGGAGCGAGCGAACGATGGTCACTTTTGGCCTTCATTCATTCCTTTGTTCATTTGATTTTCTTTCTTTGCTTATCAGCGGCATCTTTTTCGTCTATCGCATTTTCTGGAACGGAAACATTCTTCTTTTATGGCGTTCTTTCATTAGCATTTCTTATTGATTATACAATGGATGTTCGTAATCTGGACGTCCGTTATCCAAAGCTTCATTTAGTCATTCAGTTTGCCATCAAGATCCCAGCCATTGTTGTTTTTTTTATCCTTGCGGAAAGTTGGAAACCCATTACCGTATTTTTTACTTACCTGGGAATTGCAATGTACTTAAATTTTGTGCTTGATAATTTTGAAAGGCATAGAATGACGGCGGATAAGATTCTATTTTCAGCTATCTACACTATTGTATTCTTCTTAGGAACAGCGGTTTCATTTGGTGCTTTAACGTATGGCGATGTATCGCGCAAAATAGGAGGAGGTCATTCTATCGAAGCAAACATTGCCCTGAAAGAGGAATACAGTGAGCTTTTAAATAGCAAAGGTCAGTCATTATCAAATCTAGAAGTAAAGGTGATTTATGTTACGAATAAACATTTATACGTCGAAATAAACAACGAAACAATTCGTATTCCTGACTCATCTATAAAATGGCTTGCACTTAAGAAGCAAAGCTCATCCGCTTTTTCGAAGCGATTCTTTCCTGAACTGAAGGATGAACGATCAAATGTCGTGGAGACACAAACAAGCGGAACGCAGCTGAAAAATACAAGCAGTAAGGCAAAATGAGGGCTACGCCTGATTACAGTTTTTAAAAATAATGGATTTCATTTGATAATCTTGAATAACTCCCCTTTTTCCCCCGGCATATGTTGATAGGTGAAAGCCATAAATGCTGAAGAAGACGCCATATTCACCTAAACCAAACGGCTTCTTCCTAAAGTGAGCATACGAGATTTTTTTAGGGGCATACGCTGGGCGGAACATCTTTCTGTAGAGAAAGCAAACTTTAATGAGTCAAAGCAGCTATCTAATTCCTAATCAAACACTTCCTTCTCTAGGTTATGAAGACAATTTAGATGATCTAAGAGAATTTGCAGCACTAGTGGAATCTCTCGGCATAAATGTCGCTGGTACCAGAATAGCCAGATATCAGAGTTATTATAAGTCATTGCTTGAAGGGACTGGCAATGAGGAAAAGATATTCCAGGGAATTAGTGGGAGGAAATTCGATAATCCACAGGATACCCGGTTATATGTTCTTAGAGAAGTACATGAACTAATGTGGATAATAAAAGGACTAAAAAAGCATCTTCCTAGGGGTGCAGAAGAGAAATTAAGTCAGGTAGTAGGTGGCAGGGACTTTGCGGCTTTGGATAACGATACCGCTTCTAGAAATACTCAGTTTGAACTGAGAATTGCAAGCTATTTCTGTCAGGCTGGTTATTCTGTGGATATGTCTAGCTTGACTGATGTAATTGCCAGTCGTGATGGAAACACTTATTACGTAGAGTGTAAAAGAGTAACAAGTTACTCTGCGCTCATCAAAAGATTAAAACAAGCTAGGAGCCAATTAGCGACTAGATTTACACCATCCATATTAGCCTCCAAAAATTATGGTATTATCGCCATGGATGTTACAAAAGTTGCATTTACGCATAATGGATTGACATATGGAGTTACCGCAGATCATACGAAAGATGTAATACAAGATAAACTAAAAGAAATTGATGAGATAATTATTGCAAGGGGCTTTAGTCTAAAGCCTGAGAATTTGTTACTCCTTTGGCTACAGATACACATTCCAGCATTAGTATTATTCCCTAACCAGTACAGCACACGATTCTCATCATTTTTTGTAATAAATAACAAATTATCTGAACGCACTACAAAAGCTTTTGTAAAACTACAACAAGTACTTCATATAGGCGATGTAGCGGACGAGAGAACGAAACCGCCTGTAAAACTGAATCGTAGCAATGGAATAATAACTCTACTCAAAGGAACTACTGTGCAATGGGACGATGAATTGCTTATGGGTGCGCTTGATTCGGGGAATCTTTCGCCACGAGAGAAGAATGACGAGATACTTGAAATGGAGATTGATGGCAAAAAGACGCCGTTCTATTTTTGGGAGCTAAATTTAGTGTGGCATAACTTGAGTAAAGACGAAAAGTTAAGGTTCACCAATGACCGAATGGAAGCAAGATTCGGGCTTGCATGTATGCTAATGCATCAAAGATCACTTTTTGAGCCGGCATGAGCCACAAATTCCAACGAGGATTATTGAGAAATGGGACCTGGTATTATTACTTTTTTTAATAATAAAAACTCGGCTAAACCAAATTCCCATGGGCATAACTCTATGGGAGTCCTCTTGCCTGAAGGGACATTTTTATACTATAATAAGAGAAAGGTTATAAAAGAGAAATTTGAAAGATCAAAATATATCGGGGCTACACTATGGCCATTGAAAGATGATGATTTCGCTAAAAAAGTATTTAAATATTTCACTGAATACAAAGATCATATTTATTTATTCAAATTGGGATTAATTGCTTTTTGTGACCATACCAAACATGGGATCTTTGACTGTAATGAAATCATGCCGAAGTTTAACAGTACTAAAAACAGTACTGAATACGAAAAAGCCTGGGACATACTAATACAAAAGGCTAAAGTCGGAGATGCATTCTTTACTTTTAATACAAAAAGTATCATCAGCAAATTAATCGCTCGCCTGGACAAAGGAACATGGAGTCATGTTGCTATATATCAGGGGAACGGTATGATAACGGAAGCTATTTCACGCGGCACTGTTCTGAGTAATATTTGTGAATATAAAAAACCCTATTATCATGTTGGGCTTTATTCCCCGATAGGAATGAACGAACGAGAAAGAATCGTTGTAGGAATAAGAGGTTTATTACTGCTAAACAAAAAATATAATTATTGGGGCTCGATGAAAGTTGGGCTAAAGACAATATTAGGCAAAGGTGGGATGATTCCGACGCCTAATGGCATGATATATAGAGGTCTTCTTCCAATTTGTTTTGTCTGAAAGCACAATCACGTCAAATCAGATTATCATTATTCAGCATTTCAATCAATAATCTTCAATAACTCCAATTATTATTTGTCACTTGTTTGTAGGTGGAGACATTTCCAGTCACATCCCCTTTTTTCCACTATCGCACCTGCGCATTATGGGTTCAAAGATGCTACAAAAACGGAGCAGTCTCAGCTGTTGACTTCAATAAACAATCTACAACTTATTAATAAAAAAGAGTATATTTATAAGGTGAAAGCAAGTGTCATATGGTTGTGATAACTGAAAATTGATCAGAAGAAGGGTGATTTCAGACCGGGATCGTTACTCGTAATGCAGCGCGTCAATGGGGTTGAGCAGGGACGCCTTGTAGGCGGGATAGAAACCGAAGAAGAGGCCGACGAGGCCGGAAAAGCCGAAGGCCAGCAGCACGGAAAGCGGGGAAACGACGGTCGCCCAGCCGGCCAGGGCCGAAAGGATCTTCGACCCCGAAATGCCGACGATGATGCCGATAACGCCGCCGATCAGGGAGAGCGTCAGCGCCTCGATGATGAACTGCAGCCGGATGTCCCAGGTCTTGGCCCCCACGGACATGCGGATGCCGATCTCCCGGGTCCTTTCCGTCACGGAGACGAGCATGATGTTCATGATGCCAATCCCCCCCACCAGCAGGGAGACGGATGCGATCGCCGCCAGCAGCAGACCCATGACCTGGGTGGCCTGCTCTCTGGCCTCCATCATCTGGGTGAGGTTCCGCACCGTGAAATCCTTTTCCTGGCGGGGGCCGATCCGGTGGCGCTGGCTGAGCAGTTCGTTGATCTGCTCTTCCGCCGCCGCCAGTTGATCGGCGCCTTTGGCCTTCACCGTGATCACCCGGACCATCCCCACGAAAGGCGTCCCGAAGATCTTTTTCTGCGCCGTCGTGAGGGGAACGAAGATCGTGTCGTCCTGATCCTGGCCGCGGTCGGACTGACCTTTTGGCGCCAGCACGCCGATGACCATGAAGGGAACCTTCTTGATCCGGATGATCTGGCCTACGGGGTCCGCGTTGCCGAAGAGGTTGTCCACGACGGTCTGCCCCAGCAGACAAACCTTGGTGGCGTTCCGCACGTCCTGATCCGTGAAGATCCTTCCGGAGGAGAGCGACCAGTCCCGGACCGGCAGGATGCCGGGGGTGGTCCCGTAGATCCCCGTCGACCAGTTCTGATTGCCGTAAACCACCTGGGCCGCGCCGTTGTACACGGGGGCCACATCGGAAACGGCCGGGCACTCCCGGGCAATGGCTTCGGAGTCGTCCTGCGTCAGGGTGGATTGCGTGCCGCTCCCCATCCGGATGCCGCCGGAGGTGCTGCTTCCCGGCATGACGATCAGGAGGTTGCTGCCGATGCTGGCCATCTGCTCGGAGATCCTCTCCCTTGCGCCGGTTCCGACGGCGAGCATCGTGATCACCGCACCCACGCCGATGATGATCCCGAGCATGGTCAGCGCGGAGCGCATCTTGTTGACCCGGAGGGCGCGGAGCGATATCTTGAACGTTGAGGGTATGCCGATCATTCGTGCCACCGTCCCATCATCCGCATTTTAGACAACCTGGACCCATTAATCATAAGTCTCAATCGACTATCCCGCCCGCTTGACCGGCTCATCGCTGACGACGAGACCGTCCCGGAATTTGATGATCCGCCGGCTGAAGGCGGCAATGTCCGACTCGTGGGTCACGAGGATGATCGTGATCCCCGACTCCCGGTTGAGCTTCACGACAAGTTCCATGATCTCGACGCTGGACCGGGTGTCGAGATTCCCGGTGGGCTCGTCGGCCAGAATCAACGGCGCCCGGTTCACCAGCGCGCGTGCGATCGCCACCCGCTGCTGCTGACCGCCGGAGAGCTGGTTCGGATGGTGGTGCTCCCGCCCTTCCAGCCCCATCGCCTTCAGGGCTTCCATGGCCCGCTGCCGGCGTTCCCTTGGAGGAGACCCGTTATAGAGCATGGGCAATTCCACGTTCTCCAGTGCGGTGGTTCGGGGAAGGAGATTGAACCCCTGAAAGACGAAGCCGATCTTTTTATTGCGGATCTCCGCCAATTCGTCCCGGTCCCTGTCGCCGACATCCATTCCGTCCAGCAGGTATTTCCCGCCGGTCGGCACATCGAGGCAGCCGATCACGTTCATGAAGGTGGACTTGCCTGAGCCCGATGGGCCCATGATGGCCACGAATTCCCCGTGCGCCACCGTCAGGGATACATCGTCCATGGCGCGGACGGCGCTGTCCCCCAGTTCGTAGACCTTC
>JAPLJY010000373.1 GCA_026388345.1 Deltaproteobacteria bacterium
TCTTCCCTTTTCTTTTTCCCCAGCATGGTGTTACTCCTTTCGGATCGTTTTTCACGATGATTGCAGAATGAACCTGCGAACGCTGATATTCATCAGCAGCCCGACGGCCGTCATCAGGACCACCATCGACGAACCTCCGTAGCTGAGAAACGGCAGCGGAATCCCCACCACGGGCAGGATTCCCAGGACCATGCCGATGTTGATGAAGACCTCCCAGAAGATCAGCATGGTGATTCCGAAGGCGATCAGCGCCCCCGGGTAGTCCTTGGAGCGGGTGATGATTTTCAGCCCCCAGAGGATCAGGAAAAGGAACATGGTGAGCAGGATGATTCCTCCCAGGAAACCCCACTCCTCGGCAAAAACGGAAAAGACGAAATCGGTCTGTTGCTCGGGTAGAAACTTGAGCTGGGTCTGGGAACCTTTCAGAAATCCCTTTCCGAAGATTCCCCCCGAACCAACGGCGATCATTGACTGAATGATGTGGTATCCCGATCCCAGCGGATCCCTCTCCGGACTGAAGAAGGTCAGAATCCGTTCCCTCTGGTAGTCTTTGAGAAAATACCAGCCGATGGGAGTCAGGATGAGGCCCCCGGCGGCGGCGATCAGCAGGGATTTCCAGTCCAGGCCGATGAAGAATACGATCGACAGGAACAGGATCAGAAGGATCAGCCCCGTTCCCAGATCGGGCTGCTTGAGGATGAACAGGAACGGGATGATGACGATCAAAAAAGGGATGAACAACTCGGTCAGGTGATAACCGCGGCCGATCTGGTGGCGGTCAAAGTATTTGGCCAGCGCCAGGATGATCGTCAGCTTGACCAGCTCCGACGGCTGGAAGGTGAAACCGCCGACGGCGATCCACCGCTGGGACCCCCGCGTCGTATAACCGGCCGTAAAGACGACGAGAAGAAGAACGATGGAGATGCCGTAGATGATGTAGGCATGGCGGCTCAGGAAGCGGTAATCGATAAAGAAGGCGAGAGCCATTCCGACGAGACCGATGAGGATCCACTGGACTTGTTTGATGTATAGATGCGTCTGGTGGAAGTCGGTGAGACTGAACCCGGCGCTGTAGATGTTCAGCAGGCCGATGCCGCTGATGATCAGGACCAGGATGAAGAGGGTCCAGTCGAAGTTTAGGATGAGGCGGCGGTCCAGTCTGATCATGGTTCTGGCATCTCCCGGACGTCCGCGGCGCCCTGCGCCTGCGCCGGCGGCTGGGTTTGCGTCATTTTCTTCCGGGCAAAGTAGGTTTCGATCACCTTCCTGGCCACCGGGGCGGCCGTTGCGCCGCCGTGGCCGGCATTTTCCAGGATGACCGCGACCACAATTTCCGGATTTCCGTAAGGCGCGTAGCAGACGAAGAGGGCATGGTCCCGAAAAGCGGCCGACACACGCTTCGCTTTGCGCGCCTTTGCATCCTGCGGGAGCCCAATCACCTGGGCGGTGCCCGTCTTCCCGCAGACGTCCTGTTCCTTTCTTTTCAGGATATACCCCGTTCCCCCCTTCTCGTTGACCACCCCCCACAGCGCCCGGTTGATGATCTCGATGTTCTCGGGGCGGACCGGCAGGACGCCCTGTTTCTCCGGCTGAAATACCTTTACGACATGTCCGTCGGAAGATTCAAGCTGTTTTACGAGCCGGGGCCGGTA
>JAPLJY010000362.1 GCA_026388345.1 Deltaproteobacteria bacterium
ATATATAAATAATCCCTTAACCAAGTTGAAAGTGAAATGTGCCATCTTTGCCAAAATTCTCGAAAACTAGTACTAAAATACGGCTGATTGAAATTTGTAGTCAATTCTATCCCCATGAGCTTTGACATTCCAATCGCCATATCACTATAGCCTGAAAAATCACAATATATTTGCAAACTAAACATTACTGATGCGAGCATCAGAGCCGCTCCTGAATAGATTTCAGGGTTAGAAAAGCGGAACTTGTCAATGAAAATGAGACACCTCCGACAACAATTTAGTGTAGCACCGGTTCGCTATTTGATAACGCCGGTTTGTTGATCCAGACGGCTGGGGGAAGTAACGCCGGCATTGGCGGTTTTCCCTTGAACCGTTTCGGATGTTTTTCATAGGAAGCATTCAGAACTGCCTGACGTTCTTTGATAATTTGATCAGCCCTTCCATAATGGACATCCTCTGGAGTCAGGCACCCGATACCGGAGTGATAATGCTCGCTGTTGTACCAACGGAAGAAAGGCTGACAGAATAATCGGGCATCAACAATGGCACCGAACCGTTCCGGAAAATCAGGCCGATATTTGAGGGTCTTGAACTGGGCTTCAGAATAGGGATTGTCGTTACTCACATAGGGCCGTGAATGGCTCTTGGTGATTCCCATATCAGCCATCAAAAATGCAACCGGTTTGGACTTCATGCTGGAGCCACGATCGGCATGGATCGTCAGTTGCCCCGGCTGGATATTCTGTTTTTCACAAGTCTGTTCAATCAGCTTCTGCGCCAGTGAAGACAATTCCCGATGGGCCACCATCCATCCCACCACGTACCGGCTGAAGACGTCGATGATCACGTAAAGGTAATAGTACGTCCACTTTACCGGCCCCTTGAGTTTCGTGATGTCCCACGACCAGAGTTGATTGGGCGCATTGGCAAGCAGCTCGGGCTTCTGGTAATGGGGATGAGTCAGCTGATTTCGCCGTTCCTTAACCTCGTCATGTTTCTCCAAAATCCGATACATGGTCCTCACGGAGCACAAGTAATTGCCTTCATCCAGAAGGGTGTTATAGATTTCCAGAGGCGCCTGATCGACAAAGCGATCTGCGTGGAGAATCTCCAGAACGGCATTTTCCTCTTCACCGGACAAGGCCAGGGGCGGAGCCGACCTCGGACGTTGCTCTCCGTCATCTTCCGCCAGATCATGCCAGCGGTAGAAACTGGCACGGGAGACTGCTAAAGCAGCACATGCCTGTTGGACGTTCACCTCTTTTGCCAGGGATTTGGTCACCTTCATGATTTCGTCTCTTCCTTGGGATCGAGGGGCATCTGGTAGATCTCGGCGATTTTTTTTTGAGCCGCAATGATCAGCTCCGCCTGCCGAAGCTTATGCTCTAACTTCTGGGTTGTCTTCTCCAGCTCAGTAATCCGGCGGAGGGAGGGATCAGGAATCTTTTCCTTCGGACCTCGCTTTTTCGGTGAAAGCGCCTGTAATGTTCCCCGTTCCGCTTGTTGCCGCCAGGTGATCAGATTGGAGTAGTACAAACCCTCACGACGTAAAAGGGCGCCCAACTGACCCTGCTCTTTGCAGGCTTCCGCTTCCTGAAGAATACGGCGCTTGTATTCTGCCGTAAACCGGCGGCGAACCGCCTTCTCGGGTACCTCGGAATCGGGAACAACAGACAGACCTGTAAGACCTCCGGTCCGGCTACTTGAGGAAATTCCAGTCGCCTTGCGGGCTCCTTTTTCCTTAAGTCCATTTGAAACATTAGCCAACATCGTTTCCTTGTTATCCATGATATCTCACTTCCCCGCCCTCATCATATACTCTAAATTACAAGGGGGGAAGTGTCTCATTTACATTGGCACAGAGGG
>JAPLJY010000257.1 GCA_026388345.1 Deltaproteobacteria bacterium
ACGGGGATTTTCGCCCGTTATTCCCTCGACAAGGAACGGCAGGGGATCTGGAAGGTCCGGGATTTCGAGAAGGCTTTTACCAAATATTTCGGGTCTCAGTACGCCCTCGGGGTGAGTTCGGGCTCCTGTGCCCTCAAGATCGCCCTCACGGCCCTCGACGTGGGACCCGGCGACGAGGTGATCTGCCCGGCCTTCACATTCATGGCCACCTACGAGGCGGTCCTCGAGGTCGGAGCGATCCCCGTCATGGCGGACATCGACGACACCCTGAACCTCGATCCGGACGACATCCCGAACAAGATCACGCCGCGCACCAAGGCGATCATCCCCGTCCACATGTGCGGGGCGCCGGCGCGGATGGACAAGATCATGAAGGTGGCCAAGAAGCACAAGCTCCTGGTCCTGGAGGACAACGCCCAGGCCTGCGGGGCGAGCATCAAGGGGAAGATGACGGGCACGTTCGGGCAGATGGGGATCTTCAGCTTCGACCACTACAAGACGATCACGACCGGCGAGGGCGGGATGATCCTCACCGACGACCTGGATCTCTACCACCGCGCCGAATGGTACCACGACCATGGCCACGACCACCTCTCCACTGTCAGCCGGGCGCTGGACGGCCGGACGATCCTCGGCTTCAACTACCGGATGAACGAAATCCAGGGAGGCATCGGCCTCGCCCAGCTGCGGAAGCTCAACAAGGTTTTGGCCGCCCAGCGGAAGAACAAGGCGGCGATCGAGGCGATGCTGGCCCCGATCGCCGGCCTGAAGTTCCGGGCGGCGCCCGACCCCGAGGGGGACTCGGCCACCCATCTGGCCTTCAACCTCCCCACGGCGGAGCAGGCGAAAGCCTTCCAGAAGACCCTTGCGGCCGAGGGAGTCGGTACGACCTGCTTCAAGGACAACTTCTGGCACTACGTCCCCAACTGGGAGCATTTCCTGGCCAAATCCACGGCCCAGACGAAGAGTCCCTTCACCGATCGTCGCAACCGGAAGGCGACCTACAGCCGCAAGGCGATTCCCCATGCGGAGGATCTCCTCGGCCGGACGCTCATCATGGGGATCAACGTGAAGATGCCGGCGGCCAGGATGAAGGTGATCCGCCAGGCGATCGCGAATGCGGCCAAGGTGCTGTAGAAGAGTGCATGGATCACCCTGTTTCTCCGCGTTCAAGATCTTTTTCCGACCCTGCACCTCCTCGGTCCGCTGCCGGGAAAAAACTCGCGTTTCGCGCGACAGTTTTCCCGGCGGCCGCTACGCTACGGGGGCAGGGTTCCCCGGAAAAATATCGATTCGCGCTTCCGGAACAGAACGATCCGTGCTTGCAGAGGGGAAGGAAAGAGAAGGATCGTTCCCGATTTCGAGGACCCAACGCGGAGAGGAACCTGGAGGTCCATGACCGTGATGAATAGGGAGAGGGAGTCGGAAACATGATTGTCGTCACCGGCGGCGCCGGATTCATCGGGAGCGCCTTCATTGCGAAACTGAACGCGGAGGGAATCGGCGACATCGTCGTCGTCGACGAGCTGGGGACGTCCGAGAAGTGGAAGAACCTCGTGAAGCGCCGGTACGTCGACTACATCCACAAGCAGGTCTTCCTCGGGATGGTCGATGCGGACCGGGTTCCCTTCCCCGTCGAGGCGGTCGTCCACATGGGCGCCTGCTCCTCGACAACGGAGCGGGACGCCGATTACCTGATGGAGAACAATTTCCACTACACCGGCCTTCTTGCGGACTGGGCGATGGAGAACGGAATCCGGTTCATCTACGCGAGCTCTGCGGCGACCTACGGCGACGGCGTGCAGGGCTTCTCCGACGCGGACGAAACGACCCGCGGCCTCCGGCCGATCAACATGTACGGATACTCCAAGCAGCTCTTCGATCTGAAGGTCCTGCGTGAGGGAATTGCGGACAGGGTCGCCGGGGTCAAGTTCTTCAACGTCTTCGGACCGAACGAGTACCACAAGGGCGACATGACGAGCGTGATCTTCAAGGCCTTCCACCAGGTCCGCGAAACGGGCAAGGTCCGCCTCTTCAAATCCTACAAACCGGAATATCCCGACGGCGGTCAGATGCGGGATTTCGTCTACGTCAAGGACTGCGTCGAGGTCCTCTGGTGGCTCCTGAACCATAAGGAGGTGAACGGGATCTTCAACCTCGGGACGGGGAAGGCGCGGACCTGGAACGATCTGATCCGGGCGGTCTTCGCTGCGATGAACCTCCCGCCGGCCATCGACTACATCGAGATGCCCGAGGCGATCCGGGGGCAGTATCAGTATTTCACCGAGGCGAAGATGGAGAAGCTCCGGGCTGCCGGCTGTCCGGCCGCATTTCGTCCGTTGGAGGAGGCGGTTGCGGATTACGTGAAGGCGCACTTGCTTGATCCGGATCCCTATCTGTAAGGATATCAATTATGTCCGTCCAGGTCGTCTGCATCATCCCGTCGCGCTACGAATCAAGCCGCTTTCCGGGGAAGCCGCTCGCCGATCTCTGCGGGAAACCGATGATCCAACACGTCTATGAACGGGTCCTCCGGGCGAAGACGGTCTCCGCCGCGGCCGTGGCCACCGACGATGAACGGATCTTCGCCGCGGTCCGGGCCTTCGGCGGACGGGCGGTGATGACCTCCCCCCGCCACCGGTCGGGTACGGACCGGATCGCCGAGGCGGTCGAAACCATGGGGCTGCGGGACGACGACATCGTCGTGAATATCCAGGGCGATCAGCCCCTCTTCGAGCCGGCCCAGGTGGACGAGGTGGTCGGGCCGCTTCTTGCGGACGCCTCCGTCCCCATGTCCACGCTGATCTACCGGATCGTCCGCGACGAAGAGATCACCCACCCGAACGCCGTCAAGGTCGTCTTCGACCACGACCATTTCGCCCTCTACTTC
>JAPLJY010000225.1 GCA_026388345.1 Deltaproteobacteria bacterium
CCGGCAGAGGGGAGGCTGGTCTTCGAAAACGTCTCCTTCCACTACAACGGCGCCCATGCCGAATCCGTTCTGGAGGAGATCGACCTGACCATCGAGCCGGGTCAGACCGTGGCCTTCCTGGGATCAACCGGTTCGGGAAAATCGACGCTGGTGAATCTCGTGCCGCGTTTTTACGATGTCTCCGCCGGAAGGATTCTGCTCGACGGGATTGACATCCGCAGGCTTCGGCAGGACTCGCTCCTGGCGCAGATCGGGATCGTGCCGCAGGAGACGGTACTTTTTTCAGGGACGGTGCGGGACAACATCCGCTACGGCGTCCCCGGCGCAGGCGACGAGGAGATCTTCGCAGCGGCCAAAGCGGCCCAGGCCAACGACTTCATTTTGGCGCTCCCCCAAGGGTATGACACCCACGTCGAAGAGCGCGGCACGAACCTCTCCGGCGGCCAGAAGCAGCGGATCGCCATCGCGCGGGCGCTCCTGACCCGGCCGAAGATCCTGATCCTTGACGACAGCACCAGCTCCGTGGACGTGGAGACCGAAACGAAGATCCAGGAGGCGCTGGAGGTTCAGATGTGCCGGCACACGACGCTTGTGGTGGCGCAACGGATCAGCACCGTGCTGAAGGCGGACAAGATTGTCGTCCTCGAAGGGGGGCGCATCGCGGCGGAGGGGTCGCACGGGGAGCTGATCGCCGCCTGCCCGATCTACCGGGAGATTTTCGAATCCCAACTGGGAAACGACATGGACCAGGAAGAGACGGCGGCAAACGGCGCGCGGGAGGTCTCAACATGAGGATATCCAAGGCAGGCCGCGCCACCGGTATGATCCGCTCCGCGATGCAGCTGCGCGCACAGGGGATGCGGGAGACGATCGAGTCGGCCCGCGACCCGCGCCACGCCCTGAGGCGCCTGCTGCCGTACCTGAGCCCCTTCAAGGGGATGCTGGTTGCGGTCTGCGGGATGATCGTGATCTACACGGTTCTCGGGCTGATTGGCCCCTACCTGATGGGGGTGGCCATCGACCGGTTTATTGCTGTGAAAGAACTGGCCGGGCTCGCGACAATCTCCCTCTGGATGCTCGTCGTCTATCTGTTGAACAACCTGTTCCAGGCTGTTTCGGCGTGGCTGATGGCCGACGTCTCCCAGCGCGCCCTGAAAGAGCTGCGGCGGGATCTCTTTTCTCACATGCAGACCCTGCCCGTGAGTTTTTTCGACGGCAAGCCGGCGGGCGAATTGATGAGCCGCCTGACGAACGACATCGACGCCGTCAACCAGGCCGTCTCACAGAATGTCACCTCCCTGCTGGCCGGCGTCCTTTCCATGATCGGGATCCTGGCGGCGATGTTCGTTCTGGACAAGTGGCTGGCGTTGGCCTCGGTCCTGGTCGTCCCGATCATGTTCGGGTTCACCGAGTTTGTCGCCCGGTACACGCGGCGAGGGTTTCGGGAACTTCAGAAGTATCTCGGCGAACTCAACGGGGTGATGGAAGAGGCCATCAGCGGGCAGAAGGTGGTCAAGGCGTTCCGCAGGAACGAATCGTCGATCGACGCCTTCCGCCGGAGCAATCAGGCCGTCTTTCACGCCGCCGTGTGGGCCAACAGCTATGCCTTCCTGCTCATGCCGCTGACGAACGTGCTGGGAAACTTCTTCGTGATCGTTCTGGCGGGCCTGGGCGGCTGGCTCGCGCTGCAGGGACTGGTCAGCGTCGGGCTCATCGCGACTTTCATCAACTACGCGCAGAACTTCATCAGCCCGCTGCGGCAGCTCGCAAACATGTACAACTCGATCCAGGCCGCCCTCGCCGGGGCGGAGCGGGTGTTCGAGATTATCGACACGCCGGCCGAGGCGGACGACGCCCCGGATGCCGCACCGCTGGAAACGATCCGGGGAGAGGTCCGGTTCGACCATGTGAGCTTCGGCTACCGGCCCGGGACGCCCGTTATCAAGGATATGACCCTCGAGGCCAGGGCAGGAGAGACGCTGGCGCTGGTGGGACCGACCGGCGCGGGGAAGACCACCCTGATCAATCTCTTGACCCGCTTTTACGAGATCGACGGAGGGAGCATCACCATCGACGGCACGGACATCCGCTCCATCCGGAAGGCCGACCTGCGCCGCCGGTTGGGGATCGTTCTGCAGGATACGTTTCTCTTCTCCGGCACCGTGATGGAGAACATCCGCTATGGACGGCTTTCGGCCACCGACGAGGCGTGCATCGAGGCGTCCAAAATGGCCGGCGCTGATCCCTTCATCCGCCAACTGGCGCAGGGCTACCGGACAACCCTCTCGGAGAGGGCAGGGAACCTGAGCCAGGGACAGCGGCAGCTTCTCTCCATCGCTCGTGCGATTCTCGCCGATCCGGCGATCCTGATCCTCGACGAGGCGACCAGCAGCGTCGATACCCGCACCGAGGCCCGCATCCAGAAGGCGCTCCTGACCCTCATGGCGGGGCGGACCAGTTTCGTGATCGCCCACCGCCTGAGCACGATCCGCGACGCCGGCCAGGTCCTGGTGATCGATCAGGGGCAAATCGTCGAGCAGGGGACCCACCGGGAGCTGCTCGCCCGCGGCGGCTTCTACCACCATCTCTACGTCAGCCAGTTCAAGGGGTATGTATTATAGGGACGAGATGTGAAGCTTCCCGCCCACAGGGCGTGGCTTGCGGGTTGCGCTCCCGGTCAATAAAGGTGCAAACCAACTATGGCGTGCCGGTCGTGGCGGCGTCGATTGCCCGGCGGATCTCTTCCGCGAAGAAAGAGACATCCCCGATCAGACCGGTTCCTTCCCGCTTCTCGCCGATCAGGCGGACCAGGGCGCTCCCGACGACGACGCCATCGGCCAGCAGGGCGATGGTCGCCGCCTGTGCGGGCGTGGAGATCCCGAAGCCGACCGCGACGGGAAGCACCGTCATTTTCTTGAGCCGCTCTACGTCCTGCCGGACATCATCGGGTCTGGGGGCAGCCGTTCCCGTGACGCCGGTCACGGAGATGTAGTAAACGAATCCCGTCGCCCCCCGGAGGATCTTGCGTGCCCGCTTGGGATCGGTCGTCGGGGCGATGAGCGTGATGAACGCGAGCCCCGCCGGATCCGAGTATCGCCTGAGCTCGTCCGACTCCTCGGGGGGGAGGTCGACGACAAGGATCCCGTCCACGCCGGCGTCCGCCGCATCCGCTGCAAACCTTTCCGGTCCGTAGCTCAGGATCGGGTTGTAGTAGGTGAAAAGGACGATCGGGATGCCGCTGAAGCGGCGGAGCCGGACGATCATCGCCAGGATCTTCTCCAGATTGGCCCCCTGTTTCAGCGCCCGCTGGGAGGCGGCCTGGATGACGGGGCCGTCCGCGGTCGGGTCGGAGAAGGGGACGCCGACTTCGATGATGTCCACACCGGCGGCCTCCAGCGCCGGGATCAGCTCTTCCGTCTTCTCCAGGCTGGGGTCGCCCGCCGTCAGGTAGGCGACGAACGCCTTCCTTCCCTGTTTGTTCAATGCCGTGAATCTCTCCTCGATCCGTCCCATTATTCCTTTCCCTCCCTGCTCTCGGCGATGGTCTCCGCATCCTTGTCCCCCCGGCCGGAGAGGTTGATGATCACAATCCGGTCCATGGCCATGGCCGGTACCGTTTTGATCGCATGGGCGACCGCATGGGCGCTCTCCAGCGCGGGGATGATCCCCTCCTGCCGGGAGAGGGCGACGAAGGCCTCCACCGCCTCCTCGTCCGTGACGCTGACGTAGCGGGCGCGTCCCGTATCGTGGAGCCATGCATGCTCCGGTCCCACGCCGGGATAGTCGAGGCCGGCGGCAATGGCATAGGCGTCCCGGACCTGGCCGTGTTCGTCCTGGAGGAGATAGGTCTTGTTCCCGTGGAGGACGCCGACCCGTCCCGCCGTGATGCTGGCCGCATGGAGCCCCGTGTCGAGCCCTTTCCCGGCCGCCTCCACGCCGGTCATTGCCACGCCGGGATCCCCGAGGAAGGGGTGGAAGAGACCCAGGGCGTTGCTCCCCCCGCCGATGCAGGCGATGAGGAGATCGGGAAGCCGCCCTTCCTTCTTGAGAATCTGCCGCCTCGCCTCCCGGCCGATGACGCTCTGGAAGTCGCGGACCATGACCGGGTAGGGGTGGGGGCCGGCCGTGGTGCCGATGACGTAGAAGGTATCCCGGACCGATGTGACCCAGGCGCGCATCGCCTCGTTCATCGCGTCCTTGAGGGTCGCCGTTCCAGCGGCGACGGGGACGACCTCGGCGCCGAGGATCTTCATCCGGTGGACGTTGTGGGCCTGCCGCCTGATGTCCTCCTCCCCCATGAAGATCCGGCACGCCATGCCGAAGAGCGCCGCGGCCGTCGCGGTGGCCACGCCGTGCTGGCCCGCCCCGGTCTCGGCGATTACCTTTTTCTTTCCCATCCGCCGGGCGAGAAGAATCTGCCCCAGGGTGTTGTTGATCTTGTGCGAGCCCGTGTGGTTCATGTCCTCCCGTTTCAGGTAGATCTTCGCGCCGCCGAGCGCCTCGGTAAGCCGCCGCGCCTCATAGAGAGGCGTCTCCCGCCCCGCGTACTCATGGAGATAAAAAGCAAATTCCTTTTTGAAGGCCGCATCCCTGCGGGCCGCGCGATAGGCCGCCTCCAGCTCCAGCAGCGCGGGCATCAGGGTTTCCGCCGCGTAGCGTCCCCCGAAGATCCCGAAATGGCCGGATCTATCCGGTTGTGTCCGTTTTGTCATCTCTTCATGTCCTTTCGATAGCTTCCGCTTATCCCAGCCTCTGGGGATTCCCGCCGGCGTCTGTCTGTCGTCATCCTCGCATTCAGGAATGACGGCAGACTCATCATCGGGAGTCGTCCCCCTTTTTTATGATCGCACAAAAATGGGGAGCTGTTCCTCGCTGTTTTGATTGCGGATCAGGCCGACGATCCGCTTCATCTGGTCGTGATCCTTGATCCCGGGCGTCCTCTCGCAGCCGCTGTTGATGTCGACGGCCCCGGGGGCGACGGCCGAGAGCGCCTCGCCGATGTTCTCGATGCAGAGGCCGCCGGCAAGGATCAGGGGGTGGGTCTTCCCGAGTCTTGTGGCGAGCCCCCAGTCGGCCCGCTTCCCCGTTCCGCCGTAACGGCCCGCCTCACGGAAGTCCGCCAGGAAGGCCCGGACATCGTAGGCATCAAGCGCCCGAAGGTCTTCGGGCGTCCGGGGAAAGACGGCCTTGATGACCCGCTCCGGCGGGAACCGGCGGCAGTATTCCGGCGATTCATCGCCGTGGAGCTGGATCAGGTCGAGGCCGCAATCCTCGACCGTCTGCGCCGCCTCTTCCGCATCCCGGTTGACGAAGACGCCGACCGTTGCGATCCCCCGGGGCAGGGCCGCGATGATCTCCTTCGCCCGCTCAGGCGCGATGTAACGGGGACTCGCCGGGTGGAAGATGAACCCCACCGCGTCCGCCCCGCAGGCGGCGGCGCAGAGGGCGTCCTCGATTCGTGTGATCCCGCAGATCTTGATCTGTGTCATTTTCCCAGCAGCTCCTTCAGTTTCGGCCCGATCTCCGGGGCCGCGATGAGCGTCTCGCCGATCAGAAACGCCCGGATCCCGGCCTTCAAAAGCGTCTCGATCTCTCCCCTTGTCCGGATCCCGCTTTCGCTGATTGCGATCCGGTCCTCCGGGATGAGGGATGCGAGTTCCATGGAGGTCCGGATGTCCGTCACAAAGGTCTTCAGGTCCCGGTTGTTGATCCCGATAATCCGGGCACCGCAGGAGAGCGCCATCGCCAGTTCCCCCCGGTTGTGAACCTCGACCAGGGCCGCCATTCCCAGTGATTCGGCCAGTTCCCGGTATGCCTGGAGCTGATAGTCTTCGAGGATTGCCGCGATCAGCAGGATGGCGTCCGCACCGATCGCCCGCGCCTCGCAGATCTGGTACGGGTCGATGATGAACTCCTTCCGGAGGACCGGCAGCGCGATGGCGTCCTTCACGGCGGTCAGATCCGTGTCGCTCCCGCCGAAAAAGGCCTCGTCGGTCAGCACGGAGACGGCCGCCGCCCCATGGCTTTCGTATTCCAGCGCGATCGGAACGGGGTCGAAGTCCCCCCGGAGCAGGCCCCGGGAGGGAGAGCGCCGCTTCACCTCGGCGATGATCGCACATCCAGCTCCGTCGAGCGCCGCCTTAAAGTCGCGGGCCGGGGGGCGCCCGGCGATCAGCCTCTCCAGCGCAGCCAGCGGCCGCAACGCTTTCCGCCCGGCCACCTCGCGGCGCTTTGTCTCGACAATTTCGTCCAGGATCATGACCTCACCCTCAACTGTGACTGTGCTCGATCAGCCCCTGCAACTTCTTCCGGGCCGCTCCGCTGTCGATGCAGGCCTCCGCGACCGCGATTCCCTCCCGGATCCCTACCGCCTTCCCCCCCGCGACGATGGCGAGCGCAGCGTTCAGGACGACGATTCCCCGGCGCGCCCCGGTTTCGCCGCTCAGGATCTCCGTCGTGATCCGGGCGTTCGCCTCCGCATTCCCGCCCAGGAGGTCGGCGGCGGCGAAGCTCTTCCCGAAGAACTCCATGGGGTCGATGTTGTAGGTCGTGACCAGCCCCTCCTTCAGCTCCGAAACCCGCGTCTCGCCCGTGACCGTGGCCTCGTCGAGGCCGTCGGCGCCGTGGACGACGAAGGCCCGTTTCGTCCCGAGGTTTTTCAGGACCCCGGCGAACATCTCCGTGAGCTTCGGATCATAAACGCCGATCAGTTGGGCGGTCGCCCCGGCGGGGTTCGTGAGCGGCCCCAGCATGTTGAAGATCGTCCGGATCCCGATCTCCCGGCGGGGGCCGATCGCGTATTTCATCGCCCCGTGGAGCCGGGGGGCGAAGAGGAAGCCGATGCCGATCTGCTGGAGGCACTCCTCGACGATCTCCGGCGCCGCGTCGATCTTGACTCCCAGGGCCTCGAGGACATCGGCGCTCCCGCAGCCGCTGGAGACCGCCCGGTTGCCGTGCTTGGCCACGGTCAGGCCCGCTGCCGCGACGACAAAGGCCGCGGTGGTCGAGATGTTGAAGGTGTTCCGCCCGTCCCCGCCCGTCCCGCAGGTGTCCACGACGACGGATGACCGGGCGTCGATCCGGGTCGCCTTCTGCCGCATGATCCGGGCCGCTCCGGTCACCTCCTCCACCGTCTCCCCCTTGATCCTAAGCGCGGTCATGAAGGCGGCGATCTGCGCGGGCGTCGCCCCGCCCTCCATCACCTCCGTCATGACGGTCATCATCTCCGCTTCCCGCAGGTCCTCCCCGAGGACGATTTTTGCAATGGCCTCCCTGATCATGCGTTACACCTCTCCTTTCTGTCGATAAGCTGCAAAAAATTCCGGATGATCCTTTTCCCGCCCGGCGTGAGGATCGATTCCGGGTGGAACTGGATCCCCTCCACGGGCAGCGTGCGATGCCGAAGCCCCATGATCTCCCCCTCTTCCGTCTCTGCGCTCACCTCCAGGCAGTCGGGGAGGCTCTCCCGCTCCACGATGAGCGAGTGGTAGCGCCCCGCCGGAAAGGGGCTGGGCAGGCCCTGGAAGATCGTCCGGCCGTCGTTCAGGATCGGGGAGGTCTTGCCGTGCATGATCCTTTCCGCCCGGACGACGCGGCCGCCGAAGGCATGGCCGATCGCCTGGTGACCCAGACAGACCCCCATCAGCGGGACGCGCGGATGGAACCTCCGGATGACATCGACAGTGATCCCTGCCTGCTCCGGAGAACAGGGGCCGGGGGAGAGGAAGATCGCCTCCGGGTTCATCGCCTCGATCTCATCGAGGGTGACCTCGTCGTTCCGGCGGACGGCGACCTCTTCGCCAAGCTGGCCGAGGTACTGGACCAGGTTGTAGGTAAAGGAATCGTAGTTGTCGATCATCAGGATCATGGCTCTTCTCCTTTTCTAAAAACAAATCCGTTCTCCGCCAGGCGCACCGCCTGGACCATTCCCTCCGCCTTGCCGAGCGTCTCTTTGTACTCCGTCTCCGGGTCGGAATCAGCGACGATGCCGGCGCCGGCCTGGAGGAAGATCTTCCCGTCCCTGAGCAGCATCGTCCGGATTGTGATGCAGAAATCCATGTTGCCGCCGTAGCTGAAGTATCCTACGGCGCCGCCGTAAGGCCCCCGGCGGGAGGGCTCCAGCTCCGCGATGATCTCCATCGCCCGGACCTTCGGCGCCCCGCTCAGCGTCCCCGCGGGGAAGGTCGCCCGGAGGACGTCGAAGGCATCCTTTCCCTCTGCGAGCTGCGCCTGGATGTCCGAGACGAGGTGCATTACGTGGGAGTAGCGCTCCACCGCCATCAGTTGCCCGACCTGGACGCTCCCGATTCGGGCGATCCGCCCGAGGTCGTTGCGGCCCAGGTCGACAAGCATCACGTGCTCCGCCCGCTCCTTGGGGTCATTCAGGTGTTCGTCGGCGAGCCTCCGGTCCTCCTGTTCGTTTTTCCCGCTGCGCCTCGTCCCGGCGATGGGTTTGAGCTCCGCCACCCCCTCCTCGGTGCGGACCATCACCTCCGGCGAGGAGCCGATGAGGCAGAGGTCCCGGATCTTCAGAAAGAACAGGTAGGGCGAGGGGTTCACATGGCGGAGCGCCCGGTAGAGATCGACCGGATCCGCGGCGGATTCCCGCTGGAGCCGCTGGGAGAGGACG
>JAPLJY010000104.1 GCA_026388345.1 Deltaproteobacteria bacterium
GTTTACTCCTTTTAAAATGGCCTGTCAATAGATAATTTCGACGGGGCTTCATAGCCATAACCATTCTGTTTATTTGACGATATAGCTCTTGACGGTGATCACGTCCCTGCCTTTTTCGTCCCGCTCCAGGGCGCCGGTCACCTCGATCTGGCGCTGGAGACAATCCAGCAGCTCTTTTCCCCTCTTATTCCCGACGATCCGATACTCCTTTTCGTCTGCCGTTGCGAGGGCCGCGGCGATCAACTCCTGGCGGTCGTTCCAGTCCGCCGGGATGACAATCCCCAGCAGGGTGACTGTTTTTTTCCTGGGAAGAGCCATGCCGCTTCGTCCTTGCCGTTCGTCCCTCTCCGGTTCTCCGCCGCGCCGCCCTGAATCCACCTGCCGGACAAACGCTGTCGATATATATTGGAAGATCCGTGCCGTCATTACAACATATCGTAATTGCTGCATTTTATACAAACATGCCCGATCAGCATGGGAACCGGATGTTCCGGTTTAGGCGGAATATCCTGCCTGACGAGCGGACGGCGGACATAAATTATATATAACATATCGTAACACATGGATAAAGTCAATACGGAACTGATTGATCCGATATGCCCGTAAAAGAGAACCTCTGATTCCGATTCAAAAGGCGGGACATCTCCCGATTTTTCCCATCCCTTTTCCCTTGACAAGGTTGTTCCGTCGGTTAGAATCACGATTGTACAGGGAGGGGAATAAGGGGGGACATCTCCCGATCTTTCATGGCAGTTGTTGCTATTGTCCAAGAGGATGCCGGATGCCGGAACTTCCCGAGGTTGAAACCCTTTGCCGCCAGTTGAACGCCCTCCTGCCGGGCGAAGAGATTATCCGAATCGAGGTCTTCGATTCCCGGCTGGGGAAAATCGAGGGGCTGGTCGGGCGGCGGGTCGAGGCGGTGACACGCCGGGGAAAATACATTCAGATTCAAATGAATGGCGGCATGACGGTGGCGCTCCACCTCCGGATGTCCGGTCGACTTCTCTATCTGGCGGCCGATGGGCTGCCGCCACTTTTTCCTTACAGACGCCTGGCGATAACCTTTTCCTCCGGAACGCTGCTCCTGATCGATCCACGCCGTTTCGCGACCTTCGCCGTGCAGCCGGAGGGGATCGTCCCGGCGCTTCCGGATGATCCCATGAAGGGTCTTCCGGCGCGGCGTCTCCGGGAGATCGCCCGGACGCGGCGGCTTCCGGTGAAGTCCTTTCTCATGGATCAGCGGCTCATTGCCGGGATTGGCAACATCTACGCATGCGAGATCCTCTTCGCTGCGGGGATCGACCCCCGTCGGCCTGCGTGCAGCCTGACGACGGCGGAATGGCGGAAGGTGGCGAAGGCGGCCGCGGCGATTCTCCGCCGGGCCGTGGCCTGCCGGGGGACGACGGTCTCCGACTGGCGGGATCTTTTCGGTTGCAGCGGCACGAATCAGGACCATCTCGAGGTGTACTCGCGGCAGGGGGCGCCCTGCCGGCGCTGCGGCGGCAGTATCGAACGGATCATACAGAGCGGGCGGGGAACGTGGCTCTGCCCGATTTGTCAGAAATAGCGGCCGCGTCCCCCTATTTTTTCTCGCCTCGGGCGGAGATGACCACGACCTCGATCGGGATCTCCTTTCCGGCAAGGGCCATTCCCTTCCGGACGATCACGGGGAGTCCCTGACAGCAGGGGACCTCCATGACCACGATCGTGACGCTTTTGATCGCCGCCGTCTTGAAGATGGCGGCGAATTTTTTTACATAGTCCTCCGCGTCGTCAAACTTCGGGCAGCCCAGCAGGACGGTCTTCCCCCGGAGCAGGTCGTCGTGGAAGCGCGGATAGGCGACGGGGGTGCAGTCCGCGGCGACAAGCAGATCGGCCTCCTTAAGAAACGGCGCCGAGGGCGGGACGAGGCGGATCTGGACCGGCCAGTGCGTGAGGGCGGAGACACCGGAGGCGGGCTGCGATACCGGGACATTGGCCCTGTCGCAGCCGGTTTGCGGGGTGAAGGTCTGCATCAACGTGGACGGGCAGCCGCAGGGCAGGGTCTTGTCGCCGGCGGTTTTCCCGGAGGGTCGGGCAGGGATGGCGCTCCGGCCGGCGCGGACAAGTTCCTTTGCGGCCTCCTCATCAAACGGATCCGCCTCCGCATCGATCACCGTAAGCGCGCCCCGCGGACATTCGCCGAGGCAGGCGCCCAGGCCGTCGCAGTACTTCTCCGCCACGAGCCGCGCCCTGCCGTCCATGATCCGGATGGCGCCCTCGGCGCAAGAGGGGACGCAGAGCCCGCAGCCGTCGCATTTTTCCTCGTCGATCCGGATGATCTTTCGGGTACTTTTCATGATGACCTCCTTGTTCTGCAATCTCTTTAAGGTTCAATTCCATTTTGATTCCCTTGTCTCACATCATGATAAAAAGCGCTTTGACATAAGTCAAAGGAATATGTAATTATTTAAGAGGTGTTTGAAAATGGGCGCTATCTCCTATTTCGGAGGATGCGCCCCGGTATCGGACGATGGCGGATGTGATCAGACCATTGGCGGGAATCGCCCTTTTCGCCGGTCTTTCCCGGGCGCAGCACGAGGCGCTCGGCCGGATCGGCGTGCACCGATCCTTCCGGAAGGGGGAGCGGATCTTCTCCGAGGGGGACGAGGGGACGGGCTTTTACGCAGTCCTCTCGGGGCGCGTGAAGATCTCCAAAATCTCCATGGAGGGGAAGGAGCAGATTCTGCACCTCTTCGGGCCGGGAGAGTCGTTTGGAGAAGTTTCCGTCTTCACCGGCCAGGGATTTCCGGCGGATGCCGCCGCGGCCCTTCCGACGACCGTTCTTTTCTTTCCGCGTACGGCCTTCAGCGGCCTCATCCGGCAGGACCCGGCCCTTGCCCTGAACATGCTCGCACAGTTGTCGCAGCGACTGCGGCAGTTTGCCGGGCTCATCGAGGACCTGTCGCTCAAGGAGGTGCCGGGAAGGCTTGCGAAATATCTGCTCTACCTGAGCGGGCGGGACGGCGGCGGCGCGGTGGAGCTGGACGTTTCGAAGGGGCAGCTCGCGGCGCTCTTAGGGACGATCCCGGAGACCCTCTCCCGGATACTCACGAAGATGAACCGTCAGGGGCTGATCCGTTCCCGGGGCGCGCAGATCAGCATCCTGGATCGCCGGGGCCTGGAGGAGATCGCGGTGGAGGGGAAGAAGCTGCCCTGACCGGGAGCGCAACCCGCAAGCCCCGCCTTGCAGGCACAGCTTCCTTGCCGGGAAGCCCCGCCCTGTGGGCGGGGAGCTTCAAAATCGGGGGCTGTCCCTCTTTTAAGGAAATGGTCATAGACGGGGGTGCTGTTCCCCCTTTTGGAGGTGAGAAGGTGGATGTTATCGATCTGAAAAGCAGGGAGGTGTTCAGCCATGAGGGGCGCGGCGTCGCGGCGCTCGTGGAGGAGCCGAATTTGAAGATCCGCCAGGTCGGCCTGGAGCCGGGGAAGGAGATCCCCGTGCATACGGCCGACGCCCCGGTAACCCTCCAGGTGGTTCACGGCGAGGGGGTCTTCTCCGCGGGGGAGGAGAGCGTCCGGATGGGGCCGGGGAAGCTCCTCCGGATCCCCGAGGGCGCTTCGATGGGCATCCGGAACGAATCGACGAAACCTTTGGTTTTTCTCGTGATCAAGACGCCGTTTACGGCCGGTCCGGTCCGGGACTCCGCGCTGGCCGGGAAGCCGGGGACCTTCGTCAACCTGATCGATTTCGCGCCGCTGAAGCCGGGAAAGGAGGAGCCCTTCCGGGAGTGGTTCCACCATTCCAGTGAGGTTTTTGCAAGGCATCCCGGATTCGTCTCCCGGACGCTCCTCGGACCGATCGAGGGGGGCAGTCGCTACGCCGCGGCGGTCGAGCACGAATCGAAGGAAACCTTCATGGACATGCAACTGAGCGACGACCGGGAAGAGCTCTTCCGGCACGTGGAGCCCCTCGTCCTCGGCCCGTCCACGCCGCATTTCTATGAGACGCTCCTCTCGTATCGAAAAAAATAAAATAGAAGAAATCGAGGGACGGCTACCCTGTTTCCCCCCCATGTAACGTTTTAATGAGAATGACGACTTTGTAAAAAAGTTGAAAATGTCACTCTGACACCAATGTCACCCTGAGCTTGTCGAAGCGTTCGGCGTGTGGTAGGGTCCCCGCGAAAATACCCGCCCGGTAAAGGGCAGGAATGAAGGAGAGATCATGGATGCTGCGGAGCTGATCCGGAAGGCGAAAGCGGAGGGACGGACCGCCCTGACCGAGGCGGAGTCCAAGGAGGTTCTCAGCCAGTTCGGCGTGCCGGTCGTGGCGGAGTCTGTCGCGGCCACGCCGGAGGAGGCCGTAGCGATAGCGCAGGCGATCGGGTTTCCCGTCGTCCTGAAGGGTCTCGGGACAAGGCTGACGCACAAGACGGAGCGGGGACTCGTCCGGCTGAATCTCAAGGATGACGCAGAGGTCCTGCAGGCGGCGGAGGAGGTGGCCGGGTCCGCGGGGGCGGATCTGGAGGGATATCTGATTCAGCCGATGCTCTCCGGCCGCCGGGAGTTCGTCGCCGGTCTCTTCCACGACGCACAGTTCGGACCGGTCGTCATGTTCGGCCTCGGCGGCATCTTCACCGAGGCGCTGAACGACGTGGTCTTCCGCATCGCGCCCGTCGATGAACAAGAGGCCGGAGAGATGATCGACGAGCTCCGCTCGCGCAAGCTCCTCGGGCCGTTCCGCGGCGAGCAGGCGGCGGAGCGGGAGCGGCTCATCCGCACGCTGACGGGCCTCTCCCGGGTCGGCCTGGAGCTCCCGGACGTGACCGAGGCGGACATCAACCCACTGCTGGTCGGTCCGGACGGCCGGGCGACGGCGGTGGACGCCCTCATCATCCTGGGCGAGCGCCCCGCGGCGCAGGCGTCCCGTCCACCGGTCGATCCGATCGCCATCGCAAAGCTCTTCTATCCCCGCTCCATCGCCTTCGTCGGCGCCTCCGGGGCGTTCGGCAAGTGGGGCTACATGCTCTTCTGCAATGTGGCGGCCGGCGGATTCAAGGGGCCGATCTACCTCGTCAACGCCAAGGGCGCGGAAATCGCAGGCCGGCCGACGTTCAAGTCGGTGGGAGAGATTCCGGGGCCGGTCGATCTGGCCGTCGTGACCATCCCGGCGGCGAAAGTCATCGATTTGATTCCCCAACTGCAGCAGAAGGGGATCAAAAACATGCTCCTGATCACCTCCGGATTTGCCGAAACGGGCGCCGAGGGGCGCCGCCTGGAGGAGGAGCTCGTCCGGAAGGCAAGGGAGGCGGGCATCCTGATTCTCGGCCCCAACACGATGGGAATCTGCAATCCCCACGACGCCCTCTTCTGCTGCGGTTCGAACGTCCTCCCGAGGCCGGGGAGCACCACGCTCGTCTCCCAGTCGGGGAATCTCGGGGTGCAACTCCTCGGTTTTGCCGAGCACGAGGGGATCGGCATCCGGGCCTTCGGAGGTTCGGGGAACGAGGCAATGATCACGATCGAGGATTACATGGAGGCATTCGAGGTCGATGAGCTGACGCAGACGGTCGTTCTCTACCTGGAAAGCATCAAAAACGGCCGGCGCTTCTTCGAGGCCGCCCGGCGGGTGGGGAAAAAGAAGCCCGTCGTGATGCTCAAGGGGGGACGCACCCAAGCCGGGAACCGCGCCGCCGCGAGCCATACGGGGGCGCTCGCCTCCAACCTCCGGGTTTTCGACGCCGCCGCCCGCCAGGCGGGGATCGTCGTTGCAGAGCAGCCGATGGACCTCCTGGACCTGTCGGCCGCCTTCTCCTCACTTCCCCTCCCCCGCGGCAACCGGGTGGCCATCATGACCCTGGGCGGCGGCTGGGGGGTCGTCGCCTCCGACCTCTGCGTGGAAAACGGCCTGACGATCCCCGATCTCTCGCCGGAGCTGATTGCGCGGATCGATCAGATCCTGCCCCCCTACTGGAGCCGCTCCAACCCGATCGATCTGGTCGGCGAGTTCAGCCCCAAAATACCGATGCAGGTCATGGAGGAGCTGGTGAAGTGGGAGGGGTGCGATGCGGTGATCCATCTGGGGATCATCGGGCGTCTGACCTTCGTCAAACAGATGATCCGTTCGATTCACCAGGTCGATCCGGTGATGGACAGGAAGTTTCTCGAGGCGGTGCCGGGGGCGCTCGTCGAGTTCGAGAACCGATACACGATCCATATGGTGCATCTCATCGAAAAGTACGGCAAGCCGATCCTCGGGGTGAACCTCCTTCCCGAGGAGAACGCCCGCACCATCCTGGACGTCGAGGGGAGCCCCTACAAGGGGGTCTCCTTCCTCACGCCGGAGCGGGCCGTCAAGGCGCTCGCCCGGATGAACGCCTACCGCGAGTGGCGGGAGAAATAGATGCGGAAATCATGATCCCTTCGCGCGCTGGACCGGGAGCGCAGCCCGCAATCACCGCCTTGTCGGCGGGGATAAGGGGCGCAATAAAAACAGACAACTTCCTTGCCGGGAAGCTACCCGCCCTGTGGGCGGGTAGCTTCCCATTTTTCGACCCTGCACCTCCTCGCTCCGCTGCAAAGACGAAACTCGCGCTTCGCGCTCAGACAGTCGTCTTTGCGGGCGCTTTGCTGCGGGGGCAGGGGACCCCGAAAAATCTCCAATGCGCGCTTTCAGGGGTCCGATTTCCAGGTTGCGCAAGGGCTTTTTGTTGAAAACTGTGCGGAGCAGTTCTTATTTTTCGTAGAGGTTATCGAGTAAATCAGCGTATTTCCGGGTGATTTCCCGGCGGCGGATCTTGAGCGTCGGCGTCAGTTCGCCTGCGGCCTCGGTGAAATCAAGAGGGAGGATCGCAAAGCGCTTGATCGTCTCGTAAGGGGCGAGGCGGGCGTTCACCGCGGCGATGTGTTCCTCCACGAGGCGGCGGATCGCCGGATGCGAGGCGAGCGCCTCCGGCGAGGAGGCGGCGATTCCTTCCCTGGCCCCGAAATCACGGATCTCCGCCTCGTCGAGCGTGATCAGCGCCGTCAGGTAATTCCTCCGGTCTCCGTGGACCAGCACATGGCTGATGAGCGGCAGCGCCTTGGCCATGGTTTCGATGTTCTGCGGGGCGATGTTTTTTCCCCCCGCGGTAATGATGATGTCCTTCTTGCGATCCGTGATCCGGATGAAACCCTCCGAATCGATCTCCGCGATATCACCCGAATGGAACCAGCCCTCGGCGTCGATCGCCAGGGCGGTCGCCTCCGGGTCCTTGTAATACCCCCGGAACAGACCCTGCCCGCGGATGAGAAGCTCGTTTCCCTCGCCCAACTTCGCCTCGATGCCCTCGATGAGGCGGCCGACGGTGCCGAATTTGAAGTCATCCGGCCGGTTGACCGAGACGGGCGCCACGGTCTCCGTGAGGCCGTATCCTTCGAGAATCAGCAATCCCGCCGAGTAGAAGAATTCCAGGAGTTCGATCGGCATCGGGGCGCCGCCGCAGATCAGGTGCTTCACCCGTCCGCCGAAGACGCCCCGGATCGTCCGGAAGACGAGGCGATCGGCGATGGCATGCCGGACGGCAAGCCCGAAGGGCAGGGGCTTTTTCACCTTCCGGTATGGTGAACTCAGGCGGCCGACCTGCATCGCCCAGGCGAAGATTCGCTGCCGGAGCGGCGAGACCCCGGCGACCCTCTGCATGATCCGGGCGTGAATCTTCTCGAAGATCCGCGGGACGCCGACCTGAATCGTGGGCCTCAGTTCGCGGAAGTTGTCGATCAGCTTTTCGATGCTCTCGGCATAGACCCCGCGGATCTCCGAATGCAGGACGGCATAAACGGTGAGGCGCTGCAGCATATGGGTGAGGGGAAGGTAGGCGATCCCGAAATCGTCCTCATCGAGGTTCTGGGTCGTGACGGCGTGGATCGCCGTGTGGTAGAGGTTTGCGTGGGTGATCATCGCCCCCTTCGGCGGCCCCGTTGTGCCGGAGGTGTAGGCGATCGTCGCAAGGTCGTCGGGGGCGACGGAGCGCCAGGTTTTTTCGAAACGCTCCGGGTCAAGCAGGTCCAGCTCACGGCCGAGGCGCATGAGCTCCGGGAAGGGAATCACGCCGGCGGGGAGGCGGTTCCGTTTGGTCTCGAAGAGGACCATCTTTTCGGGCAGGCCGATCTTCCGCCTTATATCGACCATTTTCCGCAGAATCTCGTCGTTCTCGACGAAAAGAAGCCGGCAGCCGCTGTGGCCGAGGATATGCTCCATCTCCGCGGCGCTCGCCGTCGGATAGATCCCGACCGTGATGGCGCCCAAACTGAGCACGGCCAGGTCCGCGTCGGACCATTCGCTCCGGGTCCGGCTGACGATCCCGACGCGATCCCCCTTCCGGACACCGCAGGCGGCAAGCCCCAGCGTCGTGCGGCGAAGGCCGTCGTGCGCCTCCCGCCAGGTAGTGGGCGTCCAGACGCCGCCCTGTTTGCTCACCTTGAGGACACGGTCGCCGAGACGCCGAGCCTGGTTCATGAACATCCCGGGCACGGTCGGCGGATCGTAGTGTGATCTAAATTCCCTCAGATACACCTCCTCATACACCTTCTAATTCTAATAGGAGGTAAGGTGTATGTCAAGGCGGATATCCTTAACATCGGAGCTTACCTGCCGCTACGGAGCGCAGCGGAATTGCCCGATTTGATGCGGTTGTTAGACACGGTATCCAGGTGTTTATTTCAAGACCGCTATTTTCCTTTTTGTAAAAAAACCGGGCTGTCCAACTTAAATAATATTTATTGAAATGCATATGGTTCCGGAGTACAAGTTATTCAGTTTCATAATTGGCGGATATGATCCGCCTATTAGATTTAACTTTGGTTAAAATAGACGTGCTAATGAACTTCCAGCCACTATATAGAAGATAATTTTCATTCTTTTAGGAGATAAAATGAAGAAAATTACTTCCTGGACAAAAATTCCTATCATTCCTTTAATAATTACCTTACTTTGTTTTAATGCCTGTACGACAATTCATTTTAAGGCAATTGCTCCACCGCCGCCATCCACCAAGTTGCATGTAGCTGTTCTGACTATTACAGGTGACGGAGGACGATACGGGTATGCTCTAACGCATGAGAAATGGTCAGATTTGATGTTGAAAGCTACTGCTGAACTTTTACGGGATAAGGGGATATATGAAGTGGTATCCCAAAAAGATGTAAATTATGCCGTAGGAACACAGCCACTTAGTATTGATGAATACTGGTGGTTAAAAAACGACTGCGCCTTACTAAAGCAATATGGTAAAGCGTTATATGCAGAATATGCAATGCTTATTACAAGGGCTGCAGTAACATCAATGCGTTACCAATACGATATCAAATTTATCAATATTGAGACCGGAATGCTCTATTCAGTTTCTGACTCTTTGGGGAATACAGGTAGTTATGAACGGAATGTAGAGATTGCTACTAAAGAAATATTTCCCAGGATGTATAGGAAATTATTTCATGAGGCCAAAGGAGATTTGCTGGCAACAGCTATGCGCAAAGGGCGGCTCATGCCTGCAGAAGAAATAAAAAAGCCTGCAGCACCAGAGACCAAGTTGGCTTTGGTTCCACCCGCTGCAGCAAAACCTGTCCCTGCTCCGCCCAGCGTTGTAGCTGAAAAGAAGCCGTCTCCCGCTGTGAAAACGCTGACCCAGCCCATTCCGCCGGTATCCAAGCCGCCAATCAAGGAGGAAAAGCTACCATTATCCACAGAACCATTACCGCCAAAAACCACAGCCGATGTTTCCATACCGAAAAAGGATACTGCTTTGCCCTCAGATGAGATGATAAAAAAAACTATACCTGACGAGAAAGAAGACTCCGTACCACCGAGGATGCTTGCAAAGATATCCCCTCCACCTCCGCCAGCTGCAGCAAAACCTGTCCCTGCTCCGCCCAGCGTTGTAGCTGAAAAGAAGCCGTCTCCCGCTGTGAAAACGCTGCCCCAGCCCATTCCGCCGGCATCCAAACCGCCAATCAAGGAGGAAAAGCTACCATTATCCACAGAACCATTACCGCCAAAAACCACAGCCGATGTTTCCACACCGAAAGAGGATACTGTTTTGCCCTCAGATGGAATGATAAAAAAAACTATACCTGACGAGAAAGAAGACTCCGTACCACCGAGGATGCTTGCAAAGATATCCCCTCCAACTCCGCCAGCAGATTTGTCAGGTGTAGCTACTAAACGTAATGAATTTGAAAAAAAACTGGGGAATGGATTGCAGAATAAAACACCTGTAATGGACAAGACTAGGCTTGTTGTCTATGACTTTAATGCAAATGAGCAGCTCCAAGTTGTTTCACTTATTCTCTCTGATGCTCTTCGAGAGGAACTATTTACATTGGGTATTTTTTCACTGGTTAACCGTGAGAATCTCGTTCAAGGGATGCAAGAGCTCAGTTTGCAACAATCAGGATTAGTGGATGAAAAACAGGTTTTAAAGCTCGGGAAATGGCTTGCTGCAAATGAATCCGTTACGGGAAGATTTGCACAATTTGGCAATACATACATTCTCCAGACAAAGCGAACGGATTTAACAACAATGAATACCTTGGGATTTGGCTCTCTCAAATGCACAGCCGGGCAGGAAGCAGAATTACTTGCCGGCTTGCCTGAACTTGCCAGAAAGATCGCTGGATTGAAAAAGTGATTTTTAATAATTCTATTTGAGCGATTGAGTTATATATAGTATCAAAGAGCACACAACGGCGACAAACCTCATGTAATCTGCTGTCCAACCTATTTCATATCCATGGGGACGGGGGAAGCAAGATAAAAGGAGACAAGCATGCCCTTGGTAGGGATAAAGCGGTATATTGAGCAATCTTTTTACCCGGCATTACTAAAGGAATTGAAAGCTACTAATAACAACTATTTATCGACGATATCGAACATATCAGATATTTGTCGACCATTTATTAGAGTCAGGATTGGGGGTTGAAGCACCTGGGTAGCACCTTTCAACCCGTACTGCTCAGGAGCGATCGAAGAAAAAATGAAATGCGCCGGTTATCGTTGTCACCTACAAGTCCACAAAATGTCTCTCAGTCAACCGTAAAGATTACCAAGAGAAATTGTGTATGTTTTTAAATTTTAATTTGCACTCCCCGTCAATTGGAATGCTGCCCAGTAATAGGGATGAGGGTATTTCTTCTTCGTT
>JAPLJY010000088.1 GCA_026388345.1 Deltaproteobacteria bacterium
CCAGGTCAAACTCCTCCGTTTCCTTCAGGAGCATGAGTTCCAGCGCCTCGGCGGGAACCAGACGCTCCGCACCGACGTCCGGGTGATCAGTGCGACGAACCGCGAACTGGAGCAAAGGGTAAAGGAGGGGGCCTTCCGGGATGACCTCTTCTACCGCCTGAACGTTGTTTTGATGTCCATCCCGCCGCTTCGGGAGCGGAAGGAAGACATCCCGATTCTGATCGACCATTTCCTCAAACGGTATGCGGAGGAGAACGGGAAGGAAATTGCGGGCCTCAGCAGCGAGGCGCAGGACGTTCTCCTCAAGTACGACTACCCCGGGAACGTCCGGGAGTTGGAGAACATCATCGAGCGGGCCGTCGTCATCGCCCGGGAGGCGGTGATCTCCGTTGAGGACCTCCCCTTCCGCGAAAGCATGGAGGAGACCGCGGCGGGCCGGAAGGCGGAAGAAGGTCTCCTCCGCGGATCGATCGAGGAACTGGAGAAGAAGCTGGTCGTCGAGGCGATGGAGAAGGCGGGGGACCATCAGACCCGTGCCGCCGAGCTTCTCGGGATCAGCGAGCGGATGCTCCGCTACAAGCTCAAGAAGTACGGTCTGAAGGCGGGCTGAGGGTTATATCCTTCCGCCCGGCAAAAGTCCTTTGGCCAAGAGGCTCAGCATGCCCTGGCCTTTTTTGTACGGTTCTCCTTTCAGAAGAAGATTTTCAACCTTCAGGCCCAGAAGTTCATTCGGTTTCATCGTGAGCGGATTCCGGTTCAGGATGACCATATCGGCTATTTTCCCCGTCTCGAGAGAGCCGCGCTCCTTTTCATCGAAGGTTGTCCAGGCCGCGTTGAAGGTGAACAGCTTCAGAGCCTCCGGAATGGTGAGGGACTGCTCGGGAATGTAATGGTTGCATGCGGCGTAGATACCGGCGATCGGATCCGGCAGGGTGCAGGGGGCATCGGAGCCGCCGCTCAAAACGATCCCCATGTCGGTCATCTTTCTTAAGGGGGAGATTCTCTCTGCCCGATCCCCCAGGATACTGTACAGAAACTCCAGGGGTTCCAGGTTCAACATCAGAAAGGCGGGTTGCAGCGGGATCTGGATGCCGAGTTCGGCGCACTTTTGCAGCCCCTCCTCGGAGGGCAGGCAGGCATGGATGATGCCGTGGCGGTGATCCTCCCGGGGACAATCCTCCAGGGCCGCCTCGATGGCCATGACGGCCTGATTGAAGGCCGCGTCGCCGATCGCATGCATCTCGATCTGAAGCCCTTCGCGATTGGCCTGTTTCGTAAAATGAATAACCTCTTCATTGCTGTGAAAGAGGATTCCGCGATTTTGGGGATTGTTGGCATACGGCTGCCGCAGCGCCGCATCCTCGCTGCCGAAGCAGCCGTCCAGGGCCGTTGCAAAGCATCCCCCCACCCGGGGAAGCTTTTTCTTCCTGATTTTGTCCAAATTCATGGTCTGGAAAAAGACCCGGCTCTGGAAACCGCTGTCGAGCCCTTTTCCCAGGGTCATCTCCATGGCGACATCCAGATCGAGGGGGAAACCCACGCCGGATACGGTATGCATCATTCCGAACCCCTTTTCCGCCATATCATCGACGGCCCGGAGCATGTTCCGGATGGTCCGGGGGAGAGAGACCTTTTTGGTGATAAAATCGGCGGTTGCAAAAAAGGCCTCCTGGTTCATTTCCCCCGTGTCTGCATGCCAGCCCCGCAAGGTTTTCACTTTGTCCGGCAACATGGCGATCATTCTGCTGTTGACGATGCAGGCATGGCCGTCATATTTGACGATGAATACCGCCCTGTCCGGACAGGCCCGGTCCAGTTCGTCTTTGGATATCAGCCTCTTTTCCGCAACGCCGTGGGTGGACGCCCCGAATCCCATGATGATCTTGTCGTTGTTCTCCCGTGTGAATTTTCGGATATGCTCGCACATCTCCGGCAGGCTCCGCGCGGATCTCACATCGAGGCCGGCGTTGAAGAGGGCATAGGACATAAAGTGCAGGTGGGTATCCCCGAAGCAGGGAAGCAGGGTCCTTTCACCCAGAACCTCCCGGGGCGCACCCTGATACGCCGCGGGAAGCTCATCTCCGGCATAAAGAATCCGTCCTTTGTCTTCGACAAGGTATCGGTAAACATGATTTTTCCGATCACATGAGATGATGGTTCCTTCATAGGTTTTCATCATGACGGACCTCCTTTGTGCTGATTGAAGCCTCTCCCGATTGTTTTTCATTGGATGGACGGCGCCCGACGGCAAAGGGACTGTCCCGCTCCGAATGCTTTTTTATTCATGAAGATTTTTCTGAAGTTTCACCAGACGCCGCCGCATCCCCCGCTTGATGCTCGTGTAGGTTTCCCGATCCTTCTGGGAGAGCGCCTCTGCCAGTTCCATGGTCTTCGGCAGCAGGTCCTCCCCGGGGTAGACGGCGGAGACCACCTTTGCGGCCAGCGCCTCCGGGCCGGTCAGACGCCGGCCGGTGAGGAGAAGCTCCCGGAGCGTCGGGGGGTCGGCCAGCGATCCGATCATCTCATGCATGACCGGCGTGAAGGGGACCTTCACATCGACCTCGGAGAAACAGAAGAAGCCGCGATCCTCGCGCATGATACGGAAATCGAGAGTCGAGGCCATGACCGCGCCGCCCGCATAGGTGTGGCCGGTGAGACAGCCGACGGTCGGCATGTTGAGCAGCGCCAGGCGGAGGAACATCCGGTCCAGCATCGCGGCCAGTTTCGGAAAGCAGTCCGGCGGCTGTGTGAGGAGCCAGCGCAGGTTGATGCCGTTGCACCAGAACTTGATGTCGCTGCTCGTCAGCACCATGGCGGCGTTGCCCTTTGCGGCCTCCAACTCATCGAGGGCGGCGTTGTATTCGCCTGCAACGTCGGTTGTGATCGTGTTTGCAAGTTCCCCGTTCGTCAGGGTGAGGATGTAGACGGATCCTGCCCTCTTGAGTTCCATGGTGGCCATGTTCCCCTCCTTTTCAGCGGTCGATGTGCATCTCCAACGGACAGTCAGGCCCCCCTTCCTTCCGTTCGGCGGTTGTCTTAAGTCACAGCCATTTTTTCCGTCTGAAGTAGAGCAGCATGAAGATCGTGATGAGAATCATGACCCCCCAGAGGGCGAAGTATCCCCACGGCCACTCCAGTTCCGGCATGTATTTGAAGTTCATCCCGTAAACGCCGGCAAGGAAGGTCAGCGGCATGAAGATGGTGGCGATGACGGTCAGGACCTTCATGACCTCGTTCATCCGGTTGCTGATGGTGGAAAGGTAGATGTCGAGCATCCCCGAGAGCATGTCCCGGTAGGTCTCGATCGTGTCGATCACCTGGACCGTATGGTCGGAGATGTCGCGGAAGTACAGGACGGACAGCTCCCGGATGAGAGGGGAGTCGGACCGGCTGAGGTTGCCCACCACCTCCCGGAGGGGCCAGACCGCTTTCCGCAGCAGGATCATCTCCCGCTTGAGGATCTGGATCGCCCGGAGGGTCTCCGGCGAGGGACCGCCCATCAGCGTTTCCTCGAGGGTTTCGATCTCTTCACCGAAATGGTCCAGGATCGAGAAGTAGCCGTCCACGATCCCGTCGAGGAGAGCATGGGCGAGATAATCCACCCCGCCCCTGCGAAGACGTCCACGATCGTTGCGAAGCCGCTCCCGGACGGGGTCGAGGAGTTTTCCCTCCTTTTCCTGAAGAGAGATCAAATAGTTGGCGCCGAGGACGATGCTCACCTGCTCGGGGACGAGACGGCCGCCTTCGTCCTTATGGAAACGTTTGAGAACGATGTAGAGGTAATCGCCGTGGTCCTCCAACTTCGGCCGCTGGTCGGTGTTGAGGATGTCTTCGAGGATCAGGGGGTGGAGGCCAAAGACGACCCCCATCTGTTCGAGCAGGCGGACGTCCTGAAGGCCGTCGATGTGGACCCAGCTGAGGGCTTTGCGGTCCGGGGGCGGCATCAGCCCCTCCAGGGTATGGATCTCCTTTTCTTTGAAATGGGATTCGTCGTATTCGCAGAGGGTGATCTTCGCCTTCTCTGCATGTTTCTCACCGATGTGGATCAGAACGCCGGGCGCAAGACCGGTCTTGGCGGATCTTTTCTGGGTGGCTCCGGGCATGTCCCTGGTCCTCCGGGATCGAACGGAAATTCCGACATGGAGACGAACGGGTGCAACGGCGACGCTAATGTAGCCCATCGTTTCCGGAAAAACAATAAAAAAGTCGGCCGCAAAAGACAGCGGCAAATGCGATTTTCTCTTGACAAAAGTTCCGGAATTGCGGACGTAATCGCCAGATCCAAAATTCCTTTATTCCGGAGGTTTCATGAGATACATCCTTGCGGCAACCGAAGACCGGGCCGCGACGAAGGTTATCCGCGCCGCATTCCGCCGGCCCTTCCAGGTGGATGCGGCGGCCACCGTCCAGGAGTGCCGCGAATTCCTGCGGAAGCGGCGGTATGAATTCACGTTCATCGATCTCGATCTCCTCGGCGGGCTCGGGGTGGCCCGGGGCGATTCCGGCGCAGCCTTCCGGGAGGTAAGGCAGGCCTTCCCCTCGATTGATATCATCGTCATGACCCCGCCGGAGAGGGCGGGTGAGGCGGTCGACGCGGTGAAGGCGGGCGCCTCCAATTACGTGACCTATCCCCTGAACGCCGACGAGATCCGGTATGTGACGGAGAGCCTTCATGAGGGCATCCGCGCGCAGTCGGAGCTCGACTACCTGCGGGACCGCTTCTGGCAGTCCGACTCCCTGAACGTCGTCCAGACCCGGAACCCCGTCATGCGGGCCGTCTTCGACCAGATACGCCTCGTTGCGCCCACACAGAGCACGGTCCTGTTGGCCGGGGAGACGGGGACGGGAAAGGGGGTTCTGGCGAAGCTCATTCACCGCCACAGCAACCGCCGGGGGGTGCAGTTCATCGGCATCCACTGCGGCGCCATCCCCGACACCCTCCTCGAAAGCG
>JAPLJY010000107.1 GCA_026388345.1 Deltaproteobacteria bacterium
CGTTTATCTTCTCAATATTATCATGGTCCATATCATATTGGCCGTGGGCTTAAACATTCTCGTGGGCTCCACCGGCCAGATCTCCCTCGGCCATGCCGGTTTTTTTGCCATCGGCGCCTATGGGACGGTTCTGTTGATGACTTTGCTTCAGATCCCTTTCGTGTTCGCCATCCTGATTGCCGCCTTTATTGCAGCTTTTTTCGGCTTTATTCTCGGGCTGCCCGCGTTGCGTTTGGAAGGACCCTACCTGGCAATCGTCTCCCTGGGCTTCGGGCTGACCATCATGCATATCATCGGGGGCGTGGATGCGTTCGGCGGTCGAATGGGCATCAAGGTGCCGCCACTGGATCTGGGGATCAGGCAACTGGGGATCAGCTGGATCCTGAAAACCGACTTCCAGAAGTACTACCTGATATTGATCATGACGATCATTATGGTGGTCGGCGCGAGAAATATTCTGAAAACCAGAGTTGGACGGTCCTTTGTGGCAATCAGGGACAGTGATATTGCCGCCGAGGTCATCGGCGTGAATTTGACCATTTACAAGACCCTGGCCTTTGCCGTAAGCGCGTTTTATGCCGGTATCGCCGGGGGACTGTTTGGCTTCGTGCTGGGATTCTTTGATCCCTTTACCTTTAACATGATCCTGTCGATCATCTTTCTCGTGATGGTGGTGGTTGGCGGGTTGGGCACCATCCTGGGGGGTATCTTGGGCGCAACCCTGATCACTTACCTTCAATACGACCTCCTGAAAAACATCGCCGAGGTTCCATATTTCGGCGCCCTCATGGTGGCCGTATCAAAACAATGGTTTACCATGGTTGGTCTTGAAAATATCAGCAGTATCGCCATCGGGCTCATCATGATCGGGATCATCATCTTCGAGCCGCTCGGCATGTTCGGCGTCTGGATTCGCATGAAGAAGTACTGGATGACATGGCCTTTCTGAGGGAGGGCTGCGGAGGCAGGAAACTTTAATGGCTGGGTTGCTCAGTTTAAGACTCAAAGCGGAGAACTGAAAAACGGAACACTGGTTTGGGAAAGGTGATTGAAGATGCCGGTAGGACAGCTTTTGGTGGAAGGGCTGGCGATTGGCGCCTGTTACGGACTTTTTGCCACGGCGGTGGTGATCATCTATAAGACTTCCGAAGTGGTCAATTTTGCTCAAGGCGAAATGGCCATGTTTTCGTCATTCGTAGCTTTTCATATCTTGTCCGTCTATCAATACCCCTTCTGGTTGGCCTTTGTCATCACGATGATCTTTTCCATCCTGCTCGGGATCTTGATCGAATATCTGTTTCTGCGTCCTGCCAAGCATCCCAGTATCCTGGGATTGATTGTCATCACCCTCGGGGCGGAGATGCTTTTGGTGGGACTGGCCGGTTGGAAATGGGGGGCGGAACAGAAATATTTTTCGCTGCCGCTGGACCCCTCCGTCACCTATGAACCCGTAAAAGGGATGATCATCAACAACTGGGCCATAGCCGTGTTCGCCGTGACCACCTGCATCATGTTGTTTCTTTATCTATTCTTCAAGTACAGCAAGTTGGGAGTGGCCATGCGGGCAACCCAGCAAAACAAGCATGCCGCCAAGATCATGGGTATCCGTACCGAGCGGGTGTTTTCCTTTGCCTGGGGATTCAGTTCCCTGATCGGCGCCATCGCGGGGATGTTTTTTGCGTCCCGGGCCACCCTGGACCCTGCCTTCATGATGGAACCCTTCCTGCGCGCCTTCGCCGCGGCCGTCCTGGGGGGACTCATGAGCATCCCGGGGGTGATCATCGGCGGCGGTCTGATGGGATTGATCGAGAACTTCTTCGGTTACTACTTTCCCCACTGGAAGCCGATTGTGGCCTTTATCGTGATCATTCTTGTCCTCTGTCTGCGGCCGAGCGGACTATTTGCCAAACATTTCGTAAAAAAGGTGTAACGAATGCAGGTGGAGTGAAGCCAATGGTCCATTCACGTTAATTGCGGAAGGAGGAGAGGGGTACTGTTTTTCCGATGAAACCGGATGGTCATTCAAAAAAGGAGGGAGCCATGATGTTCAGAAAGAACGTGCTGATTTCATTGATTGCGGGACTGGCTGTCCTGTTGATCGCCAACGCTGCACCGGCGGCCAATCCCGCGGGTTTTGATGATAACGAAATTCGTATCGGCCAGTGGGGGCCGCAGACGGGACCCGCAGCACCCTGGGGATCGGTGGCCCGCGGCAGCAAGCTGCTCTTCGATATCATCAACGAAGAGGGGGGCATCAACGGCCGGAAGATCAAATATTTCATCCGGGATGACATGTACAACCCCGCCCAGACCGTAGGCGTGGTGAAGGAACTGGTGGAGCGTCAGGGTGTATTCGCCTTTGTCGGCGGTGTTTCCGCGGCCGGCGGCCTCGCCGTAAAGGACTACCTGGCCCAGAACAAGGTGATCTGGGTGGGGCCGGCCACCTCCGTCAAGGAGTATGTCTTCCCCGTCCAGCCTTATCTCTTCAGCGTCTACCCCCTCTATGAGGATGAGGCCAGTGTGCTGACGAAGTATATCGTCGAAACCCTCAAACTCAAGAAAATCGGAATTCTCTATCAAAACGACTCCTATGGGAAAAACGGCTTCGACGGCTGCAAACAGCGTCTGGACACCTACAAAATGAGTCTTGTGGCCGAAATCCCGGTAGAGCCTACGGAAAAGGACCTGGCCTCCCAGATCCTCCGGCTCAAGAGCTCGGGCGCGGAAGCGGTCCTGATGTACGTCAACCCGACGACGGCCGTCATCACACTCAAGACCGCCGCAAACGTCGGCTATAAGCCCCAATGGGTATCTTCCAACACCCTTTCCGATTATCCGCTGATGCACAAGATCTCCGGGGGTCTCTGGGAGGGCGTCATCACCGGCAACTTCGGAGAAACGCCGGAGTCGACGCATCCTCTGATGATTAAATATCACAACGCCGCCAAACGGCTGGCGCCGGAGGAGCGTTGGGGAACCTTCTATTCCGCCGGTATCCTCTTCGCCGATCCCATCGTGGAGGCCCTGAAGAAGGCCGGGCGAAACTTGAGCACCGAGGCGGTCATGAAGGCGTTAAACGCCCTCAAGGATTACCAGACCATCGGTCCCAAGATCACCTTCACGGAAAAGCAGCATCAGGGATCGGATTCGGTGGTGATCCAGAAATGCGGTCCCAATGGAAGCTATATCGAACTGCAGGGTTGGACGGCAAACGAGTTGGCCACATGGAAGAAGTAATCGTCCCGGGGGCAGCCCTCGTCCGGCATCGGGTTTAAGGACTGCTCCCGGTTGTACCGTCTTGCCTTTCCGGATTCAGAAGGAATAAGGAATGGAACCTCCGGCAATGGATCATTTCAGGGTTGAAAATCTGACCATCAGCTTCGGCGGCTTGAAGGCGGTCAACAACATCAGCTTCAGCGTGGAGAAGAATTCGATCTTTTCGATCATCGGGCCCAACGGTTCCGGCAAGACCACCATATACAACATGATCAGCGGCATCTACAAGCCCGACAGCGGCCGGATCATCTGCGACGGCGAAGAGCTCGTGGGCCTCTCACCGGATCGCATCGCCCGTAAGGGGGTAGCACGCACCTTTCAGAACATCGAGCTGTTCTCCAATGCCACCGTCATGGACAACCTCCTGCTGGGGAGACACATCCACATGAAGACGGGGGTATTCTCCGGCGCCTTCCTCTGGGGGAGGGGCTCGCGGGCTGCCCGGGAGGAGATCCGGAACCGGGAGATCGTCGAGAAGATCATCGATTTTCTGGACCTGCAATCGGTACGGAACAACTTTGTGGCGAGCCTCCCCTACGGCAAACGAAAACTGGTGGAACTGGGTCGCGCCCTCGCGCTCGAGCCGAAGATCCTGCTGCTGGACGAACCCTCCGCCGGTATGAATACGGAAGAAAAGGAAGACCTGAATCTCTGGATCAAGGACATACAGGCCGACTATCGGGTGACAATCCTTTTGATCGAGCACGATATGAACATGATCATGGGCATTTCCGACCGGATACTGGCCATGAACCAGGGGGAGAAGATCATCGAGGGGACGGCGAAGGAGGTCCAGAGCCACCCGGAGGTCATCCGAGCGTATCTGGGGGAGGAGCGCGGATGCTGAAAGTGAACAATATTGAAACCTGGTATGATCTGATCCGGGCGCTCCACGGTATCTCTTTCGAGGTGAAGCAGGGGGATATTGTGGCGCTGCTAGGGTCCAACGGGGCGGGGAAATCGACGACCCTGAAGACCATCATGCGTCTTCTCTATGATCTGAAGGAGGAGCAGCCGGAAAAGGGCGCCATCGAATTCCTGGGCGAACGCATCGACCGGAAGAGAACGGACGAGATTGTCCGCATGGGTGTCAGTTACGTTCCGGAAGGCCGGGAGGTTTTCCCGGAGCTGTCCGTGCTGGAAAATATCATGATGGGCGCCTACACCCGGAGGGACAGGAAGGGGGTTAAGGATGATGTTGACCATGTGTTTGCCCACTTTCCGATCCTGAAGGACAGGAAGAATCAGCAGGCGGGCCATCTGAGCGGCGGGGAACAGCAGATGCTCGCCATCAGCCGGGCGCTGATGAGCCGTCCGAAGCTCCTGATGCTGGATGAGCCCTCCCTTGGACTTTCACCGCTTCTGACCCAGGAAATCTTCAATATCATCCGGGATATCAATCAGAAAGAAGGCGTCACGATCCTGCTGGTCGAGCAGAACGTCAACATGGCCCTGAAATACGCTAATTTTGCCTTTCTCATGGAGAACGGACGGATCGTCCGCGCCGATAAGCCCGAGGTCCTCCGGGAGGATGAGGACGTCAAGGAATATTATCTCGGCATCGCCAAGGAGACTTCGGTCAAGGGTTACAAACGGTATCGGCGTAAGGTCAGATTCCGCTGAGGAAGGTTTTTGACGAGAAGGTTGGGAACATCCATTTGTATGATTTTAGACCCTTGAAAATCTGATTCCTCCGTTCGCTGGACATTTTTCGACCCTGCGCCTCCTCGCTTCGCTGCGGGGGCAGGGTGCCCCGAAAAATCTCCAATGCTCACATCCGGGATCGAATTTTCAAACTGCGCATACCGTGATTGCGTTAGAGGAGAAAACATGGTGATCGATACACTGCCGAAGGCCTTGGTCGGGCTCGCCGGCGCACAGCCAAAACGGGTTGCGATGCGGCACAAGGAACTCGGCATCTGGCACGACATACCCTGGTCGGGCTACCTGGAAAAGGTGAGGGATGCGGCCCTGGGACTGCACAAGCTCGGCGTCATGAAGGGGGATCATGTAGCCATCATCGGCGAGAATCAGCCGGAGTGGCTCTATTCGGCATTGGGGGCGATGTCCGCCGGGGCGACTTTTGTCGGGATCTATACGACGAACCCGGTCAAGGAGTGCGAGTATGTCGTCGGCCACTCCGGCGCGGTGGTCTATATCTGCGAGGATGAGGAGCAGCTCGACAAGGCGCTTGTATTCCGGCAGAGCACGCCGGCGCTCCGAAAGATGATCGTCTGGGACATGGAGGGTCTCCGGGATTTCCATGATCCGATGGTCATGAGTTTCGACGACCTGCTGGCCCTCGGCCGTGAGGCGGCGGATGAGGATCCGTCGCTCTTCGATCGGCTGGTCGCGGAGGGGCGCGGGGAGGATATCGCCGGGATCATCTACACCTCCGGAACCACGGGTCCCCCAAAAGGGGCGATGCTTGCCCACGAGGGGTACCTCTGGGTCGGAAAACAGGCAACCGCGGTGAGCCGGGGGACGCGGGACGACGAGACCATCTCTTTCCTTCCGCTGAACCATGTCTATGAGCAGATCTACGACCTGATGGTGCACCTGACGATCGGCCACATCATCAATTTCACGGAGAACACGGACACGGTAATGGCGGACATGCGGGATGTATCGCCCACGCTCTTCCATGCCGTGCCCCGGATCTGGGAAAAATACTATTCCGGCATCGTGCTGAGGATGGCCGACGCGACCTGGTTCAAAAGGAAAGCCTACAAGACCGCCCTCAAGATCGGCGGGATGTACAACGACGCCAAGCTTGCCGGGCACTCGCCTTCGCCGGCTCTCCGCCTTGCCTATCAACTTGCCTACTTTGCCGTCTTCCGGAAGCTCAAGGAGCGGCTGGGATTCGACCGGGTCAAAATCGGTTTTTCGGGTGCGGCCCCCATATCACACAATATCATGAAGTATTTCCAGAGCATCGGTATCCCGATCCGCGAGGGGTACGGGATGACGGAGACCACGGGGATCACCCACATGTCCGATGAGCAGCACTTCAAGCTGGGGACCGTCGGAAGAGCCCTTCCCGATACGGAGGTCCGGATTGCGGAGGATGGGGAGATCCTCGTCCGTCACAAGGGGATCTTCAAGGGGTACTACCGGGACGAGGAGACGACCCGGGAGGCGCTGCACGACGGCTGGATGCACACCGGGGATGTCGGCGAGATCGACGGGGAGGGCTTCCTCAAGATCACCGACCGGAAGAAGGACCTGATCATCACGGCCGGAGGCAAGAACATCGCCCCCCAGTATATCGAAAACCTGCTGAAGTTTTCACCGTACATCAACGATGCGGTCGTCATCGGCGACAACCGTAAATTCGTCAGCGCGATCATCGTGATCGACGAGGAGAACGTGGTCAAGTTTGCCCAGGACCAGAAGGTGCAGTTCACCACATTCGCCACCCTCACCCGGACGGAGGAGGTGGTCAATCTCATCCAGGCGGAGGTGAACAAGGTGAATGACCAGCTCGCGCGGGTGGAGAACATCCGCAAGTTCCGGATCCTCGACAAGAAGCTCTACACCGAGGACGGGGAGGTCACCCCGACGATGAAGGTGAAGCGGAAGTTCATCAACGCACAATATGGAGGTCTGATCGAGTCGATGTACCGGGAGTAAGCTTTTTGAGAGCTTTGAAAATCTACCCTCTTTGTCATTCCCGCGAAAGCGGGAATCTATGAAGCCGACGAGATGACTGGATTCCTGCTGGAGTTTACCCTCGCGAAAGTGGGGGCAGGAATGACAATTTACCGAGTTTCGGCAGAAATTCAATGCTCTCTCTTTCTCAATCAATACAATTGGAATTCCATTCGACTTCATGGGGAGGATGAGAGATGGCGGAAGAGGGGAAGCAGCGTCTGACGCGCGCGGAGCGTCAGGAACAGGAGCGGGATGCCAATCTGAAACACTGGGAGGAGCAGGACGCGCTCCTGCTCAGGCACCGCGAGGAGGCGTACGACATCGGCGGCACGGCGCAAGCGGAACGGCTTGCCAAGCAGGGGAAGAAGCCGATGCGGGAGTTGATCCGGATGCTGGTCGATCCCGGAACGGATTTCTTCGAACTGGGGCTCGACGTCGGGTATGACATCGGCAAAAAAAGGTTATACGGCGGACCGGTCTACGAGGAGGAAAAACGGGGCCACATCCCGGGCGGCGGCGTCATCACCGGCGTCGGCGTCGTCCACGCGAAGGACTGCATGATCTTCGCGAACGAGAACCGTTACGCCGCGGGGACCTATTTTCCGATCACGCTGAAGAAGCACATGCGGGCCCAGGCGATTGCCGAGCAGTGCGGCCTCCCCTGCATCTACATCGCCGATTCGGGGGGGATCAATCTGCCTCTCCAGGTCGGCTGCTTCGCCGACGACGGCCATTTCGGGACGATGTTCTACAACATGTGCCGGATGTCGGCCAAGGGGATCAAACAGTACACCCTCTCCACCGGCGGGAACACCGCCGGCGGGGCCTACATCGTCTACCTCGCCTCCGAATCGATCATGATCGAGAAGCTGGCCTATGCCTTCCTCGCCGGCCCCCCGATGGTCAAGTCGGCGATCGGCGAGACGGTTTCGATGGAGGACCTTGGCGGCGCCTACGTGCATACCCAGCACTCCGGCGGGTGCGACCATTTCGTCCGCACCCAGGAGGAGGGGATCGCCAAGCTCCGGGCGATGATGGAATTCGAACCGGCGCAGAAACTCTTCATCGACCGCCGGGAATCCCGCGAACCCCGCTTCGATTTCCGGGAGATGATGTACTCCACACCGGTCAACACCTACCAGCACATCCAGATCCGCGACACCCTCAAATGCATCGCCGACGACAGCTATTTCCACGAGTACAAGCCCACGTACGGCCTCGCCCGCGGGGAGTCGATCGTCTGCGGGAAGATGTGGCTCAAGGGGATCCCCGTCGGGGTGATCGCCTCCAACGCCGGGGGGATGATCTATATCGAGGCGGCCCGGAAGGCGACCGAGTGGATGATCCGCTGCGGCAACTCGCGGATTCCGGTCCTCTTCCTCCAGGGGTCGCCCGGCTACATGGTCGGCAAGGCGGAGGAGTGGGGCGGGATCGGCAAGTACGGCTCCGATATGGTCCGCACCTGCACCTGCCTCGACGTCCCCAAGGTGACCTACGTGATCGGTCCCGACCACGGGGCGGCCAACTACGGGATGTGCGGCCGGGCCTTCAAACCCCGCTTCGCCTTTACCAACATGCGGGGCCGCACGACCGTCATGTCCGGCGAGACGGCCGGCTTCATCCTGGAGACGGTCCGGCGCAAGAACGTCACGGACAAGGGGGGTACGGTGAACGAGGGGGAGATGGCAAGCTTCCGCCAGTCAATGCGGGAGCATTACGACGAGGAGGGGCACCCCTTCTACACAGGATCGCTCCTCTTCCACGACGGCGTCATTGCCTTTTCCGAGGCGAGGGAGAAGCTTGCCCGCGCCTTCGAGATCGCGCTGCACGTTCCCATCCGGGAGTCCGTCTGGGGGGACCTGAAGGTTTAATGCCAAAAAGGTCATTCCCGCGAAAGCGGGAATCCATCAGAACGTACATGCATGATGAGCCGTTAAGGAGGGTTGTATGGCCGACATCCTGTTGCAGGAAAGAACGGAAGAAGGAATCCTGATCCTGACGCTGAACCGTCCCGAGGCGATGAACTGCTTCAATTTCGATCTGCTCGCGGCGCTGTCCGACACGATCCGCGAGGCGAACTTCGACATGGGCCTGCGCTGCATCGTCGTCACCGGCGCGGGAGGCGAGGATGCAAAGAAAGCCTCCTTTTCGACCGGGGCGGACCTCAAGGAGCGCCGGACGCTCAGCACCGATCAGGTCCGGCGGTTCATCTTCACGATCCGCAACACCTTCACCGCGGTGGAACAGGTCCGGGTTCCGGTGATCGCGGCGATCAACGGCTTCGCCTTCGGCGGAGGTATTGAGCTGGCGCTTGCCTGCGACCTCCGGATCGCATCCTCCAACGTGATCCTGGGACTCACCGAAACAAGCCTGGCGATCATCCCCGGGGCGGGCGGAACGCAGAGGCTGCCGCGGATCGTCGGCATCGCCAAGGCCAAGGAACTGATCTTCACCGCCCGGCGGATCGACGCCAAAACGGCCCTGGAGATCGGTCTGGTGAACCGCGTCGTGGAACCGTCGGAATTGATGCCGGCGGCGTTGGAGCTTGCCCGGGAAATCGCCAAAAACGGTCCGATCGGCGTCGCCCAGGCGAAATTTGCGATCAACTATGGGATGGAGGCCTCGCTGGGAGTGGCCCTCCCGCTGGAATCCAAGGCCTATGAGGCGACCATTCCGACGAAGGACCGTCTGGAGGCCCTTGCCGCTTTTGCTGAGAAACGGAAACCCGTCTTCAAAGGGGAATAAGGTACGCTGCCGGTTAGGCCCTTTCCTCCTTCAACCGGCGAATCAGGAAAAGATCGAGCTGGTCGGCAAATGCCTGGCAGTCTTTCTTCCCGAAGGCCGGCGGTCCGCCCGTCATCAGGCCGCCATCCCGCAGTTCGCTCAGGAGATCCCGCACGGCCAGACGGTCCTTGATGTTCTCCTCCGTGTAGAGCTTTCCCCGGGGGTTAAGGGCGAAGGCGCCCTTGGAGACGACCCGGTCCGCCAGGGGGATGTCGGCTGTAATCACCAGATCGCCCGGCTCTGCCAACTCCACGATGCGGTCATCAGCGATGTCCGGCCCCCCGGGAACGAGAAGGCGCGAAATCAGGGATGACGGCTCTTGGCGGACGGGCTTGTTGGCCACGAAGACGAGGGGCACGCCCAGGCGCAGGGCGGCCCTGATCAGGATTTCCTTCGCCGCCCTGGGAAATCCGTCCGCATCGACGTAAATCTGCATGGAGATCCTTTCCGCGGGAAAAAAGGTGCCCTTCAGGCGCCCAAAATCTCTTTCACCCGGCCGACGATGCCGCCCTCCAGGCGCACCTTGATGCCGTGGGGGTGGTGGGGCGATTTCGTGAGCAGATCCCGGACGACCCCTTCCGTGAGGGCGCCGCTTCGCTGATCCTCTTTCCGGACCACTCTCACCCGCATGCCGGGTGCGATGTCGGATCGGTTGTTGCCGCTCATTCGCTGTGCATCAACCTCTCCAGCGAGACAAGAACTGCACGCCCTTTCTCTGTAAGTCGGTACTGCTGGAGTCGGCTATTGGGCCTGTCGGGAATGGTGTATTGGATCAGATCTTCCTCCAGTGCGGGTCGAAGGTAATCGTTCGCGAAATGCATGCTGTCTTTGAGTGCGAGCGCGCTCATGAGCTCGGCGCGGGACATATCACCGATCAAAACCTCCAGCAGCCGACTGACTTGCGGGGTGACTTGCGGGGTGACAGCATCAGCCAATTCCCCCACCTCTGAATCGGCCACCTCCAATGCCGCCGGATGTATCGGAAGGCGTACCATGAAGTAGCTATGGTCTTCGTCGAAGTCAAATTCGGCGGGAGGCGAGCCGTTGGCCTGCATGGCGTCAATGATCTTGGGAATCCCGGTGGAACGGCCTTCGGTGAACTCCAACTCTTTTAGGAACTCGCCTATGCGCCTATTCCGGTAGTGTCGAGGCATGGCCTTGCCGGCCCGAAGTTGCTCCAGGCGCACGGAACGGTCCGGTCCGGGGTAACTCAGGACCACCAACTCGTCATGCATGATACGGATTTCCACCGGCTCCCGAACATCGTAGCCGCGGTGGTAAACGGCATTCACCACCGCATAGGACGTGCTATCGTCCATAATCCCTTACCTCTGCCTCTGGGATTCGCCTCTGGAAATGGCTTCGAGAATTTTCAATTTTAGCGGTTCGGAATCCATCTCTTCGTTCAGACAGGCTGCGATAATCTCTCCCAAGAGTTCCTTCCCGATCTTTCCGGCGGCGACATGGTAGCTGATATTTTCCATCTCACGCAGAAAGTGCCCGACACAGTAGAGATAACCATTCATAAGCAACATTTGGGCACAAAGAGTGATAGCGATGCGCTTATTGCCGTCTTGAAAACAGTGGAAATTGCACGCGCAAAAGAAAAGATGTGTCAGCTTGTCGGTGAAGGTAGGGTAATAATCGTCGTCCCTGATGAAGTTGAGAACGCTCTCCAGGCTGTCAAGATTAAGATGCCCCATGGCTCCGCCGCCGCTGACCTCCACCGTCTTGCGATGCACCTCAATGGCCTGATCGAGCGTGAGGTATAGGATCGGCATGGCTACTCGCGCTCCTTGAGGCGTTTCATTACGTCTTTGGCATCCTCCAGACGCTCGGCCAGTTCCTTGCTTTTCTCGCCGATGAACCGTTCGAACTCCTCCCTCTTCAACGGAGTGATGTATTCCGTCAATTGTTGATGCAAGGCATCCCGGAAGGCCAGATCGCGACTGGCCATCTTGCTTCTGGCCTTCTCGATCAATGGTTTCCAGTGAGCCTGTCGCTCAAAATCAGCGAACAGTGCATCCACCTCCCAGGATGTGAGCTTGCACCTTTTCTCGGTAAAGGCCTTGCTCATCACATCGGCAAATCCGCACTCATACGAGGCCACCAAATCAAGGATTTCGGCATAAAAGGTATCCCGCACCTTGTCCTTCTCATGCAACCGCAGCACTTTGCGGTACTCCTGCGCCTTCTCCCGGAAGATACTTACATATATTTTATCCGTGTAGAGCGGGTATTTGAAGTTTCCCATATCCACAAAGTTGCACAGGGCGTCGGTGAACTGCTTGCGGTAGTCCTCCTCCTCGAACCATGAGTGCAGGAAATCCTCGTCCCGTTGATTGATGTACTTGGTGCCGCCGCCGGTGCGCGTGTTGATGGTGTCGATGACGATATCCAGGATCGCCTTGCGCAGCAGTGCAGCCCGCTCGCTCTCCACCATTAGCATGGCCAAGTTCAGGAAGGCCCGGAAGTCGAAGATGCCCAGAACGTTGGTTTTGATAACGAAATCTGTTTCGTTATCACCCCGTGCAGAAATCTCTAATTTAAGTGTTTTTAAGCGGTTACCACGTATCACCTCGTACCCGTTTTGGCGCAGTTCGTCCCCGTATTTTTCGATGTAGTTGTCCACCGTGCGGGGGGTGACCTCAAAAAAAGCGGCTATCTGCTCCTTGAGCACCACGGACTTTCCCTCGAAGGGGATGCCACTGATCCGGGTCGCCTTCTCGATCTCCTGGAGAGCGTAAGGGTTGTTAAGAATGTTCTGGCGGTGGACGGACGAGTTGGTCAGGTCTTTACTCATGATTCTTCTCCCCAGATGCGTGCGAGGGCGGCCTGGATCTTTTTCTCGAAGCGGGCGATCAATTCGCGGTTGGCGGCGACCAACGTCTGCTCGGCTTCGATCTCGGCGACGATCGCTTGCTGCTCGGGAACTCGGGGCAGATGAACCTTGACGCGGTGAGCATTCTTACGATCAAGCGAAGGAACTGCGGCAGTTCTCTCCCCGAGTGATTTGAGATCGATCGACTCTAACAATACCTTCAAGTACTTTGGTTCATTTCCCTTAAAGTCTTTGACAAACAGTGCCGTATTATGCGGCCAGTAATAATCGAAGTCGATGAAGTGTACTTTTCCGATTGTTCCGCTTCGTCCTGTAACCACCCCCGGTCCAACCTCCTTGTAATGAGCATGGAAGCCAATAATGCCATTTGAACCGACGATCGGGTAGGGTCCATCCTCCCATTGCTGCTTCGGAAGGTCGTAGCCTCTCTGGAGCGTAAGCACCTCTCCCAACTCCACTATCGGCCAATCGGGGTGGATAGGGATGTGGGGGCGGTAGTTGTTGAGGACGGCGCGGGCACCGTTGATGACTTTCTGGTAGCCCTCGATTTCCGCCACGATCTCCTTCTGCACATCCAGCGGCGGCAGGGGGATCTGAAAATCTTCTACATAACGTCTTGGAACACGCTGCAACCCGCCAGTGCCAGTCATTTGAGCGATAGCAGCATCTCTGAACAACGGATGCGTCACGCAGAAGTAAATCCACTCCGGTAGAACCTGGCTGATCGGTCGCAAAACGTAAAATTCGCTAGAACCGAATCCAAGCCCATTTAGCAGACCTCGCGCTATGCCCGCCTTCCCGTTCTCGAAGCATGGCGTCACCTTTGCGAGAAGAACATCGTTGTCCTCAAAGTAGGTGTAGCTGGCCGATACCTCAGAAAGCCGCTTCTCTTCATTGGGTTGAAACGCTATGCGGTGCTCGTTCAAATCAGCCATCGGTACGAACGAAACACGGGTATCAGGCTGCAACTCGGCCATCTGGCTCTTGCGCGGATTGATCGTGCATATGTCGCCGATCCTCACCAACGGAAAAACGTGACTCTGCGCTGTTTCCTCCCGATACCGCTCCCCGCTCAGGTTGTAATCGCCGTTCGCTGCGATTTTTCCCTTCGCCACGATCAGCCCCAAAGTCGGCTGGTAGTCGTCAACCGATTCCCCCGCCCGCAGGCGGCGCAGGTATTCGGCAATCTCGGCATGGGCCAGCGGCAGGTCGTTCTTAACCATCTCGCGGCGCTGGGCGCCGAGGCCGAAACCATCGTTTTCGATCTTGAAGAAGGCGATGGTGTTGGTCTTCTTAGCCAGAGACTTGTCGAGGATCAGGATCGAGGTCTTGACGCCGGAATAGGGATTGAACACACCTGCCGGAAGCGAGACGACGGCGATGAGGCAGTTCTCCACCAGCATCTTGCGCAATTGCTTGTAGGCGGTCTGGCTCTGGAAGATGATCCCTTCGGGCACGATGATGCCGGCGCGGCCGTTTGGCGTGAGGTGCTCGGTCATGTAGTCAACGAACAGCACCTCGCTGCGCTTGGACTGCACCGAGAAGCGGTTGTGGGGTTTGATGCCGCCTTTCGGCGACATGAAGGGTGGATTGGCGAGGATCACATCGGCGTATTCGTTCCACCGGTCCTGGCTGGTTAGCGTGTCGTACTCGGCGATGTGCGGATCGGCAAAGCCGTGCAGGTACAGGTTGACCAAGCTAAGGCGCACCATGTCGGGCGAGATGTCGTAGCCCGCGAAGTTCTGCGCAAGGCGGCCCTTTTCGTCCGGCGTCAGGGTGCTATTGCCTTTGGCGTCGGTGTTGGCCCTGAGGATGTGCTTGAAGGAAGAGATCAGGAACCCCGCGGTGCCGCAGGCCGGATCGAGCGCGGTCTCGGTCTTCTTCGGGTCAATGATTTCGACCATGAAGTCGATGATGTGGCGTGGGGTGCGGAACTGCCCGGCGTCGCCCTGGGAGCCGAGCACGGAGAGCAGGTACTCGAAGGCGTCGCCGAGGTGTTCGCTATGGTCATAGTTGAACTCGTCGATGACCTTGAGGAAGGCGCGCAGGGTCTCCGGGTCGCGGTAGGGCAGATAGGCGTTCTTGAAGATGTCGCGGAAGAGCAGCGGGATGCCGGGGTTCTCCGGCATCTTGGCGATGGCCTCGGCATAGAGGTTCAGGGTCTCGTGGCCGCCGAGCCCGGAGCGCATGAGTTTGGCCCAGCCGTAGCGGGCAAACTCTCCGGCGAAGAACTTGCGCTTCCCGCCGAACTCCTCGCTCTCGGCATCCATGTCGTCCATGAACTTGTAGATCAGGGCTATGGTGATCTGCTCGACCTGGGATTTGGGGTCGGGGACTTTGCCGACGAGGATGTCGCGGGCGGTGTCGATGCGGCGTTTGGTGTCGGTGTCGAGCAT
>JAPLJY010000146.1 GCA_026388345.1 Deltaproteobacteria bacterium
GTCGCCTGACCTCCCGCATACTCATGACGATAATGTCCCTCCCGGCCATAATTACCCCCCTTCGTTAGGGAAAAATTACAGCCTTACATTAGGACATTTCTACTTTGGTGATTTAGGACATTCTCATTTTGGCGGGACACGATCCAAATAATCCATTGACAGGCAATAATAGAGCCCCTATACTCTGGCCTGTCCAATATTATTTCCTATCAAACAAACCAAAAAAACGCTACTTTAAGGAGGGAGACGACATGAGAAGGAAGGTTCTGCGGTTTGTCCTGGCCCTGGCGCTTGGCGTGGCACTCACCGTTCCCGCGCTGCCCGCGCTGGCCCAGACGATCACCCTGAAGGGTGCGAGTCAGTTCGACGACACTCACTCGTACAACCAGACCATGCTAAAGTTCGAGGATGAAGTCAAGAAGTGCTACGGCAAGCCGATCAGCTTCACGTTGCACCGCAACCGCGAACTCGGGCTGGAGAAGGATTACGTCAGTTACATGAGCCAGGGCCTTTCGGTGGACTACGCCGTGTTTGCCCCGTCTCATGCGGCAACCTTCTCCAAGCCGACCACCATCATGGACATGCCGTTCCTCTTCCGGGACATCGACCATTGGAACAAGGTCCTCTCCACCGGTGCCGCGCTGAAGCCCATCTATGACGATCTGATGGCCAAGGCCGACGTCATGATGATCGGGTACGCCGGCGGAGGGGTTCGCAACATCGTAGGAAAGAAGCCCGTGCGGGACATGGCCGAGTTGAAGAACCTGTCTATCCGCGTCATGGGCGCCCCCATCCAGACCAAGATGTTCCAGGCCATCACGGCAGCCCCAACCGTCATCGCTTACGACGAGGTCTACAACGCCGTCCAGACCGGGGTCATCCTGGCGGGCGAGAACGAGAGCCCGGGCTGGTATCAGATGAAGTGGCACGAAGTGGCGCCGAACATCTCCAAGACGATGCATGCGATCACCATCCGGCCTCTCGGATTCAGCGGGAAAACCTTCAAAAAGCTCCCCCAGGATCTCCAGGCCTGCATCGTGAAGGCCGGCACGTTGGGCGCCGCCTATGGTCGCAAGTGGGAGCGTGAGGCCGACGACAAGATCATGGTGCAGATGGAGAAAGAGAAGAAGATTCAAGTGTGGGATTTCAAGGATCGCGCAAAGATCCTGGAACTGGCCGCACCGGTGAAGGAGGCCTTCGCGAAGGAGGTCGGTGCGGAAAAGGTGCTGGCCAACATCAACGCGGTGAAGTAGCGCGGATCGGTTCGATCCAGCAGGTGACGCGTCGGCTCCCCGGAACAGCGGGGAGCCGGCTTCTTATCGCATTAGCGGATGCAGGGTATCAGACACCGACAGGTTTTCAGGAGTCCAGTCGGCGAGGGGGTTGCGCACTTCGAACGGAAACCGCCGGTGCACGGAGATTCCGGCGGGTCAGGTGCTTCCCGAACAGGAGGGTTATGCACGATCATCACATGGTCAAGAGTTTCATTAACTGGTATTACAAGGGACTCCAGACGCTCTCATGGGTCATCATGGGCGTCCTGGTGGTGCCGGTCACGCTCCAAATCTTCTCCCGGTATACGGAGCTGATTCCTCGCTGGATCTGGACCGAGGAGGTGGCCCGCTTCTGCTTCATCTGGATGATCATCGTGGGCGCGACTCTCGCCGTGCGGGATGGATCCCATTTCGAGGTGGACGTCCTCCCATTGCCATCGAACCCAAAAGTCGAAGCGCTCTTGCGCCTTTTCGTCTACGTCGCCATGGGGACCCTGGCGGGCATCTTCGTCTGGTATGGGTGGGGGTACGCCATGTTCGGCTACTCACAGTCCTCGGAGTTGACGGGGCTCAATCTCATCTTCATTCACGGGATCTACTTTGTGGCGGGTGTGAGCTGGATCGTCTTCCTGATGGAGCGCATTCTGATCGTGTTCGCGGTGCTGCGGGGAGACAAGAACGCCATCGAGCTCCTGAGGGGGGATTTCAATGTCGCCAGGTGAAGTCGCAGCGATTCTGTTCGGGACCTTCGCATTCCTGGTCATCCTGCGTGTGCCGGTGGCATTCGCCCTCGGGCTCGCCACGCTGCCGATCATGGTCATCGATCCGCGACTGACCCCGGTCCTGATGATGGGCGAGATGACCAAGGCCTACAACTCGTTTATCCTGCTTGCAGTGCCGTTCTTCCTCCTCTCCGCGAACATTATGAACGCGGCGGGGATCACCGACCGCTTGATCGACCTCACCAAGTGCTTGGTGGGGCGGTATCGCGGGGGACTCGCCTACATCAACGTCGTCGTGAGCATGATCTTTGGGGGGATCTCCGGCTCCTCGACGGCGGACGCGGCGGGCGAGGGCTCCATCATCATCCCGGCCATGGAGAAGCAAGGCTACGATAAGAGCTTCACCGTGGCCATCACCTGCTGCTCCTCAGTCATGGGGGTCATCATCCCGCCCAGCATCCTGATGGTGGTCTGGGGCGGCGTGATGAACGTCTCCATCGGCGCCATGTTCCTGGGGGGCTTCATCCCCGGCATTATGGTGGGCGTGTCCCAGATGATTGCGACCTGGTTCTACGCGCGGGCCCGGAATTACCCCATCTACGCAAAGCCGACCCTCAAGGAGTTCTTCGTCTCCGTGTGGGCCGCGCTGGCCGCGATGATGACGCCGGTGATCATCATCGGGGGCGTGGTAGGCGGGTTCTTCACCCCCACGGAGGCGGCCGTGGTGGCCGTGCTCTATTCCTTCTTCGTCGGCCTGTTCATCCACCGCACGATGGGTCTCAAGCAGATCAGAGAGGTGCTTTACAACACCGCGCGCCTGGGCTCGATCTCGCTGTTCTGCATCGGGACGGCGTCGGCCTTCGGCTGGGTGATGGCCTACTACCAGATTCCCGCAGCGGTCATCAAGTACCTCACTCAGTTCGGCGTTGGGGTGGTGAGCGTGGGGCTGGTGGAGGCGGGGGCATTTCTCTTCATCGGATGCTTCATCGACGCGGTGCCGGCCATCATCATCATCGCGCCAATCCTGGCACCCATGGCGCTGAAGGTCGGGATGCACCCGATTCATTTCGCGCTGATAGGGGTCGTGTCACTCGCCTTCGGTCTGGTGACGCCCCCGTACGGCCTGTGCCTCCTGATCGACGTGGCCATCGCCAAAACCACGGTGTCCCACGTGATCAAGGACGTTATCATCATCCTGATCCCGATGCTGATCATGCTGTTCCTGATCATCCTGTTCCCGCAGGTGGTCCTGTTTATCCCGAAGCTGTTCATGCCCAAGTTCGTCTAGCGCGAACCGTCTGGGCGAGGAAGACACCGGGGGCGCGCACGCTGGCGCAACTGCGCGAAATGTTGCATGTCCTCGAGATGCTGTTGAGCGCGGCAGAACGCAAAGCGTGTGATGCCGTCAATCCGCCGGGCAATTCCCTAACCGGTTTCCACAATAGTACCGGCTGGATGAAGGCGACAGTCGTTTGAGGAGTGCAAAGAATAAGCATGTCGCGAATACAAGTCATCCCTCCTGAACAGGCTGCCGCGCGCATTCCCGATGGTGCGACGCTCTGTGTCAGTTCATCCTCCGGGCTGAACTGTCCTGACGCGATTCTCCAAGCGATCGGAGAACGCTTTGCCAATACCGGCGCGCCGAAGAATCTCACGAGCATTCACCCGATTGCCTCCGGCGACCTGTACGGCATCGCTGGGATTGATCATCTCGCGCGGCCGGGATTGTTGCGGCGCGCGATTGCCGGTTCATATCCGAGCGGACCATCATCCATGCCTTCGCCAAGAATTTGGCAGATGATCAATCGCAACGAAATAGAAGCGTACAACTTTCCGAGCGGCACGCTCTTTCACATGCTTCGCGAAGGCGCAGCGAAACGACCCGGCATACTGACCAAAGTCGGATTGGACACGTTCATTGACCCGCGTCGGCAAGGCGGGCGCATGAACGATTGCACTCCCGCCGACATCGTGCGTGTCGTCGAGTTTGACGGCGAAGAATGGCTTTACTTCAAAGCGCTTCAGCCGGACATCGCGATCATTCGCGGCACGACGGCTGACGAGTACGGAAATATCTCCATGGAACACGAAGGCGCATACCTCGGCGCGTACGATGTCGCGCTCGCGGCGAGGAACAATCGCGGCACCGTCATCGCGCAGGTCAAGCGATTGACCACAGCAGGTGCGCTTCATCCGCAATCGGTGCGTGTGCCGGGCATTTTGGTGGATTACCTCGTCGTCGTTCCCGAGCAATGGCAGACGACACAGACGCCGTACGATCCGGCGATCAGCGGCGAGACGCGGCGTCCGCTCAGCGAATGGAAGCCGCTGCCATTCGACACCGACAAGATCATCGCGCGCCGCGCGGCGATGACGCTACGGCAAGACGAAGCGGTCAACCTGGGCTTCGGTATTTCCGCGCTCGTCCCGGAGATCTTGCTTGAAGAAGGTTTGCACGGCGCGGTGACTTGGGTGATCGAACAAGGTGCGGTCGGCGGATTGCCGTTGACCGGCTTTCCATTCGGCTGCGCGGTCAACGCGCAGGCGATCGTGCCATCGCCGGATCAGTTCACGTACTTTCACGGCGGCGGATTTGATCGCAGTCTGCTTTCGTTCATGCAAGTAGACCGGGACGGGAACGTGAATGTATCGCGCCTCGCAGCGCGTCCGCACGTAACGGCGGGCGCGGGCGGCTTCATTGACATCACGGCAAACGCACGGCAGATCGTTTTCAGCGGCTATTTTACAGCGGGCGGTTTGGAGTTGGCGCTTGAAAATGGCAAACTGCGAATCGTCAAAGAAGGCAAGGCGCGCAAATTTATGTGCGCGGTCGAGCATGTTACCTTCAGCGGCCGCCGCGCGCGCATTAATCGGCAAGACATCACGTATGTTACCGAGCGCTGCGTCATCAAACTCGAACCCGCCGGACTCACGGTGACCGAAATCGCACCCGGTGTTGATTTAGCGCGCGATGTGCTTGCGCAAGCAGACATCGAACTGCGCGTCAGCCCAAATCTGAAAACGATGGATGCGCGCTTGTTCAAACCGGCGGCGATGGGGTTGGTGCTGGAATGAGTTGGTTGTGCCATAGCGAGCAATGGCCCCCGGTGTGCCGCACCGGTTTTATTCAGGGAAGAAACTTGTTCTTTTTGCTCATCATCCATCAGACCGCTCAGAATCCATAGAGCTCAGCGGGGTTGTCCCTCAAGATCTTGTTCCGGACGGTTTCGTCATCCACCCAGTCGAGCAGCAAGTCAAGCAAATCCGCTTCGTCCGGTCGATTCTTCTGACCCGGATGAGGCCAATTGCTGGCCCACAGCATTCGCTCGGGTGCGGCCTTGGCCAGCGCCCGTGCCTCAGGAGCGACATCCGCCCAATCCGGGGCGCCTGATACGGAAGATTCATAGGGAGCCGACAGCTTGACCCAGCACCGGCCGGTTTCCAGAAACCGCAACAGCACCTTAAAAGCCGGATCACCGGTTGGCACCGGTCCCATGAACCGCCCCACATGATCCACCACCAGCGTGCCCGGCAGGCGTTTCAGCATCGCCTCCCGCTGGGGAAATTCCCTTCCGTTCATCTGGAGCTGAATGTGCCAGCCGAAATTGTGCACCCGCGCGGCCACCTCTTCCAGAATATCCCAGGGTACGGCGCCTCCGGGGAGCATATGAAATCGCGCGCCCCGGACACCCAGCCGGGTCAGCCGGTCCAACTCAGCGTCGCTGGTCGAAGCGTTGACCACCATTACCCCCCGGGCATTTTCACCGATTGCCTTCATCGCCGCCAGTTGACAAGAGTTATCCATGCCATAGGTGGTCGACTGGACGATCACCACCCGCTCCAGATTCAGCCGCTTTTGAAGCGACCGGTATTCGTCCACCCAGGCATCGGGCGGCGTCATGAGCGCCGTGGGAGCTGAAGAGAATGTGGCGTTGTAAAAATGCATATGTGTATCGCAGGCCCCTTTGGGGGCGGTCAGCCTGGGGGTTTTCCTGCCATTTGATGAATCCATTTTCATCCCTCCTCAGATTTGTCGAGTTTAATCAATTTTATCCACGTCGCCGGTGAACTCCATGGCGCAGTAGGGGCCTCCCTGGAACAATCCCTCGGCCGGCGGTTCATCGGCCTGTACCGCCTTGATGGCCGAAACGACCGCTGCCTGGTCTGCCGCGTCCGTGGTGCCGCTCTTGGATACGACCTGACTCTGTTCCCGGGCCCGGCGCTGTGCCGCGAAAATCTCTTCCGCAAAGTCCTCGGAATTATCCCGGGGACGATATCCCAGACGTTCAGCCGGCGTGTTGTCCCACCAGCTTCGGTCATTGCCGGATACCCCCCATACCACTTCGTAATGAAGATCCAGGGGCGCATCCAGACAAACCCGGATCAGTTGCACCATGTCCGGATGACTGAGCCAACAGCTCAGCATTCTCACATTCAACGGCCGGGGCTGAAACGATCCGATTCGCATACATATATTGCTCATGCCATATTTGTCCGCATACAGGCGTGCCAGCGCCTCCCCGAAAACCTTGGTGGCTGCGTAACGGCAATCGGGACGCGGCGGATCACTGACCGTAAGCTTGCGGTCTCTCCGGTGGTAACCGACAAGATGGTTGGTGCTGGCAAACACGAAACGTTTTATTCCATGGCGCCGGGCAGCCTCAAACGTGTTGAAGGCGCCGAGGATATTGCTTTTCAAAACCACATCCCACGTCCCCTCCTCGGCCTTGCCTCCCAGGTGAATGACGGCATCCACCCCTTCCATGGCGGTATCCACTTCATCATAGTTATCCAGATTGGCCAGCACGATCTCCTCACCGGTCTCGGGATCTCCGAAAGGCCTGCGATGGGAAAGACGCAATACCGGGTAGACTCCCCTGAGCGCTTCACGAAGCACTCGTCCGATGACACCGTCAGCACCGGTCATCAAAACACGATTATACATCATCCTATCCTTTCAATGATTACTCTTCGGTCCCAATCCTATCCCTATCATCCGAGATAAAAATCGACGGCAAAACCACACCGGAACGGGTCTGTTACCATCTCTTTAGACACCTTGGTCTCGTGGATTTTCAATTTAAAATCAAAGATCATTCAGCATTACTTTGATTTGTTTGCTTGATAAGGCATTGCTTTCGATGGTGGGAAGTATAGGAGGCTGTTTTTGCTTGTCAAGGGATATTTAACATCCGAATTGTCTCAAAAGGCAAGATATTATTGGCACAAGAAACGAACCAGGATGTCAATAGCAACCTGATTCGCTCGCGGAATGGCTTCCTTCTTGTTCGACCCGTTATGCGCGCCAAAAATCACCTGTCGATAGGCGCAGAGGGTGTGCGCGGGCTAACGGTTTGGATTCGAACACAGTCATCACCGGATTTTGCAAGGACCAAATTGGCAAATCTCCGGGCGGCCCGGGCAAGTGCGAAAAACTCCCGCATCATGATCCTTCCGACTATCGTTTGAACGTCTCCTTAACGAACAGGCTGCACAGGAAAGAGACGGCCGCGGCGGCAAGGAACAAATAGATCATGGGGAGATAGGCGGCGGGCGGATAGGGTGCTGCGGTGCCGGACCGATCAAGGATCATCCCGACGACCGGCTGGGAGATGATGCCGGCGAGGAAAGGAAAACCATTCAACGTTCCTATCGCCGTGCCGGCAATGTCGTTCGGGAAGAGCTCCTTGGCAGCCATGACCCCGATGATGCCGATCGCACTCGACGTCAGCCCCATGAACAAGAAAACGCCGCAGAGCACAATGTAGGGAAGATTCCCGTGGAAAGTGAGCAGCGCGACCCAGCAGAGGCAAAGGGTTACGGCGCCCCCCACGAGCACCTTTTTACGGCTCGTGAGGACCCGGTCGGAGAGGAAACCCAAGAATGGGGCGCCGAAGATAATGGAAAAGGCCACCATCGACAGGACGGTCCCCGTCGCAAGTTTCGAGAGCCCATAGGCATCCATAAGATACGGACCCGCCCAGAGCTGCCAGGCAGCCGAACAGGATGACCGTTTTTTTCGCCCCCCAGGCGTCGGCAAGGACCCCCACGGGGATCTGCATCGCCGCGTAGGCAAAGAAGTAGGTCGAGGCGAGGATGCCCAGGGAGGCGCCGCTGATCCCAAATGCGCTGATCAGCTCTGGGGCGACCACCGCGGGACAGACCCGGTGAAAATTGCCGATGAGGTAATGGGCGGAGATGATCCAGAAGGTTATCCAGGCGTATCTTCGGGCGCCTCTCATCCCACTTCCCCCTTGCACCTGTTCATGATTCGCTCTTCATTACGGCCCCACGGAATGCCGGCTTGACCAAATCGGCATAAAGGGCCAAATATCCTTTTTTCACCTTGACAACAGGACCTTGCCACGTTTCAAAACGCCGTGCCATTACCTCCTCGCCCACCAGGAGATCAACACGGCGATTCGGCACATCGATTCTGATCAGATCTCCATTTTCCACAATAGCCAGCGGGCCTCCTTCTGCTGCCTCCGGACAAACGTGGCCCACAAATCCTCCCCGGTTGGAGCCGGAAAAGCGGCCATCCGTGATCAAGTAAACATGCTCGGCCAGACCATATCCATCGAGGAGCTTGAGCGGAGTATACATCTCCCGCATACCGGGTCCTCCTTTGGGCCCTTCATATCGGACGACAAGGATGTCACCCCGCGCAATTCTCCTTTCCCCAATCGCTGCGATCAGCTCTTGTTCAGAGTTAAACACCACTGCCGGGCCTTCCACCTGTAAACGTTCCGCCGATATGGCCGACGGTTTTGCGACCGCGCTTTGCGGGGCCAGATTTCCTCTCATAATGGCCAACCCGCCGTCCGGTTTAAAGGGGTTCGCAAGGGGTCGTATCACCCTTTCATCCTCGATCCGGGCGTCTTTGACATTCTCCCGTACCGAATAACCGCTCACCGTGAGCGCATCTCCGTGGAGCAGAGGGAGCAATTGCTGCATCACGGCGGGGATTCCACCGGCCCGATGGAAATCCACCATGTCATACTCACTGGCAGTCATCACGGATGCGATGTAAGGGGTCTCCTTACTCAAGCGATCAAAATCATCGATCTGCAGCGGAAGATCCGCTTCCTCGGCCAATGCGAGTAAATGCAAAACCAGATTGGTTGATCCTCCTATGGCCAGGCCGACCCGAATGGCGTTCTCCATCGCCGGAGCCGTGATGATTTGTCGGGCCGTGACCCCTTCACGAACGAGATCAACCACCCGCCGTCCCGATTCATTGGCTGCCTGCAACCGTTTGGAATAAGTAGCGGGGATGGTCGCACTTCCCGGAAGGGAAAGTCCCATGGCTTCGCTCAAGCAGGACATCGTATTGGCAGTGCCGATCATGGTGCACGAACCGGGAGTAGGACAAGCTGATTTTTCAACATCGGTAAGCTCTGCCAAATCAATTTTTCCGGCCTGGTACTCCCCGACGGCAATTTCGATTTCGTTCACATCGATATCTCGGCCATGACGAGTTCCGGGTTCCATGGGCCCGCCGTTCACCAGAATGGTCGGCAAGTCCAAACGGGCTGCCGCCATAAGCAAAGCCGGGACCGTTTTATCGCAAGAACCTAATAATACGAGCCCATCAAACCGGTGGGCTTCTACCATAACCTCTACACTATGCAGGATAACCTCCCGCGAAGGAAGGATATAGGCCATTCCTTCATTTCCCTGGGCGATGCCGTCACAGGGGCCGATTGTTCCGAACTCTACGGCCATTCCGCCATTTTGTGTAATTCCTTTCTTCACCTCTGCCGCCACTTGATTAAGACAAAAATGTCCGGGGCATATCGTATTCCAGGTGTTGACAATAGCAATGACCGGCTTGCGAAAGTCTTCATCCGTATATCCCATGGAGCGATATAGGCCGCGGGCGAGAGCCCCTTCCGGCACTCCCAGCTGGGATTGACTTCTCCAACGCATCATGAATCCCCCTTTAACTTATGCAATATGAGTGTCGATTGAATTTTACCCCACTTTGGTTCATCCGGTTTACGCGTAGATTTGGCTTGAAAAGAATAAATATACAACCTCACATCCTCCATAGCCATGGTCAGACCGAACACCGCAAGCGGCATCCCCCGCTTCAGATCATTCAGTGCCGGCCTGAAGGCCACCGGGGAGAAGGCAGGCCACCGGCTGTCCGTGGCCTGATACTGGATGATCGGTATGATCGCTGGAAAAAAAATTATGTAGCAGAGAAACTTCAGCGTGTCGAGCCTTGTGAACAGGGTCTCGGCCCAGGGTTTCAGTATCCGGTCTTTCCAGCTCTTCCGGACAGCGGATTTCGCAGCCCGGGTGAGCATTGAGGCAATGGCGATCCTGGCGGGAGGAAGTTATCAAGTCCTTTCTGTTCGAGGACGACCACCCGGCTGCCGAAGCAAGTCGGCAAAATATCCCTTGACAAGCAAAAACAGCCCCCTATACTTCCGGCGTTACTTCCAGTCTTTTATACCAGCGGGTGATTCAAATGAGCGAGTTATTAAGAGATAGTACGTGGGATCGATATGGGGTTATTGATAATATCCTCGATTCGATCAAGATCCCGCGGATGGCGAAAATAAAACAGATTTTTGAAGACAATGCTATCCGGGATATACCGACAGCGATAGCCAACGAGTTTTCTAATAATGAAATAGCATCCACTATAAAACCCGGAATGAGCATTGCAATTACTGCAGGAAGTCGGGGCGTTGCGAATATTGACCAAATTCTCAAGGGTATAATCGATCATGTACAAAAACTTGGCGGAAAGCCTTTTATCTTCCCCTCGATGGGAAGTCACGGAGGAGCGACCGCGGAAGGACAACTTGAAGTTCTTGCGAGTTATAATGTGACAGAAAAGACAATGGGTGTTCCGATAAGATCAAGCATGGAAACGGTAATCATCGGACATACTCCTGAGGGTAACTCTGTCTATCTTGACAAGATTGCATCTCAAGCTGACGGAATAGTCGTTGTCGGAAGAATAAAGCCGCATACTGCATTTAGGGGGACATATGAAAGCGGCTTGCTGAAAATGATGGTCATCGGGATGGGAAAACAGAAGGGTGCTGAAAGCTGCCACATGGAAGGCTTTGGCCGGATGGCCCACAATGTTGAAACCTATGCCGATATTATTTTGAAAAATGCCAGGATTCTTTTTGGGATCGGGCTTATCGAAAATGCATTTGATAATACCTGTAAAATAGTCGCAATCCCGAAAAATGAAATTAAAAAAAGAGAAAAAGATTTACTCATAGAAGCAAAGCGATTAATGCCTCGAATTATGTTCCCGAAATTTGATATTCTTGTGATCGATCAGATCGGAAAAAACTTTTCCGGCGATGGGGCAGATCCCAATATTTCAGCAACCTACTGCACGCCATATGCCAGCGGTGGGCCGGAGTTCCAACGATATGTCATTCTGGATCTTTCTGAAGAAACACATGGGAATGCGATCGGCATTGGGATGGCTGATTTTGCCACAAAGAGGGTTTATGATAAAACGGATTTTGACATGACTTATCCCAATGCACTGACATGCACGGTGGTAAGTGGGGTACGTATGCCGATGATATTACGAAATGACAGGCTTGCTCTTCAGGCCGCCATTTTTTGTTGTACGGAAATTGATAAAACAAAACCCAGAATTGTAAGAATAATGAATACATCATATATCGAAAACATATGGATTTCCGAGCCTCTTGTTTCGGAGGCATTAACAAATAAAAACATTAAAATCATTCAACCTGCCGATGAGGTCAAGTTTGATAGTGATGGAAATCTTGTCTCTTCAGATTAGCGGTTGCTTCGCTGGCATATTCAGATCCAAAAATTCAAGTGATGTTGAGAGTTGCCGCGGCCGCGGTGACAAAAAAAGTGATAAGGCTGTGATCATTGGCTTTATCAAACAGAGGAGATCAACAATATTATGCTGAGCGACGAGGAAAAGAAAACATTGATCGAGAAGAACTGGCGACTCGAAGATGTCCCCGAGGTGCCGTTCCTCATCGAGATCGGCAACTTTCATGTGGCTACATCGAAGTATTTCTCCGATCACGCGGCGGAGCTCGGCTGGAACATTGATTTTCACAAGCAGCGGGAGGGCATCTGCGACTACGGCATGCCCAACATCAAGCCCAATCAGGGCATCAACATCATAGCCTCCGCCTTTGGCTGCCAGTACACGGTGAACGACGATGCCGATCCCTGGGTCACGCCCCTCATCCGGGACGACAATGTGCAAGACGTGTACGCCCTGAAGGTCCCCGATCCAAAGACGAATCCCGTATTCAAGCAGGCTTGGGAACGGGTCGATTATCTCCAGTCCCACTCCGGCCTGCCGCTGCGGCTGGTGAACGTGCCCTCGCCCCTGGTGACGGCCTCGCTGATCTGGGAATACACCTCCTTCATCACCGCCACGATGCTCCACCCCAAGGAAGTGCATGTGCTGTTGGAGAAGATTACCGAGGCGACGATCGCCTATCTGCAAGAGCAGTTGGTGCGCATTCGCAACCTTCACACCATGGGCCACGAAATGTGGTACATCCCGCGTGAGGTCGGCGTGCGGATCAGCGACGACACGGCCTCCATCATGTCGCCGAAGCTCTACCGGGAGTTCGGCGTGAAGTACAACAGCATGATTTCCCGGGCCATGGGCGGCATCGTCGTGCATTCCTGCGGAAGCGTGAAAAACGTTGTGGAGCCCATGATGGAGATCGAAGGCCTGCGGGGCCTGGACTTCACCATTCCCCAGACTGACTGGGAGACAGTCAGGAAAGCCGCCGCGGGGAAAACCGCGCTCTGCCTGCGCCACTACCACTGGGATCATGGTCTGGACGAAAAGGTGGACCTGGCCGCGTATTCAAAAAAGCTTGTCGACTTTTTCGGCCGCAAGGGGCTTTTTATCCAGACCTCCACACCGACGGCCGGAGAAGCGCGGGAACTGGGCACCCAACTGCATCGGGTCTTGTCGAGGTGATCACCGGCTCCCGGAATATGACGATCCTCCCGCCTTTTCGCTTGAGCCGCCGCATAAGGTCTACATCTTCCATGATCGGGATCTCCTTGAACGCACCGAGGGTCCGAAAATAGGAGGCTCGGATGAAGATCGCCTGGTTACGATATGAAATATCCGATATAAAATATCCCTGTTAGCTACAATATCCCTGTCCCGCCAAAATGAGAATGTCCTAAATCACCAAAGTAGAAATGTCCTAATGTAAGGCTGTAATTTTTCCCTAACGAAGGGGGGTAATTATGGCCGGTAGGGACATTATCGTCATGAGTATGCGGGAGGTCA
>JAPLJY010000047.1 GCA_026388345.1 Deltaproteobacteria bacterium
AGCGACAACTCCTCAAGCAGGAAATCCACCTCCCGGACCGTGTTCTTCGTGAACACGTTCTCGTCGTAGACCGGTGCATGGGCGTCAAAGAACGCTTCCCATGTGTTCTTCTCTGTCATCAAATCTCCCTTCTTTCTGCCGAATGGGTGCGAGATGAGCCGCCCCCCTTGGGCACGGGAGATACAATTTCTTGGAGCTTCCATGACAAAGGGGGTGGAGCCGCCGTAGGCGGGGCGGCTCCATTGATGGTTCGAGCCGCCTGCGGCGAGAACCAATCAATGGTTCAGCTCGCATCCGTTCGCGCCGCCGCAGGCGGCGCGAACATAGTGTAGACCACCGAACGGCGGCCTTCTATCACCGCCGCTCAGACGGCAACGATTGCTTAAGATATTGACATAAGATATGATTTCTGTCAAACGAAAATCAACGGACCCCGTATTGGATATAAAAATACCGCATGGGGTGACAGAAGATGAAGCCTCTGGATTACCTGCAGTTCGATTTGTTCGCCGCGGCGATCATTTCCGGCAGGGTCACTTCCGGATGGCGGTAGCGCTCGTACCGGGGCGTTTTCTTGCCGAACTGGATCGCCTCCTGCGGGCACCACTGGATGCAGGCGAGGCACTGTTCGCAGTGATGAAGCCAGACGGGTTTACCGGACGGAAGATCGATGTTCCCGCAGGGGCAGACGATCCGGCAGATGCCGCAGGCGTTGCATTTCTCATCGACCCAGAACCCCTTATCCATTGCCGGAACGTGGGAGAAGGCAAGCCGGTTGAGCCCCGTGAAAAGGATATTCTGCCACAGCGGACCCTTCTCGACCGGCCGCTTCTCCCTTGCGGCCACCACGGCGGCGATCCGGCTGATCTTTTCCCGCGCCGCCGTGCTTAGCCGGATCCGTTTCGCTTCCGGCCCGGGACCGCCCCAAGGGATGTAGTTGGACGGCATCGCGAGCCCGAATCCGGAGGAAAGGGGCAATCCCCTGGCATCCATTCGTTTCTTCAACTGCACGAGGGTTGCGGCGACCTGCCCGGCGTTGAGGGCTACGGCGAAATGGTACCGGGAAGGGTCCGGTGCGAGCGCATCGGCAAACGCGAGTACCCGGCGCGGCGGACCCCAGATATGGACGGGAAAGACGATCCCGATCGCCTCTGCCCGGCTCGTAACCGGATTCCCCGAACAACGGGTGATCGGAATGACCTCGGCGTCGCCCAGCTCTTTCGCCAGCGACCTCGCCGTCCAGAGGGAATTGCCGGTGCCCGTGTAGTAGAATAGATCGGTTTTCATGGCGGACTCCTTTCAGGAAGCGGATGAACAGTATTCCATGAAGAAACGCCAGAAGGCGGCCACAACGAGGGCATGCGTGATCTCGCCTTCCCGGATCAGGCGCGGGATGTCCGCAAGGGGACGGAGAAGAACCTCGATGTCCTCCTTTTCGTCGAGCGCCTGCGGCCCCGCCTGCGTCACCCCCATGGCCAGAAAGGTGTGGCAGCGGTTGTTCTGGATCGCCGGATTGGGATGCACGTACCCCAGATCGATCCAGGTCTCCCCCCGGCAGCCCGTCTCCTCCAGGAGTTCCCGCTTCGCGGCAGCGAGGGGCGTGTCCGCCGCCTCCACCAGACCGCCGGGAATCTCCAAGGTCACCTCCCGGATTCCGTGCCGGTACTGGCGGATCAGGATCACCTCCTGATCCGGGGTCAGCGGAATCACGTTCACCCAGGGCGCCGATTCCAGCACAACGAAATCATGTTCCGCCCCGGTGAGGGGCGACCGGGCACGGTCCGTCCGGAGGCTGAAGATCCGGAATGCGCGTTCGAGACGGGTTGAAACGATGGGCCAGAGTTTCGGCAGCATGGTGGACTTATAAGGACAATTTTCGCGGGGGTCAAGGAGAAAGGCTTTAGGCTGGGTCATTCATGAGCACAAACGCATGAATCCGCCCACGAGCGCATTCCCCGCGGCTTGCCGCGGGGAATGCGAGTAAAATGATATGGTTTGTTCCCCTGAAGGATCGAAGATTCTCCGCAGCTTGCTGCGGAGAGCTTCAATTTACATTAATTTTACAAAACGGACGTTATGCGCACATCTTTCTGATATTCATCACTTTTTGTCTGAATATGACATGACCCCGGGGAAAGGCCGCAGGCGAACCCGCTTGACAATAAAGGGGGCTCGTAGTTACTGGTAGCAACAGACCTGCTCGTTTCAACGACAGGGAATCGAGCGACAGAGGATCATTCGATGCATTTGACCATATTCGACATACCCGTTTTGCGGGATATCATGCGGGGGCTTGCGCTCCTCATCCTGAAGATCTGCGGGTGGCGCCGCGAGGGGAAGCTTCCCGACATTCCGAAATACATAATGATCGCCGCACCCCATACCTCCAACTGGGACTTGCTCTTTACCATGGCCGTCGCGCTTGCCTTTCGGCTGAAGATATGCTGGATGGGGAAGCATACCCTTTTTCGCCGGCCCTTCGGTCCCCTCTTATGCCTGCTCGGTGGCATTCCCATCGACCGGACGAAATCGCGCGACACCGTCGCCCAGATCGTACAGGCGTTCCGGGAGAGGGCAAGGATGGTCATGATCATTTCACCCGAGGGAACGCGCAAGAAGGTGAAGGTGTGGAAAACGGGCTTCTACCACATCGCCAGGGGGGCCGATGTCCCGGTTCTGTTGGCCTTTCTCGACTACATGAAAAAAGTCGGGGGATTCGGCCCCTTGATCTATCTGTCCGAGAGTCTGGAGGCCGACATGGCCGTCATCCGTAGTTTTTACGCCACCGTGACCCCGAGGCACCCTGAAAAGACGTGCCTTGCCGCCGTCGTTTCCGTGAATTGACCGGGAACTTTAACCCGCAAGCCCCGCCTTGCAGGTGGGGATACGGTTTCCCAGTCATTTTCCGGGGGATGGTTCCACGGGGGGAGGAAGGTGAACCCCGGCTTTTCTGTCGTCGATATCCCCGGGATACGTCATCGCTTCCTGGCTCCGTTCCCGGGTGCGGATGCGGATCACCTCCTCCACGGGATAGACGAAGATGAGTCCGTCCCCCTGCTCGCCGGTATAGGCGGAGCGGAGGATCGCCTCGATCGTCGCCTCCAGATTGCGGTCGCTCAGGACGATATTGACCTGGATCTTGGGGAGCATGTCCACCATGTAGGTTCCGGAGCGGCCCGCCAGCTTGATGCCACCCTGGCGTCCACGCCCCCGGATTTCAAACAGGTTCAGACCCATGATGCCGATCTCGCTCAGGGCGTCCTTGACATCGTTGACCTTGTCTTCACGAATGATGGCTTCGATCTTCTTCAGCATGATACAACCTCCGGGGTATTGAAGATCTCCGCAGCAAGCTGCGGAGTCTCTTCGATCCTTAAGCGGAACAAACCATTTTGTTTTTGCTCGCTCACCCCGCAACAAGCCGCGGGGAATGTGCTCGCGGGCGGATTCAATGCGGCAGGTTTACGAGTAGGACCGCTCTCCGTGGGAACTGATATCCAGACCGACCTCCTCCTCCATGACGGTGACCCGCAGCCCGATACTTGCGCGGAGCAGCCTGGCCAGAACGTAGGTCATCCCGAAACTGAAGGCCATCGTAACCGCAACGGCCAGAAGCTGAACGCCGATCTGTCCGGGATTGCCGAAAAACAGGCCGTTGGCGCCGTCGCCGTTGACGGCCGTCGTGGCAAAAAGGCCGGCGGCGATCATGCCCCAGGTGCTCGACATGCCGTGACAGGCCCATACATCGAGGGACTCGTCCAGCCTGTGCCGGTCCCGGAAACGCATGGCGTAATAGGACAGGGGGGCAGCGACCGCACCGATTAACATGGCCGCCATCGGCGTCACATAACCGGAAGCGGGGGTCACCGCCGCGAGACCGACCACCATCCCCGTGGCGATCCCCAAGGGGCTGGGCCGGCCATCCAGCCAGGAGAGCATCATCCAGACGAGGCCTGCGGTTGCGGCCGAGGTGTTGGTGGTCAGCAGGGCGTTCACCGCCACGCCGTTCGCGGCGAGGGCGCTGCCGGCGTTGAAACCGAACCAGCCCACCCACAGCAATCCGGCCCCCAGGACCGTGAGCGGTATGTTGTTTGGCTCCATCGGAGATTTGCCGAACCCCTTGCGTGGCCCGATCACCAGCGCAAAGGCCAGGGCCGAGAAACCGGCCGCGATATGCACCACCGTCCCCCCGGCGAAATCCAGAACGCCCATCGCCTTCAGCCATCCTCCCTGCCCCCAGACCCAGTGGCACAGGGGATCATAGACCAGCGTGGCCCAGAGCAGGCTGAACAGCAGAAAGCTCTTGAATTTCACCCGCTCGACGAAGGCGCCGGTGATCAGCGCCGGGGTGATGACCGCAAACATCATCTGAAAGGCGGCAAAAAGCTCGTGGGGGATGGTCTTTGCGTAGTCCGGATTGGGCAGCGCGCCGACACCGTTGAAGCCCAGGAAATTCAACCCGCCGATGATTCCCTGGATGTCCTCGCCGAAGGCGAGGGAATAGCCGTAGAGCAGCCACTGTACCCCGATCAGGGCCATAAAGGTATAACTCAGGGTCAGCGTGGAAAGGACGTTTTTCCGGCGGACCATCCCCCCGTAAAACAGCGCGAGGGCCGGCGTCATCAACAGAACCAGAGAACAACAGACCAGCACCCAGGCGGTGTCGCCCGCATTGATTGGATTCAGCATTCTTCCCCCCATCCTTCTTGATGAAATCAGACCGGTTCGAGGGATGATCAGCAATTATCCTGCCAAGTATAACGAACCTCTGCCTTTCTCGCAAAGAGTCGTCATTGCCGCGCACCTCCTGGCCTGGATCGGATCGGGAGCGGAAATCCAGATAACACTCAAATACTTAAAAAATATATTGTATTTAGCTTTTCATTACGGCGACGGAATGTGGAATAGGGCAACCTCTTGCGCAGGGATCAACAAAAGCATACCCCTGCACATTCACGATGAAGCCTTTCAAAACGGATACAGAATTGTTCCTATGGGCCGGCAGGATGACACAATTGTTCAATCAGGTGAAGAAGTCCGGCGCCGGTCTTCCCCGGGCGTGGCCCCCGGGAGGCAAGGACTCAGGCCGTCTCATCCGGAGGGCAGCCCGGAACCCGTGTGAGGCCCCGGACATAGGCGTGATCTTCCTTAAGGTCCGGGCCCTGCGCAGCGTCGGTTGCAAGTTGGTCGCAGCGCTCGTTCTCCCGGTTTCCGGCATGACCGTGCACCCAGACGAACCGGACCCGGTGTTCATCGCACAGATCGAGCAGCCTTGACCAGAGATCACAATTCTGGGCCGCCTCGCTTTTCGTTCGCATCCAGCCGTTGGCGCGCCATTTGCGGGCCCAGCCCTTGCTTATCCCGTTGACCACGTACCGCGAATCGCTGTGCAGGGTGACGTCTGCCGGGGCATTCAATGCCGTGAGCGCCGCGATACACGCCATGAGCTCCATGCGGTTGTTAGTCGTCAGACGGAAACCGTCCGCGATTTCACTCCGGGTCTCCCCGGCAAGGATGACCGCGCCATACCCCCCGGGTCCCGGATTTCCCGCGCAGCCTCCGTCGGTATAAACGACGATCTGCCCCGGAGACGCGCCGGGCGCATCGGGGGCGGGATCGGCCTGCACCCGGCGTGAACGATTCCGGGTCTTTACCGCCGGGTTCTCCAGCCACCGCTTCGCCTCGTCCAGCGCGGCAAAACCCTTGTAGATCGCCCCGGCAAACCCGCGGACCTGCTCCTCGGCACCCCCCGGGCCGTACCAGGCGCTATAGATGCCGGGCCGGCAACCCCGGACGACGGCGTAGTACTTCTTCTGACTTCCCATGCCAAATTCCCCCAATGTATGCCGATGCGTCGCACCACGGACCGATCCGGACCGGTCTGCGGATTTCTTAAATACAATTGAACCGATTAAGAGCCCGGATTTTTCGACTGAGGAAGATAGGGCGTCTTGAGGTACTGCTTGGCGTCCACCTGGGCGACCCCTTCCCCGCCCTCAACCTCCAGCGTCCTGCGGTAGTACTCCTCCGCCTGCTTCCGTTCCCTGCGGACGTCGTGAATCATCCCCAGGCGCAGCAGGGCAGAGGCCCGGATGCGGGCATTGTATGGCGCCGTATCCTTCTGGACCTTCTGGAAATATTCCCCCGCTCCGGCGTATTCCCCCTGATTGAAGAGGATCCTCCCCAGCAGGTGATCGTAACGGGGCTGGAGCTGGGGGGCAAGGCTCCCGGCCTGAATCCCCTTCTCCAGATCCCGGGCGAGGGCATAGGCCTCATCGAACCGCCCGAGTTCGGAAAGGATGATGGCCAGGGAAAACGAAAAGTTAAAATTTCGGGGAAACCTCTCTTTTAGTTCCATCGTCATGGCCAGGGCCAGGGCCGGCTGCCTCTCGAAATTGATGTAAACCGACGAGAGCTCCGCCTGGGCAAGCTCCCGGAAAAGATCCCCCTTCTGCATCGCCAGTTCCAGCTCCTGAAGGCCCTTGTGATGGTCTCCGGCGGTAATCAGCATGGAAGAGAGGAAACGGGTCACGCCCGGGAGATGATCCAGATGGTAATGGAGCAGCCCCATCGGGAAATAGATGTCGTAATTGGCCGGATCCGCCGCTTTTGCCTTTTCCAGGTAATTCCAGGCGTTCGCGCTCTCCTGTGCGACCGTCAAATAACTCCGCTGCGCAATCGCCAGCCGGACCTTGACGATTTTCGCCAGGGTCAGCGCAAAGTAAGCCTGAGCGTCCCGGGGATTCTTCGCGATCCGCTTCTCCCCCCGGACCACCGCATCGCCGATATAACGGAGCATCTCCTCCTGGCTCTTCTGTCGTTCCTTCGGATCGAAACCCATTTCATAGGAGAACAACCGGGCCAGGGCCAGGAAGGCGTACCCCGTCGGACTCTCCTGATCCAGCTCCGCCGCCTTCTGGAAAGAGGAGATCGCGCCGGTGTGATCCAGGTTGAAAGAGCTCTCAATCCCTTGTCGGAGATAGGCATGGAGTTGGCCTGGTTGGGTTTCCGCAGCTGCCGCTTCCCCAGCGGGGAGCAGAAAGGAGAGACAGAGGAAAAGAATTGCAGCCAACCGCTTCTTCATAAGCCGAACCTCTCCCGGCCAAAATGGAAAACTTTACTCCAACTTCGGAGCCCTTTCCGAAAAAAATCCATGTCTATTCCTTACCGGCTTTTTGAACGAATATCAAGGGCCGGTTGTTCGGGAACGCCCCGGCCTACGGGGGAAAAGGGTGTCCGTCGGTGAGAAACCCTGTTCTCCCCGGAAACCGATCCCTGGAACGGATCTCACATACAACAGACGGCGGAAACCGCATGCATTTCCTTGAAATCGAAGATCGGCAGAACCATTTCCGGCCGGCCGCCGCCCATAAAATGATTGACTTCAAAGGGTCATGGTGATAGGGGAAACTTCCCTTGGACCGGGAGGAGAGATTGACCCATGCTGGATATCAAATACCTCAGGCAGAACATCGATTTCGTGTCCGGAAAGATGCGCGAGCGGGGCCAGGCGATGAACCTGGAACGTTTCATCGCCCTCGATGCTGAGCGGCGGGACATCATCCAGGAGGTCGAGGGGCTCCGGAGCGAGCGGAACACGGTCTCCAAACAGATCGGCGAGAAGAAAAAAAACAGGGAGGACGCCGCCGACATCATCGCGCGGATGGGGGAAGTTTCCACCCGGATCAAGGAGCTCGACGAGACGCTGAAACATACGGACGAGGAGCTTCAGACGATCATGATGACGCTCCCCAACGTCCCGCATGAATCGGTCGTCTGCGGAAAGGGCGCCGAGGACAACCCGGTCATCCGGATCTGGGGAGAGAAGCCGCTGTTCTCTTTCGCGCCGCGGCCGCACTGGGAGATCGGCGAGAGCCTGAACATTCTCGATTTCGCCCGCGGGGCGAAGATCACCGGGGCGCGCTTCACCCTCTACCGGGGGCTCGGAGCCAGGATGGAACGGGCGATCATCAATTTCATGCTCGACCTGCACACCGGCACCCACGGCTACACCGAGGTGCTCACCCCCTTCATGGTCAACCGGGAGAGCATGACGGGCACGGGCCAGCTTCCGAAGTTCGAGGAGGATCTCTTTCGGATCGACAAGGTGGATTATTTCCTGATCCCGACGGCGGAGGTCCCCGTGACGAACATCCACCGCGATGAGATCCTGAGCGAGAAGGAACTTCCGATAACCTACGTGGCCTACTCCCCCTGCTTCCGCGCGGAGGCCGGCTCCTACGGAAAGGACACGCGGGGGCTGATCCGCCAGCACCAGTTCAACAAGGTTGAACTGGTGAAGTTCTCGAAGCCGGAGAACTCCTACGAGGAGCTGGAAAAACTGACGCTGAACGCCGAGGAGGTGCTCAAGAGACTGAAGATCCCCTACCGGACGGTCTGCCTCTGCACGGCGGATCTGGGCTTCTCTTCCGCCAAGACCTACGACCTCGAGGCGTGGCTCCCCGGCCAGGATGCCTACCGGGAGATCTCCTCGTGCAGCAATTTCGAGGAATTTCAGGCGCGCCGGGCGTCGATCCGCTTCCGGCGCGAAGAGAGCGGAAAGGTGGAATTCGTCCATACCCTGAACGGCTCCGGTCTCGCCGTGGGTAGAACCCTCGTCTCCATCCTGGAGAACTACCAGCAGGCGGACGGGAGCGTCGTCATCCCCGAGGCGCTCCGGCCTTACATGGGAGGGATTGACAGAATTCCCGCCGCGGGATAGCATGCACATGTGCGGAGGGATGGCCGAGTGGTCTATGGCGGCGGTCTTGAAAACCGTTGACCGAAAGGTTCGCGGGTTCGAATCCTGCTCCCTCCGCCAGAGATAACGACCGGACCAAGGGGGACACCTTGCCGCAAGGTGTCCCCCTTGAAAGATGATCGTAAAAAAGATCGCGGAGAGATGGCTGAGTGGCCGAAAGCGATCGCCTGCTAAGCGATTGTACGCCCCTTAAAGGTGTACCGCGGGTTCGAATCCCGCTCTCTCCGCCATTTTTTCTCTTCCCGCCGCCCATTTTTCGGAGGATCGGCATAGAGGAAGTCGTCTACATCCTCCAACGCGAGGCCGGACTCCACTAACGGAGACATCTCTACCCGATTGAATCCAAAAAACCCGTGACACCCGTTTGGGCGATCCATGTCTTACGCGGGATCAAACCGGCCGATCGGTACGTTTGTCCATGCTGACCGAACTGCCCCTGATCTTCTTGGCATGATTCTTCATCTCGGAGGCCGCTCCGGTCAGTTCGCCGAAATGGGAGAAGTTTCTGACGCCTGTGCCCGTAACACCGATCGAGAGGCCGATGAACGGAAAGAACCTTGCCATCCCCCGGCGGTCCGCCGACTCGATGCCGCCCCTTTCCCGGTCCTCCGGGTCATAGACGGTGGGGATGATCTGGTCGAAGGCGCGGATGATGTCGACACAGGCCTCTTCAATAAGCCCCGCATCCATGATGAAGACAAAATCGTCCCCCCCGATGTGACCAATGAAGCTCCCCTGCGGCTGCCTGTTCTTGACGATGTTCAGGATCAGACGCCCGGCGATCTTGATGACCTCGTCACCGCGGCTGAAGCCGTACTTGTCGTTGAACGGCTTGAAATCCGCCAGATCGGCATAGGCAAAGGAAAAATTCTCGCCGCGCTCCATACGCTCCCGGATCTGCCGGTTGATGGCGATATTGCCGGGAAGCCTTGTCAGGGGATTGATTTCAACGATCCGCTCGGAACGGATGATGGCCAGCGAGGCCCGCGAGAGGAGATCCCGTTCGATATCGCCCTTCCGGAGATAATCCTCGACAAACAGCCCCTCCCATCGCATGGTCGCCGACTGGTCACCGAGAACGGCCAGAACCGGGATCTGTTTGAACATCGGGTCTTCCTTCAGGTTGTTAAGTGTTTCCATCATCGAGGCGTCCCCGGAAACGATCTCCACGATGACCAGGTTGGGGATATCGTTGAAGATTGAATCCACGGCCGAAACGATCTCTCTGAAGACAAGCGTCCGGAAATGCTGGGAAAGAAGCCGATCGGCAAGACTTGTCAAAACAATGTCCCGGGAGACGATGATAGTCGTTTTCATGGCTACAGGGTCAGCCCCCCGGATTCATCCAGGGAGTTCTCCAGTTTATCCAGCAATTCGAGCATATCCGCTTCCGTCAGCGCAAGGAGTTCAAAGGCCGCCGGATGGACGGCAGCCGCCAGGGAATCACCGGCGAAGCCGAATCCGCGTGCACGCATCAGGACATCCGAAAAATGGACGATGGCCGTTTCCAGGGGTGCAGTTTTCGCCATGTTCGGACGGTGATGGTATCCGATCCCCTCGACGAGATTCACCGGGAATCGCCATTTCTCCGCCAGCCACATGCCGACGGCGGCGTGCGTCTCCTGAAAAACGCCCCGCTCCGCCTCAAAGATGGGAATCCGCCGGGATGCCGCCTCGCGCATGGCCCCTTCGTAGAGCGGCTGAAACTCCAGAATCAGGATTACCTTGCCGATATCGTGCAGGAGGGCCGCGATGGCCACCTCTTCCGGAGCCTTAACTCCCTTTTTCTCGGCAACGGCCCGTGCGATCATGGCGCAACCCAGAGAATGGTCCCACAACCCCGTCATGAGCTTCTGCATGATATCGAAGACCGAAATCCCCAGCAGAAGCCCCCGGACGACGTTGAGCCCCAAGAGCATGATTGCGTGCGAAACGGACGAAATCCGTCCCGGAAAACCGTAGACGGCGGAATTGACCATCCGGAGGACCTTGGTGGTCAAGGCCGGATCGCTGGAGATAAAATGGCTGATTTCATCCAGCGTTACGCGCGGTTTCCCGATGACCTGCGAGGTTTTCTTGAGCGTCTCCGGTACGGTGGGCAGGGCGGTGATGTTTTCAATCCTCGCCCGCTGCCTTGTGATGTCTATGCTCTCCAAGCGCTTCCGTCACCTGTTGCAAAGAGGAGGGCGTTTTTTTAGGAAACGGCTGTGCATCCGCCCACAGTTCCTTCCTTCTCGCCGTTATCTGTAGAGTTTCTCAATATGATTCCGAACAGCCTTTTTGATCAGTCCCATGTGGGGTTTGTCCTGGACGGTTTCAAATCGCTCTTCCAGGCGGGCGAGCGCCTCGTCCAAGGGGATGGACTGTTCGGAAGGGCCGTCCACAAAGATCCCCTCCACATCCATGTCACGGATGCGTTCGATCCACCTCTCGGTCAGTTCCGCTCCCTCTGCCAGGATGACCATCCCATTCTTGCCGGTGAGCGGCTTGACCAGCACCATCCCGGGCATCAGCTTTTCGCTTGAGATTCTCGGCATATCGTCCCCGTACGTCCGCCCTTTCGTGACCCTGCATTGCATTACCGCGGGTGCAGATATACGGTTTTTCAAAAAGAAAAACAAGATCTCTTTCGAGCAGCGGCAAAAGGGCGTTATCCCAGCCGGAGATCGACCATTTTCGCGACGAATCCCGCGCGACGAATCCTGTTGACATATTCCACAAAGTGGATAGAATGGCCGCCCGTTGTCCGGAAGCAGGGACGCGGGGTCCCGTTTTTCGGAAGGTCCGACGCAGTCGTTGCTGCTGCAAGGGCTGGCAGGGAAAACAAGAAACGCGCCCATAGCTCAGCTGGATAGAGCATCAGACTACGAATCTGAGGGCCGCAAGTTCGAATCTTGCTGGGCGCACCATACAAAACAAGGGGTTAGCTGTTTACGGTTAGCCCCTTGTTTTTATCATTGCTACCCTATTGCTATCCCCTGCAAGTATTTCTGTCAATCGGAAGTCATTTGTGTCTGAACTTTTCTTGTTTTTTGCACTCAGGAATGATTTGTTTCTTTCGTTAAAATATAGTATCGTCATAAACGATTTTGATGAATATACCAATTCAATATAATATGTTACATATTTATTGCAGGCGGCAACCAGGCTTTGATATATCCGGTTGCCGGAATCATAAAGGAGAGAGAATATGCCTGACTACTGGATCAAGATTAACGAGACGGAGAATGAGGAGCTGAAACATCATCATTATCTGATTACTGCAAAAGACGAGCGCGAGGCGAAAAAACGCGCGATAAAGTTCATGGAGCGCTTCATTGACGATGATGAGGATCCGGAAAAAATCGAAAACGGATATACCTTCTACAACAAGGCAGTTTTTGTCCGGCTCTCCGCCGTAAAGGAAACGACGAAGGAACAGTTCAAAGAATTTCTGCTAAAGACCCATACCATCAACATGGATTGAGCCAAATGTGAAACCTTCAGATTGCAACACATTCCCGCGGATCGTTTTGCGGAAATCAGGGTACACTTGCTCCAAAGACCCAAAAAACAGCTTTTCAGGAGAGAAAGCATGAAACAGATGAGGTGGTTTTCCGGTATATTCTTTTTATTGCTTATTACTTTTGCGGCAGGAGGGAGCATGGCCAGTGAAAATATGCAATTTGCAGACGGGCTTTATGCAAAAATCATCACTTCCAAAGGCGATATTCTGATTAAGCTGGAATTTGAAAAGACACCCTTGACGGTCACCAACTTTGTCGGTCTGGCCGAAGGCACCAAGGAATCCAACCGCGGTAGAGGTGTTCGTTTCTATGATGGACTTACCTTCCATCGCGTCATCCCGAATTTTATGATTCAAGGCGGCGATCCTACAGGAAACGGCTCCGGCGGTCCCGGTTATAAATTCCCCGATGAGATTGATTCCCCCCTCAAACATGATGTTCCAGGCATATTGTCCATGGCCAATGCCGGTCCCGGCACCAACGGGAGCCAGTTCTTTATTACCCACGTCAAAACCCCGTGGCTGGACGGCAAACATACGATCTTTGGCCACGTTGTCGAAGGACAGGATGTCGTAAATGCCATCCGGCAGGGTGATACCATAAAAACCATTCAGATCGTCAGCAGCGGCGACAAGGCCGCTGCATTCAAGGCCGATCAGGATTCTTTTGACCGGTTGCTCGCCAAACTCAGACAAAAATAAGGTCTCAATCCCTCCATCGCAGGGGATTGAAGTTCGTCTTCCGGTCATAGAAGTCTTCCCGCTCCGCGCGCTTCAGGAAATTCACGGTTAGATAGGTGAGCGGGGTAACCAGCGTTTCATAGGCGGATTTCATCAGCCATTGGCTCCCCGCCATCGTTACCAGCGCATCGGGGGGAACCGTCCCGTAAAAGGCCAGAAAAATAAAGACCCCGGAATCCGCGAGCTGGCCGACGATCGTGGAGCCGATCGTGCGCATCCACAGATGCCGCCCCCGGGTCGTGATCTTCATCTTGGCCAGCACGAAAGAATTGAGGAACTCTCCTACCAGATAGGCCAGAAAGGAGGCGGCCAGAATCCTGGGCGTCGACCCGAAGATCGCCTGGTAAGCCTGCTGCGAGGCGGCGGCGGTTTCAAAGGCGCCCGTCCTCCAGAAGGGCGCCGGCGGCAACTCGATGGAAAGATAGAAAATGAATACCGCCAGCAGGTTGCACCCGAAGCCTATCCAGATGACCCGCCGGGCCTTCGCGTAGCCGTACACCTCGGTCAGGATATCCCCGAAAATATAGGAGATCGGAAAGATCAGAATCGCGGCCGGCAGGTAAAACGGTCCCACGGAGATCAGCTTCACGGCAATGATGTTGGAGACCACCAAGCTGGTCACGAAAACGGCGGTAATGGCGGGCAACCAGCGCTGTTCAGCCATTTTTCTTCCCGTGTTCCGCTTCGACGGAAATGGATATCCCCCCCCGCACCGCAAAATCCGCGGTGACCTTGCACCAGCGGGGGGCCAGGACCTTGACCAAATCGTCCAGGATCGCGTTGGCCACATGTTCGTGGAAGACCCCCTGGTTCCGGAAAGACCAGATGTAAAGTTTGAGCGATTTGGACTCCAGGATCTTCCGGTCGGGAATGTATTGAAGCGTCAGGCGGGCAAAATCGGGCTGCCCCGTCGCCGGACAGACGCAGGTGAATTCTTCCGTGCGAAGGGTGACGACATAATCCCGTGCCGGATGGTGGTTCGGAAACGTCTCCAACTTCTTTGCCGGCTTCTCCCCCCGGCCGAGCAGGGTCAACCCTTCCAGGTCGGATTTTTCAGTCATCTTGGGCATAGGGTCCCTTCCTTTGCGTTTTTTGTCTTCATCCTTAAGGGAGATGAAAGTGCGTCACGCCTCCCGGATTTTCCTTTTTTTCGATCCATGAATCTTCACGGGCAGGCCCTTTTCATCTATCTGAAACGGCCTGATCTTGTCCACATTTTTTCTCTCCGCGAACAATAATTTTTCTGTTGATAATCCATTTCTGCTATGGTAAGGGGGAGCGCATCCGCTGGGGGATCGTTCAATGGTAGGACAACGGACTCTGACTCCGTGAATCAAGGTTCGAATCCTTGTCTCCCAGCCATAATAGAATCAACTGGTTACGAGACGCAAAAGCGGCCGTGACCCTTTGTTTTTTTGTGGCTGTGATAAAATTGTGATATTTTCTGGGCAGGCTCTGTCCATTGTTTCTATGCCCGGTCGCAAGCTCTCCGGATAGTGGTGTGCATATCGCATGATCATGGACGTGGTTTTCCATCGGCCCAACTTCTGCACGCGATACAGATCAACACCATTTTGCACCAACCGCGTGGCGAAGGTATGCCGCAGATCGTGGAAACGAAGCCTTTCAATCCCCGCTTTCTTTATCACCGCATGAAATGCTCTGATCAGGTTTTGTGCTGGTATCCTTTTCCCGCATTTATTGAGAAACACCCGAGGGCTTTCACCATGCGTGCTTTCGTGCCTTTGCTGCAAGACATGCAAAGCGGTCTGGCTGACCGGCAACGTATCGACGTTTTTGTTCTTTTGTTCATAAAGTGTAATGGTACGTCGATTAAAATCAACCTGCTTCCACGCTAAATCGAGAATCTCACTTTCCCTGAATCCAGTGTGGATCGCAAAAATGATAATTTCCTGAAGCCATTTCGGAGACGCTTCAATCAGTTTTGCTTCCTCTTCGTGCGTCAGCCAGCGTTCAATAAAATTATTTACCTTTTCTTTGCTAACCTTGCTGACGGGATTCTCCTTTACCCATTCCCACTCTCGTATTGCCAAGTTAAAGGCGTGGCCCATAAGGATTAACTCATAATTCACCGTGCGCGGTGAAGCTCCTTCTTGCCTGCGCTTGACCTTATACTCAGCAATCTGACGGGGAGTAATTTCTGTCAGAACAATATTTCCAAATACCGGCTCCAGATGCTTTCTTAGTCCTTTATCTCTTTCGTATGACCGAGGAGCCTTGTTAATCGCCGAATATTCTGACAGGTATTTATCCATGAGCTCACGAAACGTGATATGTTCCCCCTCTAGGACGTCAAACCACTTCCCTTCCGCTATATCCCCTTTCAATTTGTCAAAGATCCTTATGGCAAGCTTCTTGTCTTCTGTTTCCGTTGACCGCCTGAACTGCTCGCCATGATGAGAAAAACTCATCCACCAGACCGACCCTCTTTTATACAGACCCATGATTTATCTCCTTCTTGGGTCCCTCGATTCGGTCTGATTTCCCGTGCTCGGGATTATAGGACGGATGCTTGCTCTGGTCAATTGCCTTTCTAATCATTCTATCAATATCGGCATTACCCTTCCCGGAGCGTTTACCCCCGGAGTTTTGTGTTTTATTACTTTGACTGGGAGCCATGATTCTGTTGTGTTCCATCCAGGAGTCTATCTCCTGTTTCTTGAATCTAATTTGTTTTCTGAGACGATAATGGGGAATGTCCGGCAGCATTGCATAGAGGGTCTTTATTTTGACCTTCAGATAGCCGGACAGGTCCTTGATGTCCCAATAGTTATTATCCGTGATGGTGCATTGTTCCACGGTCAAGACTCCACTTAAAACGGCACTTCATCGATTTTTCGCCACTGTTCCAAGGCTCTCATTGCAAGCTTCATTTTTTCTTGTTCAGTTTTGCCGCCTTCCGCATTCAATTTTCCCATCACTTCGTCGAAGAATTCTCTTTCTTCGGGAGAGTAGAAGGATACCTGTGCGGACTGCCGACCACTGCCTACCACTCCCAAATCATCCTTATTTTGTTCATTATTTTCAGGTAGGGAGTTGGCAGGCTTTGCAGACTCTCTATCTGACTCACTACTTGAGTATCCGTATTGTTTCAGAAGCGTTTCATATTCAGAAAGGCTCATTCTGATTTCAGAATAGCCGTGAACACTCCGACTGCTGAGGCTCATGCTTTTAAGCCGCTTTCCGATCCATTGCGGGGATACCTGCCTATCGTCTGGTCTGTCCTCGTTAAACCTGGTGCGAATATCGCTGATCTTGATACTCCATTCCACTAAGCTGTCCTGCCCATATTTGTCGGTAATTTCCTTGATGATGGCAACCAGGCGGCCTTCGAGGGAGTCTTTTCTGGATTCGTCCTTTTCTCCAGCAATGGCCAGGATCGAATCTTCCAATGTCTGATGATCAACGGGAAGAAGGCTATTTACAAAGAACATCGGTTTTGTAATATCCCAAAGCCTGCCGGATATGCCCTCGATCGGTTCTATGTCGGCAAATGTGGCGCAGAGATGTTTGGCCCTCCATGCTGTAAGCCGCTCCTTTAACTCAAGAGCCAATCCTGGACGCGGGTTCTCATAGTTGCCAGGACGGTTCGGCATGATGATCGGCATGCACCTGGTCTCAAGTATCTTGTGTAACTCTTCATTGCTTGCGATAATCGTCGGCCCGTAGATCTGATGATTGACAGTATCATTGAATGGGCCTTGATCCGGGTATAAAACACGGCTGCATAAGGCACCCTTTTCAAACCGCGAAAGCAGGATGTCACTACAACCGGCACGTTCAGCTTTCTTGGATATATCCTGTAAATCAAAGAACAGTGTCCCACGGTGGTATTCGCTATATCGGAAGATGTTTGCTTCCCGCAATTCGACCAGATGGATACCCCTAAAGGCCACATAGGTGACAGACTTTCCGGTTCGGCTTTTGCCTCGTTCCGGCACGGCATGGAAAAGGATATAACCGCAGTAATCAATACCGGGGTGATCGTGCAGATAGGTCAGAAAGACATAGTGGGCAACGATTGTCCATTGTTCGTCATCCAGGGCGGAAAATCTTTTCAGGTAGGTGAGTAGATCAGCATAAAGGCTTTTATCATCCTGAATAAAGTAGCGCATGACTTCGGCAGCGCGGGGAATGGTGAACTGGAAATGTTTTCTCTCAGGAATGGAGAAGCTTTCCGTTTCGGTGACGTACTCCTGGGCAAATGTAAGTTCCCCATTCTTGAGAATCGCATAGACCAGTTGCCCTTCATCATTACTGCATATATCCACCAATCCGGGGAAGTAGGCTGAAAGCGAAGAATCGTTGAAGGAGTCCATTACCGGCCCCCTCCATCCGACAGTGTTCCCCGTTGGATGGCTTTTTTGATGCAAGCGGTTTCAAAGTCTCTGGCATTGTTTCGTCTGGTCAAGCGTCTTTCCAGTTCTTGCAACGCATCAGCGCGGTTTCTTATTCCTAAATGTGCAGCAAGGGAGGAGAGACAGCCGTCGATATGGGAAAGGTGCCATTCTGGTGATATTGTTTCCGTTGATCCGTAAACACGTTTTATCTTCCCGTCTACAGCATTTCGCTTGAAACATTCCTGAACAGCGCACCAAAAAGGATGAATTGTTCTTCGCTCGGTCTTCTCATTATCGGGAAAACGTAGAGAGAACCATTTTGTCGTGAGATATTCCCACACTCCGGCCTGCTTAACTTTCAGATCCTCAAGGGAGTTGATGCCGAACTGTTTAAGGGCGGTACGTCGAATTTGAAATTCAATCCGCCAAATATCATCAGTTGATTCACGCCCCCACAGATCCAGGAACCAGAGCTTCAAACCACCTTTTTGTCTGGCTTCCAGACCTTTGTTATATATGCGCAGTTGGATAGGAGACTTTTCGTCGCCAACATAGTAAGTTTGCACATCATCATCCTCACCCAGCCAGAGTTTCTTACTGTCGCTATGTGTGACCTTGTGAGAACGCAGAAATTCGTAAGACAGACCACCAGGCACCAGAAAGTCGGCACAGAGATCGACACGGCTGACCTTAATGCACTGGATTGATCCTCCGCCAATCACCTTTAGGTCCTCAGTGATCCAGGCTAGAGCGGTTTCAATGCCATTAAACCAAAGCGTCTTGGCGTTGATGGAAAGATAGACGTTCGGGGATGATCCAGGCCGGGCAGCTTTACCGATAAAAAGGTTGTAGGCCTCAAATTGGAGATGAAAACGATAATTCTCACCCTTGCCGCCCGGTTTGAAGTTGCAGATTCGCCCCGAAGGAAGAGGTATCAGCAGACCACCCGGCTTTCTGGCCTGTTGCTTCTTTTTGTCGAGGGTCTGCAAGCGTCGTTTCCAACCTGATCCCCATGCGACATATAAACCGAGATCAAGCGAGTCGATACCATGCAGAAGATGCAGGAATTCCCCAGCAGGTGGGTTTGAAGCATGGCGTGTTACATGTAACGCCATGCAGTCTGAATCCTCTGAACATAAGGCAGGATTACCCAAACCAGCGGACCCGCCCTGTCCGTCTTCCTCCTCCCGTCCGGCAGGCGGACAGGGCGGGATCTCGCTCGTTGATGCGCAAGCAATTTCTTTAATGCAAGGATAATTCGATTGATCAGTGTTCAAAGCTCATTTCCTCTCATTTGGGAAAGAGCCTTGACACGTTCAAGATATACTGATAGTTTTTAATCATCTTGAGCGTGTCGCAAGACTCTCTCAGGTGTCGGGAAAAGCTGAGCATCGGGACGGCCAAGTTCGTTTGCTCAGCTTTTCTTTTTTATAATTACTCCTCATTCATACTTTATACGTTTTAACGGGCTTTTCTCTTTGATCCCTTTCCTAAAAGCCGTCAGTCCTTTCGCCACGATGATGCCGAATGCCCTCTTGAGCTTTGGCTCAACAACATAATATTCATATTCTTGATTGCTAGTTAGTATCTCAAGCTCTTCTATTCCGGTAATCACCATATTTTTCATAAAGTTATGCCTTGTCATATTGCATCGCCCCGCGGCAGAAACCGTATAGTAGCTGTCATCTTCGCTCAACATGATCGGCAACGGCCTTTCGGGGCTAGGGAAAAATGACTCAACAAATTCGCTCCTTCTGTTGGAATCCATTTCCATATCAGCTTGTATTTCCCTAAGAATTATAGCCAAATGAAAGAAATTTGCCGAGTTTGACTCCCTTAGTTCTTCCAGCCAGATCCTGATGAAATTGACCATCAATTGACGCCGGTTCGTGTTCCCACGTTTTGCCAGATCATCAAGACGCGATATGTATTTTTCGCTCAGCTTTATCGCTATCTGCTTTTCGTCAAGGTCAATCATATTTTGCTCCAGACAAATTTTATACTTTAGTATAATATCTCTGTGACAAATGCAAGCACTTTTTGAATCATCTTTCCCCGCCATTTAATGATATTTTTTTACGCCCCCGTGTTACTAAAGCGGGTGCGGTGGCTCCACCCCTCCTTGACCGTTCCGCCCAGTGCTGGGCTCCGCTCTGTTTGAAGGGCTCCCCTTCCTGAATTCACTCCGCTTAACCTTGCGCTCCGCGCGGCGCTTCGTTCATGCAGTCCGGGGATGTCTGCAAGGAGCTTCTGTCTGCGCCAACCCAGGCGCTCAAAGCAAAAGCGCAGGCGCAGGCAGCGCGGCGCGTGCTCGCTTTCGTCATGGCGCATGCAAATAAGCGCAAGCGCCACACCAAAAGCTCCGCCACGCCCCCATCCGATGTCAGCATCCGCGCTGACGCGCTCCGCTTCAGTTTTTAGACAATCGTTAATGACATTTCCCCGACAATTGTGATATGCATTCACCTAAAAGGCCCATGGACCCGTCCCGGAAGCACTTCTCGGAAGACATATAAGAGGGAATGACGCCATGCCCGAAATCTCCAAGAACTTGCTCTACTACGGGGACAACCTGGACATTCTCCGCCGCTACGTAAAGGATGAAACGGTTGACCTTGTTTACCTGGACCCACCTTTCAACTCCAATGCAAATTACAACGTCTTGTTCGCGGAAAAAGACGGGAGCAAGGCCGCGAGTCAAATTCAGGCTTTCTCGGACACCTGGACATGGACCCAGGAAAGCGAATCCGTCTTTACGGAGATCGTGACGGCGGCCGGACGCGTGTCGGATTGCCTTCAGGCGTTCCGAACTTTCCTCGGGGAATGCGACATGCTGGCCTATCTCGTGATGATGGCCCCACGCCTCATGGAACTTCGCCGTACGTTGAAGTCAACTGGATGCATCTACCTTCATTGCGATCCGGCTGCGAGTCACTACTTGAAGATGCTCATGGACGCCGTGTTTGGAGCAGAGAGCTTCCGAAATGAAATCATCTGGCAACGCACGCAGGCGAAAGGGCTTACAAGCCGCTCGCTGCCAGCCAATCATGATGTCATTCTGAGCTACCAGCGGAGCAATAAATCGACTTGGAACGTAGACGAAATCTTCACACCTTACGATCCCTACGATCTTGACGAAAAGACCCTCGAAAAATATTCGCTCAAAGATGAGAAGAATAGACGGTATCAACTCACTAGCTTATTGAATCCGAATCCAGATCGACCGAATCTCACCTATGAGTTTCTCGGCATTACACGTGTGTGGCGATGGACAAAAGACCGCATGCAGGCCGCATACGATGCAGGCATGATCGTGCAGCCGAAGTCCGGCGGCGTTCCGCGATTCAAGCGATACCTCGATGAACAGCGAGGAAAGCCATTAGGTGATGTCTGGAACGACATTCCGCCTCTCAATTCACAAGCGAAAGAACGGCTGGGATATCCCACCCAAAAACCGCAAGCCCTGCTTGAGCGGATCATCAACACAAGCAGCAACCCCGGCGACGTGGTGCTTGACCCATTCTGCGGCTGTGGGACCACCATTGCTGCGGCGCAATCGCTGGGCCGTCCGTGGATCGGGATAGATATCACGCACCTTGCTATCACGCTAATCAAGCAACGCCTGAAGGATTCCTTCGGCATCGAACAGATTGTTCACGGTGTGCCATCGGGGAAAAGTGAAACTGGGAAAGTTGGGGAAGCAACAGCGGAATATGGAGATGCGACACGGCGGCCGTTCTATGTTGTGGGCGAGCCTACAAGCGCGCCTGACGCGGCGGCGCTGGCGACCTCGGACCCGTATCAATTCCAATGGTGGGCGCTTGGCCTTGTGGGGGCGCGGCCGGTCGAGCAAAAAAAGGGAGCGGATAAGGGGATTGACGGTAGGATCGTCTTCCAAGGGGATAAACTAGGGAGCTTTGAAAGTGTGATCCTGTCTGTAAAAGCAGGGAAGACCGGCGCCGCGCACGTTCGCGACCTGAAAGGCGTTCTGGATCGGGAAAAGGCGGCGATAGGGGTTCTTATCTCAATGCAGGAAAACACTGCCGCCATGAGAACGGAAGCGATTACAGCAGGGTTCTATGAGTCCGGGACCTGGGGGAGAAAGTATCCCAAGATTCAACTTTTCACCGTTGCGGAACTTCTGACCGGGAAGAAGATCGAAATGCCACCAATCCGCCAAGTGGGGGCGACGTTTAAGAAGGCTCCAAAGGCGACAAAGACGAAAATTGAACAACATGAATTGAATGTTTGAGTGGATGGCTAATAGCCGTTTCTAAGCATACCGCTCATAATCGAATCTTCCAAACGAAAATCGTGGTAGTAAGCACCTCATATTGAAGGCGCTAAAATAGAAGTTCCACCCCTTATTGCCATGTTGGAGGGAGATGATGAACCGACGACAGATAAATGAGGAAGAACTTCAGGCATTGTTTGCCGCCATAGGCAAAGGCATATGGTATTTACAGTACGTTGAAGATGTTTTGCACAACTACATCACGTTAAAGCGTGATGTAAAAGTGCGTGGGACCGTTTCACCCGAGAAGGCAGAGGCAATCCTGCTGAAGAATAGAAGTAAAACTCTAGGCAAGTCACTGCAAATCGCTTCTGATGCACAAGTGCTCAGTCCCTCGTTGCAAAAACGTTTAAACAAGTTCAAAGACGAACGAGACTGGTTGGTGCACCGCTCCGTCTATCAAAATGGCGATGATCTGTATCTGGAAGTTAAAAGGGTCGCACTTATTAATAGAATACAGATTTTCTCCGACGAAGCGCTGTTACTGCAAAAACTTATTGCCAAAGAAATGGAGGATTTCGTGGTTCCACAACGTGTGAGCCGTGAACAGATAATGCACATGGCTAACGAGAACATGAGAAAACTGAAGGGAGAATAGCTTGAACCATCAGCTGCGCCAGATGGCCCCATTCGCGGAGGATAATACATGGAAACGCCACAAAATATTGACGATTTAAAATTATTGATAAAAAATGAAGTCCAGGAGAATATCCATTTAGACTATAAGGATAGTCGTGCAATAGACGGTAATAAAAGGCATGAAATAGCAAAAGATGTTTCCGCTTTTGCCAATTCCGATGGCGGTTTATTAATTTATGGTATACGGGAAGAGAATCATCTCCCTACATCACTTGATGAAGGGGTAGATCACATAAAATATTCACGTGAATGGCTCGAAGAAGTTATTACTGGCAATATTGTTCCATTAATTGACGATCTTACAATAGTCCAGATTCCCATATCCCCAAGCCACTCATCATTTGTTGTCAAAGTCCCAAAGAGCCATAGAGCTCCCCATCAAGAGCAAAATTCTAAACGATATTACAAACGATATAACTTTAAGTCCCAGCCAATGGAGGATTATGAGATCAATGATGTTCGTAATCGAAAATTCACAGTAGCTCCGCTAGTAAATTTCGATATTCTTATAAAGCATGGAGTAATGGTTTATTTCGTAATTTCAAACATAGGGAAGGTTCCCGCTGAAGATGTAAAATTTGTTTTTTCCTTTGATTTACCATGGAGAAATGACGGCAACAAACCTCCAATTTTAACGAAAGGTATTAAGTATTTACCGCCCGGCAGAATTTTTCGGATTTATTTTCATACAGCTCAAGAAATATTTTCAAAAGATAATATACCTAGAGAATTTGATGTATCAGTAACCTATTTGCATCCTGAAGTAAATCAAAGACTCATAGATATATTTCATGTTGACTTCGACGACTATCTTAATACAGATGCGTCATCTACCGAACTCCAGCAGCATGGTGAAAAGATAGAAGGCAGTATTAATAAATTGATATCTGAAGTGAAGGACCTTAATAAACATATGAAATATATTTCTAATGTAGCAGGCCCCACTGGATTAGATTTCTCGGTGACAACATTGAGAGATTTAAAGAGTATTTTCACGGGTGGTGATTCTTTTTCTAAAATTGATCCGATATCTTGTGATTACACAGTTTTTAAAGAAGTCCTTCAAATTGACACCGATTTATCATTTCGATTGTCGCAACATTTTTGGCAAAATAAATCAATTGATGGGATAGAGAAGATTGAAGGAATATCGGAAGAAATAATCGCAAAGTTCAGAAAGTATTTTAGAACTGAAAAAGGATAGTATTTGTGGCGCTTTGCGAGGTTGGTGAAACTCAAAGATATTTGGTCGTGAATTTGGTCGGGACTTGATCGGTTTTAAAGGGTTTAGTCGGGTCTAAAACATCGATAAAATAGCGGAATAAGGCACTTTCAACGAACTTTCACGCCGGAAGCAAGGGGCAACATTCTGTGATGAATGATCCGCTTCGCTCGCTGCCTTCATTCGGCCTATGCCTCATTCCGGGTCGGCAACCAAGCGGAAAATGGTTGCCTTGACCTCACCAATTCGTTCCGCTTAAGATTGCGTCCCGCAGGCGCTGCACTCATGGGCTGCGGCCCTCTAATAGGTGTTCAGAATTCGGTATAAAGCGCCTCATGCTTCGCGGCTTGTGTCACTCCGTTCCACTGGCGCCCCTATCTTGAATTTTATGACATGAATTGTTTCCAAAAAGGAGTATCGGACTAATACTCCGCAATCAGGGGTGTGATAATATCGTGATAGACTCCAAGGGAATGAAGGGAAATAGATAGAATAGGAGGAAATAGATAGAAATATATTTTGTGTCTAATTCTGATAATTTACGGGAAATCAGACCGTAGATCAAGGGGTTAAAAATATGCTTGTTTTGAACTCTGACTCCGTGAATCGTGGTTCGAATCCACGTCTCCCAGCCAAAAAATAAAGGGGTTAGCCGGTGAGCGGTTAGCCCCTTTTTTTGTCCGGCCCTTTATTGGCGCTACTTCAACCCGAGCGCGGCCTTCATGACCGTGAAGATCTCCGTGTTGTGCATCAGCCCGTGGATCTTCTGGGAACCCGGACCTTCCCCGAACAGGTACAGCGGCGAGGCGGTATGGGTTTGGCTGCCCCACCCCACCCGCAGGTAGGGCCGCAGCACGAAGCCCAGCGAATGCAGGTAATCGTAATTGTAGTTGGCGGGATCCAGCTTCTTGATGGAGTCTTCAGCCACCGTCCGGGTCTCATCGTCGGTCAGATCGATGTCCATGGATTGTTTGACGATCTCCTTGATCTTCTCCGGGGTCGGTTTCTTGCCCCACTTCCCGGCCATCAATTCGAAGGAGACCTTCGACTTTTCAATGGCCTTCAGGTCCATGCCGATGTACTCCTTGCTCTCCTTGCTGTGACCGATCAGGGCCATCCCGCCGGTCTCGTGATCGGCCGTGACAATCAGCAGGGTGGCGGGGTTC
>JAPLJY010000182.1 GCA_026388345.1 Deltaproteobacteria bacterium
CCTACGGGGGCTTTCCCGCGATGCTCGCCCTCTTCTTTTTCTTCCACTTCACGGTCCATTTCGTCGCGCCAATCCTGCCGCTCTTCATCGAAACGATGTGCGATCCGGCGCGGGGCGGCGTGGCCTCGACAACGGGCCTGCTCTTCGCGATCAGCGGCGGGACGGCAGCCCTGTCCGCCGGCGGGATCGGATACCTCAGCGACCGGATCGGCTACAAGCGGATTCTCCTGTTCCATCTCCTGCTGACGGCCGTGAGCATGATCCTGCACGGTGCGGCGCAGGGCATCCTCCACCTGGTCCTGCTACGGGTCCTCTACGGCCTGGCGGCGGGGGGCATCCTTCCCACGATGAACGCGCTGGTCGGGCGCCTGATTCCGCCGACCAGCTACGGCAAGGCCTATGGACTGACCTCATCCATGACCAGCCTGGGGATGGCCGCCGGTCCCCTGTTCGGAGGGATCATGGCCTCCGCGTGGGGATACCGCTGGCCGTTCGTCTTCGTCGGCGCCCTGATGTTCGCCGTAACGCTGCCCGCGGTCCTCAGCGTCCGCACCCGCCACCACTGAAATTTTTTCTTGACCGGGAGCGCAACCCGCAAGCCCCGCCCTATGGGCGGGGAGCTTCACAATAGAACGAGTGTTCTATACAAGGGGGCCATGAAAGAAAGAGTTTGTTACGAGATAGATCCGCCGACCGCCGTCCTTCCTCATTTGGATCCCTTCCGCCCGTTCACGCCCTCCTTCAATTCCTTCCCCACCTTGAAATAGGGCAACTTCTTCGATCCGACCTGGACGCGCTGGCCGGTCTTCGGGTTCTTTCCCAGGTAGGGAGAATAATCGCGGACCGTAAAGCTTCCGAACCCCCGGATCTCAACCCTCCCCCCCTTCCGGAGGGCGTCTGTAAATCCGTCGAACACCAGATTTACGATGTCAAAAGCCTCTTTTCCGCTGAGTTGTTCCCTTTCGGACAGTTGTACAATCAAATCTGACTTCTTCATAATCGTCTGCTCCTACGGTTCTTTCGGCATGAACACCCACAACAGGACATAGATGAGCAATCCCGTGCCGAAGCAAAAAAAGAGTAATGAAAATATCACCCGCCATGTCCAGGAAGGGACCGGGGTGTGCTTCCCCAACCCTCCGCAGACGCCCCCGATCCACCGGTCATCCTTCGCTTTGGATAACCTCCGCAGCCAGTTCTGCTCCGGCATGTTTCCCCCTTATTGACGATCCGGCGCAATTTCTCCGGACAACCTGACGGGTCATGGCTTCCTGACCCATCCCGATCGAAGATCGAGATTCCTTTTATACGTAAACATTCGCTCCTGCAAACTATTTTCGCGCCTCCCGGAGATTTTCAAAGGGAAAAGCCGCGGAGACCTGTCGGGGAAGGGATACCGCATGGCCCGGCGGAAAGCGGACTCCTCCCGCCGGCGCTGAAAAAGTGATGGAATTTTGCATTATATAAATGGTATCGTGAGCATCGATTTTTAATCGATCGTGATTCGACCGTGGAGGATACATTGATGAATACCTTTTTCGGCAAGCGGACAATCGTCCTGCTCGTTGTTCTGACGCTGCTCATTCTCGGCCCTTACGGCGACAGCCGCGTCTCCGCCATTGACCGCGGCACCTACAAAAGCCTCAAGACCTTCAGCGAGGTCCTGGACATGGTGGAAAAGAACTATGTGGAGCCGGTGGAGACGGAAAAACTGTTGCAGGGGGCGATCAACGGGATGATCAAATCCCTCGATCCCCACAGCAGTTTCATGACGGCGGAGATGTACAAGGAACTGGAGGTGGAAACGCGCGGGAGCTTCGGCGGGATCGGGATCGAGATCACCATCCAGAAGGACGTGCTCACCGTCGTTTCCCCGATCGAGGACACCCCCGCCTATACCGCCGGGGTCAAGGCCGGCGATCAGATCATCCGGATCGACGGCAAGTCGACGAAGGACATTACCATCCAGGAGGCGGTCGGCAAGCTCCGGGGACCCAAGGACACGAAGGTGACCATCACGATCCTGCGCGAGGGGATGGCCAAGCCCAAGGATATCGAGATCACCCGCAGCGTTATCAAGATCCGGAGCATCAAGTCGAAGGTCTATGACGACCACATCGGCTATATCCGGATTTCGTCCTTCCAGGAACGGACGGGGGACGACCTGAAAAAGGCCCTCCGGGAGATCGAGGCGAAGGCCCGTCCCCTGAAGGGGATCGTGCTGGACATGCGGAACAATCCGGGGGGACGGCTCAACCCGTCCGTGGAGGTGTCGGACGCCTTCCTGAAGTCGGGGATCATCGTCTCCACACGCGGCCGGTCCAAAAGCATGGAGAGCAGGGCCGCAGCGAAGGACGACGGGGATGAGCCGACCTGTCCGATGGTCGTGCTGGTCAACGAGGGAACGGCCAGCGCCGCGGAGATCGTCTCCGGCGCCCTGCAGGACAACGGGCGGGCGGTGATCCTCGGAGCCCAGACCTTCGGCAAGGCTTCCGTGCAGACCGTCATTCCCCTCGAGGATGGTGCGGCCCTGAAGCTCACGACGGCCAGATACTACACCCCCAAGGGTCGATCCATCCAGGCGGAGGGGATCACCCCCGATATTGTGGTGAAGCCGATCCGGCCGACGGAGGAAAAAGCGGAAGAAAAGCCGGACGCCGAGAACCACACGCTCCGGGAGAAGGATCTCAAGGGCCACATCAAATCGCCCAAGGAGAATGAGGCCAAGGTGGAGGAAGCGAAGAAGGAAACGGACAATCTGGATCGGGACAACCAGTTGAAGAACGCTATCGACATTCTCAAAAGCTGGGATATTCTGAAAAAGAATTCAAAAGGATGACCGGCGCAGGAAAATGGGGAATGAAACAGGTTTTTAGCGGAGTGTTGTGGAAACGGGGACACCTTGCGGCAAGGTGTCCCCAAACAGGTTCTTAGAGAGACGTGAGACGATTTCCTTTTTTGGCGGTGATCATCACCGCCGCCCTCATCGCGGCGGCCGTCCTTTTCCTGGAAAGGGTGGAGCGGCGGCCGGATGATTCAGCCACCCGGAGAGCTCCCGGGAGGGAGACGCCGAAAAAGGCAGCCACGGGGAAGACGCCGGGTCCGGGTTTGGGACCGGCGCCGCCGCAGACCGCGCACCCCGGCCGGCCGATCGCCGTCATCATCGACGACATCGGCTTCGATCTCAAGATCGTTGAGGAACTGGCCGGCATCCCGGCGCCCATCGCCTTTGCCGTTCTCCCCCACGCCCCCCATGCCGCGGAGGCGGCCAGGCTTCTCCACGCGGCCGGGAAGGAGATCCTCCTCCATCTGCCGATGGAACCCCGCTCCTACCCGGGGGAATCGCCCGGCGCAGGGGCGCTGATGGCCGACATGGACGAGGGAGAGATCCGGAGGCAGATCCGCGAGGATCTGGCGGCGGTTCCCTTTGTTTCGGGGGTGAACAACCATATGGGTTCGCGCTTTATGGAGGACGAGGCCCGGCTCGCCATTGTCATGGAGGAGCTGCAGAAAAGGGATCTTTTTTTCGTGGACAGCCGAACAACCGCCGATTCCCGGGGAAGGGAGTCGGCCGGGCGGGCGGGCGTCCGGTTCGCCGCAAGGGACCTCTTCATCGACCATGCCCCGGGTTATGCCGCCGCCCTGGAAAACCTGACCGGCTCATTCCGGCAGGAACGAAGCAACGGAAAGCCGGTCCTGATGATCGGCCATCCCCATGCACAAACGGTGAGGGCGATCCGTGATGCCCTGCCCATCTGGCAGACGGAAGGCGTCCGGGTAATCCCCATCTCGGCCTGCCTCCGAATCTCGAGTGGGGCTGGAAAGCAGGACCCGTTCGTAAAAAGACAGGCGGAACGATGAATCCGCCTTTGAAAGGAAAACGTTTTGATGATCCGGATGTTTCTCCATAAGACATGCTGGTTTTTTTTCGTAATTCTGGTCCTTTCCGGCTGCGCCGTTTTCCCCGTCCTGGAAAACACCGTACCCCCGCCGCCGGCCGCGGCGCCTTCACCGTCCGGCGCGGGCTATCATTACAGCCTCGGCATCCTCCACGCCCTCAATGAAAACCTAAGTGAGGCAACCCGGGAGTTGGAGGAGGCGCTTCGCATCGATCCCGCCTCTCCCTACCTGGCCAAGGAACTCGCGTCGCTCTACATGGAAAAGGGGGATGCGGAGAAGGCCTTGGCGATCTGCAGGAAGACCCTGCAGGAACATCCGGACGACAGCGACACCCGTCTCCTCCTGGGCGGTCTCTATCTGACCCGGAAGGACTACCCCGGCGCCGCCGGGGAATACCGGCGGGTCATTGAATTGGCGCCAACAAACACCGCAGCCCGCTTCTACCTCGGAACGATCCTCGCCGAAATGAAGCAAATCGACGAAGCGGCCGCTGCGTTCCGGGAACTCCTCAAGATCGATCCCGACCACTTCATGGGGAATTACTACCTGGCCCGGCTGCTCGCCGAGATGAAACGATACGACGAGGCGGAGACTGGATTCCGCAAGACCATGGCGCTTCGTCCCCAGTTTGAATCGGCCGTGATCGATCTCGCGGTCCTCTACGAACGGCAGCAGAAGATCCCCCAGGCGATCGAGGTCTACCGCAACTTCATCAATCTCTTCCCCGCCAGGCTCCCGGCGCGGGTCAAGCTGGGGGAGCTGTTCCTCCAGGAACAACGCTATGACGAGGCGGAAAGCACGTTCCAGGAGGTCCTGAAGTTAGACGGCAACAGCCGGGAGGTGCGGATGACCCTCGCTCTCATCTACCTGGAGCGGGAACGGCATGAGAGGGCCGTCGAGATGCTGGCCGCTCTCTCGCAGGAATTTCCGACCGACTACAAGATCATATACCTGCTCGGCACGACCTATGAGGAGATCAGGGCCTATGAGGCAGCCCTGGAAACCCTGCGGAGAATACCCGCCTCGGCGGAACATTTCGGCAACGCCCAGATTCGCATCGGAATGATTCTGAAAAAACAGCAGCGGGCGACCGAGGCCGTCGATTCCCTTCTCCAGGCTATCGGGAAGAAAAAAGATGCCCCGGGTCTCTATGCCTTCCTCGCATCCATCTACGAGGAAGAGAAGAAATTTTCCGCCGCGGAAGATCTCATCCGGGATGGCCTGGAGATCAACCCCGGAAGCGTTGATCTCCATTTCAGCCTCGGGGTTCTCTTCGAAAAGACCGACCGGTTCGAGGAGAGCATTCAGGCGATGAGAACGGTTCTGAAGCTCGAACCGGATCATGCCGAGGCGCTCAATTTCATCGGCTATATGTATGCGGACCGGGGAATCCTTCTCGACGAGGCGGAGAAGTTGATCCGGAAGGCCCTCCAGTTGAAACCGGGAAACGGTTACATGATCGACTCGCTGGGCTGGGTCTTCTTCCGGAACAACAAGTTAGAGGAGGCGATCCGATATCTGAAGGAGGCGTCGGAGGCCCTGCCGGAAGACGCGGCGATCCTCGAACACCTCGGGGATGTCTATGTCCGGTCCGGCCGGCCCCGGGAAGCCGCCGACGCTTACGAGAAGGCGATCCTGTTCAATCCCGGCAACGACCTTCTGAAGAAAAAGCGTGATGATCTTGACCGGACGAAGACCCCCTGATCCCGTTCTCCGGCATACAGGGACGCCCACGATGAATCCAATGGAAACCTTTGCGCAGCTTGGGAATTGGATCCCGGAAGCGTGCATTGGAGATTTTTCAGGGCACCCTGCCCCCGCAGCGGAGCGCCCGCAAAGACGACTGTTTGAGCGCAAGGCGCGAGTTTCGTCTTTGCAGCGAAGCGAGGAGGCGCAGGGTCGAAAAATGTCCAGCGCGCGGAGGGATCACGATTTCCAAAGATCTCCAATGATACACGCGACCCGCTGCCTGCTGCATCGCGCTCAACCGTTGTTCTGGATTGCGGCCCTCGGCTTCGCCCTCTCCGGCTGCGCCGGACACAAGTCTTCTGTACCCCTCGCATTCTATGATTCTCCCGGGGCCGCCCTCCGGGCGCTTGCGGCGACCTCCCCTGGCGCCCAGGCGGTCACGGCCACGACGCGAATCGCAATCAACCGCCATGGCGACCGCTACCCTTTGAAGGTCGCGGTGATGATGCAAAGACCGGCCTTTCTCCGTGTGGAATCCATCCCCCTGATGGGTCCTCCGGATTTCTACCTTTCGATCGCCGAAGGCGAACTCCGCGTCTTTCTCCCCGGGAAGGGCGCCTTCTACACCGGCCGCGCCACCCCACAGAACATCTCGCGCTTCTTTTCCGTCTCCATGCCGGCCGCCGATATGGTCTCTCTGCTGATGGGCGTTCCTCCGGATGGCGCAGAGGAGATGCAATCGCTTGGCGGGGAACGGGAAGACGGGCTTTACCGTGTCGATCAGTACATATCGGGAAGAATAACACGCTCCCTGTGGATCGATCCCGCGGATGGACGGCTCATCCGGCTCCGGAGGTTCACGGAAGAGGGAACGGTTGTTTATACGGCTGATTTCGCGGACCACACCCGCATCGGGGAGGGCTTCCTGCCGCAGCAATTGACGATCCGGGAAAAGGAAATACCCGTTCTGACCGTCCGCCACGCGGATCTCCGGCAGATCGCCGTCGAACCGGAATCCTTTCCGCTGCCGGTACCGGATGGGATCATCCCGATTCTTCTCGATCCATAAAGGGGGAAGTCGACCAAATCACTTAATCTCGAGGAGCCTCGCCCGGGCGATCCGGGCCTGACTCGTATTGGGAAAATCTTTGATAACCTGCTGCAGGAGAAGCCTGGCGCTGGCCTTATCCTCCAATTTCAGGAAGGAGAGGCCCTGTTTGAGAAGGGCGTAGGGAACCTTGTTCCCCTCCGGGAAGTTTTTGGCCACCTTTTCGTACTCGACGATCGCCTTTTCGTATTTCTTCTCGAAATAGTAGCACTCGCCGATCCAGAACTGGGCGTTGTCGGAAAATTCGGTGTCGGGATACTGCTTGAGGAAGTTTTCAAAGGCCTCCCTTGACTTCTCGTACTTCGCCTCCTTGAAGAGCTCATAGGCCGCCCCATAGAGGGATTCCTTGTCCGTCTTTCCCTTTCCGGCCGCCTCCTTCGCCGGCGCCGCCGGCGGCTGTTTCCCGGCCTTGTCTGCCGGCGCTGCTACCGGTTCCTCATTCTTGCCGATCCCGAGAAAATTTTCGATGAAGTTGATCTTGAATGTGAGGTTATCCAACTTCTCCCGGAGTGCCTTCTCGTCGTCCTCGCGCTTGACCGTCCTGGCGGACGCGGAAGAGAGGTCCTTCCGGAGACCATCGATCGTTCCCCGGATCTGCTGGAGCTGCTCCCGGATATCGGTCATTTCAGCGCGCCCCTCCGCCTGGCTGGTTCGCAACGGCTGGATGGCCTCCTGGGTTGTCTTTGCGATCTCGCTGCGGACGCCCGCAATCTCGTCCCTGAGCGGCGCGAATCCCTGCTCCACAGAGACGATCTTTTCGTTCGTCAACTGGATCTGCCGGTCGAGATTACCGTGGACCCGGCGCAGATCGTCCGTCGTGGCGCACCCCGTCATGGACAGAAGCGAGATGACAAATAGGATGGGCAGATACCTTCGCACGATTCCTCCCCTGCAACCATTTTGAAGCTCCCCGCCCACAGGGCGGGGCTTCCCGGCAAGGAAACTCCGCCTACAAAGGCGGGGCTGCGGGTTGCACTCCCGGTCAAATCCGGCCGGAAAACTTAAAACCGGATCGATGCCGGGAGAACAAACTCAAGAGTCCTGTGAGTCCCGCCTCGAAGCGTGACTCACAGGACCATTTTCCCCCGGGACGGCCGAATAAAAAGCGCCCCATGCCATACAAACATGCTTTTGGCGGGCAGGATCTCTCCCGTCGCACCTGCCACCGTGAGCCGGCGGTGGGCCTCTTACAGAGCCGTTCTCCCTGATCTTACCGAAACAACTTTACTTTACCGGCGGGAAAATGACGAAATGGGCCCTTCTGTTTTTCGCCCAGGCCGCCTCGTTATTGCCGTTATCCAGAGGCATCTCCTTGCCGTAGCAGATGGTTTTGATCCTTTCCTTCTCGATGCCCAGATCGGCAAGGTACTTCGCGGCTTCCGTCGCCCGCTTCTCGCCCAGCGCCAGGTTGTATTCGGCGGTGCCCCGTTCGTCGCAGTGCCCTTCGACCACGAGTTTATAATCCCGGTACTTCAGATACGCCGGCGCGCCCTTCTTCAAAATCTCCTGCGCCTCGGGTTTCAGGTTGTACTTGTCGTAATCGAAGTTGATGTCCGCGATCTGCAGCTCCTTCAGGATCGCGGCTGCCTTTGCCGCCGCTTCCTTCTTCGCCCGGTCGGCCTCGTCCTTGGCCGCTCTCTCAGCCGCTTCACGCGCCGCGGCATCATCCCTCAAGGCCTGCTCCCGCAGGGCTCTCTCCCGGGCCGCAGCGTCATCCGACGCCGCAACGGCGGCCGGCGCCTGGGCAACCGCTTTCTGCTCCTGGGTGACCACGGCCTCTTCCTTCAGCGTCGCCTTCTTGGCGCAACCGGTCAGGAATGCAACGGAGAAACATAAAACGAGGGCGATCAGCCCAACCCATACCCGATTCCTTCTCATCATAATTCTCCTTTCTTTTATCAATAATGTTTGATCGGCTCAATAAATTCCATAATGTGACACTAACCACTACTGACGTTAAAAATCAACCGAAAAATGGGAATTATTTTTATTTGTGTTCTGAATACAATCATTTAGATGTATTCATTGAAGCTCTCCGCAGCAAGCTGCAGAGAATCTTCGATCCTTAAGAGGAATAAACCATTCGTCTATGCTCGCTTACCCCGCAGCAAGCTGCGGGGAATGGCTCGCTGGCGGATTCAACCAAAAGGTATCACCGCAGACGGAGAGACCAGAAGGGGCTCTGGCAGCCGTCGTTCCCCTCGTACAGTACCCTCACATTCTGTCCGCCCACATTCATGATCTCTATCCGGCTTCGGCCGTACCCCCGGACGCTGTAGGCCAGATACCGCCCGTCCGGCGACCAGGAGGGGGATTCATGGTTTAACCCATCAAAAGTCAACTGCTGAGGGTCGCCCCCTTCGGCGTCTATGGTGAAGATCTGAAAGCGACCGTTCACGGACCCCTCATAGGCGATCTTTTTCCCCTTCGGCGACCAGGAGGGGGAGGTGTTGTAATTGCCTTCCTGGGTCAGCCGCCGGACATTGCCGCCGTCGGCATCCATGATGTAGATCTGCGGCGAGCCGTTGCGATTGGAGACGAAGGCGATCCGCCGTTCGTCCGGGGAGCGGACAGGGGAAACATCGATCGCAAAATCGCGGGTCAGGCGCTGGAGCAGGCTGTTGCCCACGTTCATGTCATAGATCTCCTGGTTCCCATCCCGGCTCAGCGTCACCAGCAGCCTTGTACCGTCCCGGGACCAGGACCCGGGAAGGTTCAGCCCCGGATAGAAAGCGATCTTCCGCGTCGACCCGTTCCCCAGATCCCGGAGATAGATATCCGGATTGCCGTCCCGGTAGGAGGTGTAGGCCAGAAATCGGCCGTCGGGGGACCAGCGCGGGGAGAGGGTCAGGGCATTGTCGTTCGTGATCCGGCGGAGGTCGGAACCGTTGAAGTTGATCGTATAGATGTCCGCCGGGGTGTCACCCTTTCGGACGAAGGCAATCCGCGTGTCGAACAGGCCCGCCTCGCCGGTCAGGGACAGAAGGACCTCGCTGACGAACTGCATGACCATCCGGTTGCGGTCCTCCGGTTTTCCGACATATCTCTTCCCGACGACAAGTTCACCCCGCACCACGTCAAACAGGCGAAACTCGGCCACAAGCTCGCGTCCGTCCGTCTGAAATCCCCCCTTGACCAAGTATTCGGCGCCGATCGCCGTCCAGTCTTCGAAACGGATCCCCTCCGCCGTGATTCCCGCCTGCTTTGGATCCTCCAGGAAGGCCTTCCGGTCCAGGACATGGAAGTAGCCCGTGATCATCAGGTCCCGGGAGAGAGTGTCGGAAAACCAGGCAGGCAGATCACCTTTGTCCGCGACAGGCCGAAGGGGTTTGAAATCGGTGACCGCGATGGGAAATTTCTGGAAAGAGGGGGAATCGATGTCGATGTAGACCTTGCCGCAGGCCTGACCGGAGGAGAACAGCAGGAGTAGAACCAAGATGAACATCACCGGATGTTTCAGATCGCGCATGTAAAACTATCCTTTCAAAGATGGCTTTTCAGGACCTCAATTCAGACGAGTGAAACCGGATCCCCAGACCGAGACTGCCGTCGCTGATCCATGCCGGAAGCGGCGGAAATGGGCTCGCCTTCCGGATCGCCTTCAGGGCGGACTCATCAAAATAGCGGTTCCCCGACCTTTTTTCAAAATTCATTTCCATCACCGCCCCGCTGCGGAGGATGGTTACATCGATCACGGTTTCCAACTGCTCCCCCGGCAGGATTCCCTGGGGAAGCGCCCATTTCCCCTTGATCCGGGACCAGATCATCGCATAGTAGGCCCTCATTTTCGCGTTCATATCGGCATCCCCGGGCGACGGTTGAGACGCGGGACCGGCCTTTGCGTCCGGGGAGATCGGCCCCGGCTGTTTCGGGGTCGCCGCAGTCGCGGCGGCCCGCTTCCGGATCTCTTCCATGGCCTTCTCCAGGTTCTGATCCTGCTTCCTGCGGCTCTCCAGGCTACGGATGGGGATGACCGGCTCCGGCTCCAGACGCTTCTTCTGGACCGTCTCGGGGCGGGAGGCTTCCATGAGTTCCTTCACTGCGGCCGTCCCGCTTTTCCGCTCCAGGACATTTCCGGAAAAATTCACCAGGGACACGGTATAGACCGGTCCAAAGGTCAGTTTCGGCGAAGGAAAGGAAGGGGTAAAGAAAAGGAGGAGGAGAACCACGGCATGGAACAGCAGGGAAACGAGGATCATGCCGTTCAGGCGGCCTCCCCCGTTTCTTTCCCTTTCAACCCGTTCAGACATCACCTGGGTTCCTCAGGCGGTTCGGTGATCATCCCCAATTTGTCCACGCCGGCCTTTCGGATCTCGGCCATGACCTCGACCACGAACCCGTAAGGGACGTTCCGGTCCGCCCGCAGATAGACCTCGCGCTCGATCCGCGCCTTGAAGATATGTTCCAGCTTTACGCCAAGCTCGGGAAGCGGCGTCCGGCTCTTGTTGAGAAAGATCTCCCTGGCGCCGTTGATCGTGAGCACCAGCTTTTCCTCCGCGACATCCACGCTTTTCGCCTTGACGCGGGGAAGATTGACGTCGATCCCCATCTGGAGCATCGGCGCCGTCACCATGAAGATGATGAGCAGAACCAGCATCACGTCCACAAGGGGGGTGACGTTGATCTCGGCCATCGGCCG
>JAPLJY010000021.1 GCA_026388345.1 Deltaproteobacteria bacterium
GGGGCGATGCTGACCCATGCGAACATCTGCGGCGTCATCCAGCAGTTCCGCGCCTGGTTCCCGGATCTCAAGGACGGCGAGGAGACCCTCATGGGGGTCTATCCCATCTTCCACTCCGCCGGCTACTCGGTGAGCCAGAACATCCCCATCTGGACGGGCTGGACGAGCATCATGATCCCGCGGCCGGAGCCGGGGATCATCATCGAGATGCTCAAGGCCTGCCAGCCCGGCTTCCTTCCCGGCGTCCCGACGATCTTCGTCGGACTCTTGAACCGGGAGGAGTTCCAGAAGATGGATCTCTCGTTTATCAAGGGATTCTTCGGCGGGGCGGCGCCGCTCGCACCGGACACGATCAGACAGCTCAAGGAGCTGACCGGCCGGGAGATCTGCGACGTTTACGGTCTCACCGAGAACACCGCCTTCGCCACCTGCACCCCCTGGAAGGGAAAGGCAAAGCCGGGGACCGTCGGCGTGCCGCTGCCCAATACGGATCTGAAGATCGTCGATCTGGAAACCGGAACGAATGAGCTTCCGGCCGGCGAAGCGGGCGAGATCTGCATTAAGGGGCCTCAGCTCATGACGGGCTATTACAAAAAACCCGAGGAGACAAAAAACGCCCTCCGCGACGGCTGGCTCTACACGGGGGACATCGGCTTCCTTGACGAGGACGGGCATCTCACCATCGTCGACCGCAAGAAGGACATGATCGTCGCCGGCGGCTACAACATCTACCCCAAGGAGATCGACGAGGTTCTCTTCGGCCATCCGAAGATCCTCGAGGCCTGCGCCGTCGGCGTCCCCGACGAATATCGGGGCGAAACGGTCAAGGCTTTTATCGTCGTCCGACCCGGGGAAACCTTGACAGCGGAGGAGGTCATCGACTTTGCAAGGGAACGGCTCGCCCTGTACAAGGTGCCGCGGCAAATCGCGTTCCTGGAAGCCCTGCCCAAGAGCGCCGTGGGGAAGATCCTCCGGCGGGAACTCCGGGCGCTGGATGCAAAAAGCTAAGGTGAAAGAAAGTTAGCGGAAAGTACTGCGCGTTGAAGGGGGAAAGCCTACCGGTCGCGGTCGATGCGCTGGTATTTTTACGCAAACGCCTGAATCATAAAGATAAGAAACGTAAAGCGACAAGCTGATTGCTGTTTTAAGTCGCTAAAACAGGGCCTGTGTTGACTATCGCCTTCACCTACCTCCTCAGCGGTTTAATATTTCAGTGAGAATTAACAACTGAAAGTCAGCCTCTTCATCTTTCAGCCGACTAACATTATTGCCTTGTCCAGTTTTGGGAGAGAGTTGCGTTACAATTATTGTCTCTTTATAAAGATAAAGTCTCCCCCTTCATCACCCGCTTCATTAATAGCGCCGTAGAGAGGGGTCTGTTTCGTCTTACTGTTGTGAATAACGGCATCTCTCATTCTTGCAAAGAGTTTCTGAGCGTCAAGATACGGATCCTTATTTTCCTCGAGTCTTTTGATAAGGAACTCCACAAAGACACTTTGATCAGGAACAGTTTTCAAAGAACCACTCGTCATGGCTTTTCGGCTGGGCAGTTCATAAATCTTTTCCATAGAGGTGCCGGGACTGCTTGGGGTATCCCGTAGCTTGAAAATACCGCCGCTGAAACAAGCATCGGCAACCAGAAGAATGTGTTTTGCCTTGATGGCTTTGATATAATCCCGGATATTGCTGTTCGGTATCCAGTCCGATGGATCATTCATGCCAGCGGCATCCCTCGGTAGCCAGAACCCCTGTTTCATGTCATCCAGCCACATTCCATGACCAGCATAAAAGATCAGCAGGCTGTCTTCCGCCATTAACTGCTTTCTCATAGACTGTAAGGTCTTATATATTGTTCTCCTGTCAGGGTTGTAAAGAAGCGTTATATTCTCTTGGTCAAAATTATATCTGGAACTCAGAACATCCATCAGTTGCCGGGCATCGGACACTGGATAATCTAACTTGCCTATCTCTGGATTGGAGTAATCCTGAACGGCAATCAGCAGGGCATGATACTTTCCAGACATGAACCCCGTTTCAGGAACAGGTTCCTCTTTTTTCACCAAAGCTACTTTTCCGGCTTCACGGTTAACGTCAAATTGCTTCGTCACCTGATTCTGATGGACATCCATTGCCGTAACTGTAATATCGTTCTTGCCAGCTTTGAGAAGGACATCAATAGAAAAATTACCCTTCTCATCTATATCAGCATGTTGGCCATTGATCAGGACATCGGCTATGCCAATTTTGCTTTCGGCTATACCTAT
>JAPLJY010000169.1 GCA_026388345.1 Deltaproteobacteria bacterium
GCGCCTCGGACGAGTTCCTGTATCTGGACATCGTTCACGAGCTGTGTCATGTCAAACAACACCTGCAGGGACGGAATCTTTACGATCGAAGCAAGGCTTACGTGGATCGAGAGACCGAAATCGAGGCCTACCAGGTAACCATACAGGAGGCCCGTCGAATCGGTTTGAACGATGACGCCATCTCCAATTATCTCCGCGTGCCGTGGATCACGCCTGAAGAGAGCAAACGGCTGGCCCGCAGACTGGATGTGACCGAAAGCATTCAAGAAGGTGATTTACCGTGATTGTGGGAAAAAATTGTAGAGAGCTTTGAATTACTCTTGAAACTCGGCAAATCGTCATTCCTGCGGAAGCAGGAATCCATTCCTTTTTCGGGGACAGATTTGAAATCTGTCCCCGAGTTCCATTTCACCCGTTGAGTCTCTCGTTGAATTCATCCAGGGTGAAACGGTATTCCTGGGTGCCGTAGCACTCGACGGCAAAGGAGGCGCATACGCTGCCCATCCGGGCGCATTGTTCAATGTCCATGCCCCGGATCAGACCGCTGATCAGGCCTCCCCGGTAAGAATCGCCTGCGCCTGTCGGGTCCTCAACCTTCCTGGCCTGGATGGGGGAAATGCCGATTTCAAGGTCCGGCGTGGAAACCTGTGAACCCAACGCTCCCCGGGTGGTGATGATCGTCCCGGACAGCCCCAACAAGGCTTCCTTCTTCAGTCCCGTCTTGCTTATGATCAGATTCAGTTCGTAATCATTGACGATCAGGATCCGGCACCCCTCTATGACCCGGACCAGTTCTTCTGCATCCCACATGGGCAGGGATTGTCCGGGATCAAAGATATAATCAATCCCCCTGACTTTGCAGGCGCGCGGGTAATTCACCATGTCTTCAAAATTGCCGGGAGCGACGATCACAATGGTTTCTTGGGGATGAAATTTGTCGAAGTCCAATGCGGATGAATGTTTCATGGCCCCGGGGTTGAATCCGGTGATCTGGTTGTCGGCCAGATCGGTGGTGATATAGGCGCCGGCTGTGAATTCGTCATCGATGATTTTGATGTTTTCCGTAGAGATCCCGTTTTTTGTGAGCCATGCGAAGTACCTTTGATAATCATGGCCGATCGTGGCGGAGATGACGGGCTTTTCACCCAACAGGGTGAGCGCATAGGCAATATTGCCCGCGGTGCCGCCGAATTTTTCCTTGATGCCGTTTACCTGAAAACAGACGTTTAATGCATGAATTTTATCCGGCAGGATGTGATCCGAGAAGTATCCCGGGAAATCCATAATTCGGTCATAGGCCAGTGATCCGGAAACGATGATGTTCATGCTTGAAAACCTTTCAAATCCGTTGCTGAAATAATCCCTATTCAGACCCGGGATATATAGGCAATATCGGATTGGGTGTCAATTATATTTTGCCTCCGGATGATGTCGCGGATCTCCGGCAGCGGCGATCGGTAAGTTGTAACCCCTCGATCTCAATAAAACACTGCTTGACATGAATATCCGTATTGATGCTATAAATGTACTGTCGGAATCGGCACTGAAAGGTATCCGTTGATATGGAGGAAGGTATGAGCATGGTTGCCGCCGCACGGAACATGCACCGGATCAAGGAACCGAAAAATCTCTCCGGAAGGATAGCCTGGCTCAGGGATTACTACTTCATGGGGGCAAAACGCGCGTGGAACAACGAGTTTACCTCCTGGACCACGGGAACTTCCTGGGATATCCAGTTTGACGAGATGACCTTCTACATTGTGCCCGAGACCTATCCCTTCCTCCAGACCTTCCGGTCCTCCATGCAGCAGACGGCAAGGGAGGTTACGCTCCATCCCGATTTCTGGGCATGGAGCCTCCCCGAGCGCAAGGCATGGTTTGTCAAAGAGGTTATGGTGAACCACGTTCCTCAGGAGATCCTCCCCGGCGATCTCATTGCCGGCGGGCGTTTCAACATCCAGACCTCCAAGTGCTGGACAAAGAAGGAGGCGGAGGATCGCGACCGGCTTATCTACGGCAAAAAAGGGGCCCGGGCCCGGATGAAGTGGTTCCACGACCACGGTTACGGCAACGCGGGGGCCACAAGCGGCCACCTGATCCCCGGTTACGAGAGGGCGCTCCGGATCGGCTGGAGGGGAATCCGGGAAGAGATTGCCGGCCATTACGACATTCTCGGCACCGGGGATCAGGCGGGACCCAGGGGCGCACAGCTCAGGGCGATGATGGTCGCCGCCTCCATGCCCGGCGAGCTTGCGGGCAAGTATGCCGCCCACTGTGAAACGCTCGCATCCGCGGAGAAGGACCCCGCCCGCCGGGAGGAGCTCCGGCAGATGGCCGCAAACCTGCGTCGCGTTCCCGAAGAGCCGGCGCAGACATTCTGGGAGGCCGTGCAGGCGCTCTGGCTCACGCACATGCTCGTCATGAGCGATGAGAACTACCCCGGTCCGGGCGTCTCTTTCGGCCGGATCGACCAGTACCTCTATCCCTACTGGCAGCATTCCCTTGCCCACGGCATGGAGAGGGAGTTCGGCAAGGAGATCCTGAAATGCCTCTGGATCCACGCCAACACCGCTTACGATGCGATGATCCGCATCGGCAACAACGGCATCACGGCGGGCTATGGCCAGCTCATCACCCTCTCCGGCAGGGGAGAAGGCGGCAGGGACATGACGAACGACCTGACGTACGCGATTCTCGAGGTCATCGACGAGATGTCGCCCATCCTCGAGCCCAAGCCCAACGTCAGACTGCATCGGAACAGCCCGGACGTTCTGCTCGACCGGGTGGTGGAGATGATTTCCACAAGCCAGGGCGCTCCCTTTCTGCTCAATTTCGACGAGCGGTCCATGGCCGGGATGATGCAGGAAGCGGCCAAGGCGCACGTCGAGCGCCTGATCCATAAAGACAATGTCCACGAATATGCGCCCGTGGGCTGCCTGGAGAACACCATGGTGGGAAACGACCGGTCCGGAACCGTGGACAACAATCTCAACCTGCTCAAGGCCGTGGAGATGGCGCTCAACAACGGCAGGGATCTGAACGAATTCACGGACCCGATCACGCTCAAGCGCGAGAAGATCCGGCAGGACGGACCGGCCACCGGGGATGCGGCGGAATTTCATGCCTGGGATGACTTCTGGAGGGCCTATGCCGTACAGACCCGGGATATCATCCGACGCTGTGCGGAACTCTACGAGGAATCCGAATCCATCCGCGCCCGATTCTGCCCCACGCCGTACCTGTCGTGCCTGGTCAAGGGCTGTGCGGAAAAGGGGCTCGACATCACCCAGGGCGGGGCGGAGTTGAATTTCACGACGCTCGAGGCGGTCACCTTCGCGACCACCGTCGATTCCCTGCTTGCGATCAAGTACCTGGTCTTCGACAGGCGGGAATGCACCCTGAGCGACCTTCTGACGGCGCTGAAGGCAAACTGGCAGGGGTTTGAGGTCCTTCAGGCAAAGGTCCGGTTCAAGGCCCCGAAATACGGCCGGGACGACGACGAGGCCGATGAAATGGCCGGCAAGGTCATGGATCTCTGGTGCGACGAGACCTGGAAATACAGCACCATTTCCACGAACCGCCGGTTCCGGCCGGGGATGCTCAGTTGGAACTACTGGGTGGGCGACGGGTTTATTCTGCCCGCGAGTCCGGACGGGAGACCCAAGGGGAGGTTCCTCTCCAACGCCATCTGTCCCAGCAACGGCGCGGACATCAACGGCCCCACGGCAAACGCTAACTCCGTGGGCAAGGTTCTGGGAGGCAAAGCCGGCGACGGCAAAGGCGACTTCGAGGGGTACCGCAACTGCCTGCCGAACGGCGCGAGCCACACCATCACCATCAATCCCTCGCTGCTCCGAGACCCGGAACACAAGGCAAAGTTCAAGGCCTTCCTCAAGGGGTATGCGGAAAACGGGGGAAGCTGCCTGCAGATCAATATATTGGATGCGGAGATGCTGAAGGATGCCAAGAGGCGGCCGGAAGAGTACCAATCGCTGCTCGTGCGGATCACGGGCTATAATGCCTACTTCACGAGCATCGGCCGGGAGCTCCAGGATGAGGTTATTGCCAGGATCAGCCACGACTCGCTCTAACACATGTTGAAAAAGTCTCTTTTGCAGGCTGTTCAAAAGCTTGTCCCGTACAGGATACGGGATACCCGGATGCAAGGCCCCCGAAATCGCAGAATCGCGGAGCGAAGCGGAGCCAATCCTGAGCCGTGAGGCGTCGGGGACATGTGGGGACACCTTGCCGCAAGGTGTCCCCAGGCGCCCGGAATACGTTGAACGGCGAAGGGAAACGGGGGACAGATTTGAAATCTGTCCCCCGATAATCGATCCGGGCGTTTTTCAACAGCCTGTTAAGGTCCGAGGAATGCGTATCTCCGAATATATTGAGAAACCGAAGGGCACGATCCTCCGAATCCAGCGGATGTCCACGGAAGACGGCCCGGGCATCCGAAGCACGGTCTTCTTCAAGGGCTGTCCCTTGAGCTGCGTCTGGTGCCACAACCCGGAGAGCATCTCGGGGAAGCGCCAGCTCCACTGGATGAAATCAAAATGCATCGGCTGCCTCTCCTGTGTGCCGGTGTGCACGGCAGGCGCGCTCACGGCAACGGACGACGGCATCGTCATCAACCGGGCCGGATGTACCCCCTGTGAGGCCTGTTCGCAGGCCTGTCCCTCCACGGCGCTTGAGGTCTACGGCGAAGAGTGGGGGGTCGAAGACCTGGTGCGCGAGCTCTTGAAGGACAGGGTGTACTTCGAGAAGTCCGGCGGCGGGGTGACGCTCTCGGGCGGAGAGCCCGCCATGCAGCCGGCCTTTGCAAGGGCCATCCTTGCCTCCCTCAAGCGGCACGGCGTCCACACCGCGCTCGATACCTGCGGCCAGTGCTCCTGGGAGACGCTGGAGGCGTTCCTTCCCCACACAGACCTCGTCCTGTACGATCTCAAGGAGGCGGATCCGGAGAACCACAGACAGTTTACCGGGACCACGAACGCGCGGATTCTCGAAAATCTGAAATCCCTGGCCCGTTTCATGCGGGAGAGCGGCCTGCCGCGGGAACTCTGGATACGCACCCCCCTCATCCCGGATTACACCGCGACCGCAGGGAACCTGAAGCGGATTGGGGAGTTCATCCGGGAACATCTGGGGTCCCTCACGGGAAGGTGGGAGCTTTGCACCTTCAACAACCTGTGTGTCCACAAATACGACGGCCTGGGCATCGACTGGGGCTTCCGGAACTGCCCCCTCGTATCGGAAGCGGAGGCGAACAACCTCGCCGCCGCGGCCGCCGGCTCGGGGGTGGATCCCGGCATCATTCATATCAGCGGAACAATGAGCAGGGAAGTCGATGACGTGCAGGGAGGATTGGAGACATTTCTATAAAAATCCGAGGAATTCTTGCCCTAAATGTGTTACAAGTAATGGTAAAATTAGCCACGGTAAGAGAGAATGACGGATCGCAAAACACATGAAAGGAGGAACACGATATGGTTAAGGCAATAAAAGCAAAGCAACTCAGTTTTTCTCTTCCCAGTAAGATAGGATTACTTTCGGAGGTATCATCTTTTATTACCGCAGCAAAAATCAACATTGAGGGTATCTGCGCTTATGAAATGAGTGAACAAGGGTTTTTTATGTTGATGACTGACAATCATACAAAGGCAAAGAAAATTTTATCCCATATGGGAGCAGAGGTTAGCGTGGATGATATTATTACCGTAGAGATGCCGAATAAAGTTGGAGAATTGCAGAAGGTCGCTAAAAAAATCTCAGATGCGGGAATAGATATCAACTATATTTACGGAAGCCCCATGAAGGGGAAAATGACCCTCATCCTCAAGACGGCAAACGATAAAAAAGCATTAAACATTTTAAACAAGTGAGTCATCTTGATAAAAAAGTTATGATCCCGGCTTTCTCCCAGAGGTTTTCATGAAATCCTCCCGCAGAATACTCCATCCTGTGGGCGGGGATGAATGAGGAGCGAGGGTAAGGGAGATACAATCCCTCTCATCAATATATCAGTTCATTAGGGAGAAGGACTCTCAACTTGGGAAAGGAAATTCCTATGAAAATATTCAAACACGTTTGGATTACGGCAGTTGTTTTCTTCATCTCGTCTGGTCTCGCAGGCGCCGTGTTGCCTGATAAAAAGGGCTGCGTCGACCATCCGGTCTTCCCAACGCGGATGCCGGGGTATAACATCGCTAACTGCGAAACGAAGGACTTTGATGCATTCGATTTTGAGACCGGAAGGAAGGAAAAAGCCGGCGTCGAAGGGCGTCGCACCAAGTTGACCTACCAGGTTGAGGACCGTTCAAAGGAACCAAGCGGCCTCGCGGTCGTCCGCAACTATGAGAATGCCATCAAGAGCGTTTCGGGCACCGTTCTCTTTATAGACAAAAACCGGGTCGTGAACGGGAAGATCGTGAAAGATGGCAAGGAGATCTGGACCCAGGTTGAGAAGGGCAATGGTCTAATATGGCTAACCATTGTCGAGAAGGCGGGGATGGCCCAGGACATTGTGGCCAACGCGGATGCCTTCGGAAACGACATTAAATCCAAAGGCCACGCCACCGTCTATGGAATCTACTTTGATACCGGGAAGTCTGAAGTGAAGTCGGAGTCACAGGCCGCTCTGCAGGAGGTTGCGAAGTTGCTTTCGAACGACCCGAGTCTTAAGCTGCTGGTTGTCGGTCACACCGACTCCGTGGGACAGCTCGAGGCAAACATGAAGCTCTCGCAGGCACGGGCCGAGGCGGTGGTCCAGGCGCTCACCAAGAGTCATGGCGTCGCAGCGACCCGCCTGAAGGCGCAGGGCGCTGGGCCGATCGCTCCGGTCGTCACGAACCGTACCGAGGAAGGGCGTGCTAAAAACAGGCGCGTCGAATTGGTGGAGCAGTAGTGACTGCGCCGATAATCGCCCCTGAGAATGGAAAATATGCTTCTACCTTCCTAACCTTCTATGGCGAAACGGATAATTGTTGAAAAATCGTGGAAACAGGTGCAATTCTACTTTCCATTCCAAACAATCTTGTGTGTAAAGTAGGCTAAAGAGAGGACCATATCTTTCATCAAGGAGAGAGTTCGTGATCAAGGGCGCATTGGAAGGTTTGAGAATTGTCGATCTAACGAGAGTCTTAGCCGGTCCCTTCGCCACCATGATGTTGGCCGACATGGGCGCGCAAGTTGTCAAGATCGAGGAGCCCGGGAAAGGCGACGACTCCCGGTTCCTGGGTCCTTTTATCAACGGCGAAAGCATCTATTATATGAATCTGAATAGGAACAAGAAAGGAATCACGCTCAACTTAAAATCTTCCAAAGGAAAGGAGCTTTTTCTCAAACTGGTCGGTACGTCCGACATCGTGGTCGAAAACTTCCGACCCGGCACCATGGAAAAACTGGGGCTCGGTTATGAAGACCTCAAGAAAATTCATCCCAAGATCATATACGCTGCCGTTTCCGGCTTCGGTCATTATGGGCCATACAAAGACCGACCCGGCTATGACATCATCGGACAGGCCATGGGCGGGTTGATGAGCACGACGGGGTGGCCCGGACAACCTCCAACGAGAACAGGTACCGCCATGGGCGATGTCCTTGGGGGGTTATCCGTGGCGATCGGCATGCTCTCGGCGATACGCTACAGAGATCAGCATGGCGTTGGGCAGAAGATCGATGTGTCTCTGGTCGATTCCGTCGTCGCCAGCATGGAAATCATCACGCAGATCTATCTGGTGGATGGGAGGGTTCCAGAGAGAATCGGGAACCGCTACGAAGCCGTTTATCCCTACGATTCCTTCGAAGCGAAGGATGGATATTGCGTCATCGGGGCGGGAAACAATAAGCTGTATGCCGTTCTGTGCAAAACCATCGGATTGGATGTGTTCATCGATGACGAGCGGTTCCTGACCGTCAAGGACAGGGTGAAGAATCATGCGGTGTTGAAACCCCTGATTGAGGCGTGGACGAAAGAGCGACAGGTGAACAGCGTTGTCGATACACTGCTGGAGGCGGGCGTTCCGGCGGCGCCGATCTATGACGTGAAGCAGGTCGTGGAAGATCCGCACATTGCCGGGGCGAGGGAGATGTTCGTCGAAATCGATCATCCCTTGGTCGGTCGCACCAAACTGACGGGTTGCCATATCAAGATGTCTGAAACGAAACCGTCCGTGAAAACGCCGGCGCCGACGCTCGGACAGCACAACGAGGAAATCTTCGGCGGCTTGGGACTGAGCGAGGATGAAGTGAGAAAAATGCGGGACGAAGGGGTGATCTGATGGACAATAGCATATGGATCGTCGAGGTTGGCCCCCGGGACGGTTTTCAGAACATTGGGACGTTCATAAAGACCGAGGACAAGATCATCATTGCGAAAGCCCTGATCGACAGTGGCGTCCGGTATCTCGAAGCGGCTTGAGGTGGTCAAGGTCAAGGACGAAGTCGCTGGCGGGATATCCCTTGATACTCTCGTCCCTTACCTGGCAAAGATGCTCCCGGCAAATTTGGGAGAGGCGTTAGAATCGCGGCAGAAGCAAGCTTCGTCAATTGTGGTAAACATAATGCAGCCTACACTCCAATTTGAAAAAAGCAGAGGGCTCAACACTTTCCGGAACGATCACTCAATACGGAATAATACAGAATCCAGGCGACTTCATTATTAAGAACTATGGACTCCACAGAGGGGAAGTTGACAGTTTATTTGATGCCCTTAGAGAGTCTTTCGGTAAGTACGACGTATCAATGAGAGATACTCTCACTGAGGCGACAGATCGGATGATTGAGGCAATAAGAAATGGCAAAGAGGTCAGCAAAGTTCAGAACTACTGGGAAGAGATCAAGGCTGGCATTCAGACCGGCGGAGCTGCAGCGACGATAGCAAGTGCAATAGGGCGTCTTCTCGGCTTTATGTAATGCCTCGCTTTTAAAGAGTAATCGAAAATCTTTGCACACGACCAAAAATGTAGATAAGTAGAAAGTGATGTTGCTTGCTGTCGGGCTTTGATCTTATCCTTTTTCACGAAAGTACGCATCAAACGGATGAACAAAAATGAATGTATATAGCCGATTTGCCGAAGAGGACATGAAGCAGTTCGAAGCCGAGGCAAAGGTGGGACTGATCGCCACGGTAAACCCGGAAGGACTGCCCCACATCACCCTGATCACCGCGTTGCAGGCAAAGACGCCCACCCGGCTGATCTGGGGCCAGTTTTCGGAGGGGAAGAGCAAGGAGCACGTAAAAAGCAATCCTCGGACCGGATTTCTGATCATGACCCTTGATCGGCGCCTCTGGCGCGGCAAGGCCGTCTGGACCCATGAGCTGGGCAATGGCGAAGACTTCGAGATGTTCAACAACAAGCCCATGTTTCGCTACAATGCCTACTTCGGAATCCACACGGTCCACTACCTGGATCTCGCGGAGACCTGCGGCAGAGAAGGGCTTCCCCTCGCCAGGATCGCCATTGCCGCACTGCTCACCCGGATTGCGAAATCCGCTGCCCGGGTGGGCGAGAAAGATCGGATCCTAAAACCCTGGGCCGAGGCACTGTTCACAAAACTCGACACACTGAAGTTCCTCTGCCATATCGGCGAGGACTCCTTTCCCGCGATTATCCCCATCATCCAGTGTCAGGCAGCGGACAGCCGGCAGCTTGCCTTCTCCCCGCTGGCCTTCGGGCCGGAGCTGAAGAACCTGAAGCGGGGGATGCCGCTTGCGGTGTTCGGTCTGACCATGGCTATGGAAGATGTATTGGTCCGGGGAACATTCACGGGATTTGGGCGCTACCGGGGGATCACCCTCGGGTGCCTGGACATCGACTGGGTGTACAATTCCATGCCTCCCAAGCCCGGCCGGATCTATCCGGAGGAGAAGCTCGGACCGGTTGTGAACTTCTGACGGGCGTGACCGGGAACTTAAACCCGCAAGCCCCGCATTTGCCGCTTTACCTCCGGCAAGTTTGCCTTGATAAAATAGGGCGGACGTTGTAGAAAAAGTTCATCCTATAAACAGCGGAGGCGTGGCATGTACTGGGAAAAAGAGATCGAGACGATGGACCGGGAACAACTGGAGCGATTGCAGGCGGTGCGGCTCCGGGAAACCCTGGAGCGGGCGAAGAAATCCGTCCACTATGGTAAGCGTTTTGCGGCAATCGGCCTCGATGTCGACCGGATCCGGACGGTGGCCGATGCCGAAGAACTACCGCTAACCACCAAAGAGGATCTCCGGGAGAACTGGCCCTATGGTTTTCTCGCCTGTTCCCGCGACGAACTGATCCGGATGCACTCCTCCTCCGGTACGACCGGCCGGGCCACGGTGATCTTCCATACGGCCTGTGATATCTCGGCGTGGACGAACCTCCTGGCCCGCTCCATGTACATGGCCGGGATGAGGCGCTCCGACGTTTTCCAGAACATGATGACCTACGGACTCTTCACGGGGGGCTTGGGCTTTCACTACGGCGCGGAAAAGATCGGGGCGCTCGTGATCCCCGCCGGGGCGGGAAACAGCAAGCGCCAGATCCAGCTCATGCGGGACTTTGAGACCACGGCCATCCATATCATCCCCAGCTACGCCCTTCACCTCTCGTCCGTTTTTGCGGAGGTCGGGGTCGATCGGCGGGACACGAAGCTCCGGATGGCCTTCCTCGGCGCCGAACCCCACTCGGAGATGATGCGCCGGAAGATCGAGGAGCTCTACGGCTTCAAGGCCTTCAACTCCTACGGCCTTTCCGAGATGAACGGTCCCGGCATGGCCTTCGAGTGCCCGGAGCAGAACGGGATGCACATCTGGGAGGACAACTACATTGTCGAGATCATCGATCCCGTGACGCTCAAACCCCTCCCCGACGGCGAGGAGGGGGAGTTGGTCACAACGACGCTCCTCCGGGAAGGGATGCCGATCCTCCGCTACCGGACGAAGGACCTGACCCGGATCATCCCCGGCCCCTGTCCCTGCGGCCGGACCCATAGGCGGATTGAACGCATCAAGGGGCGGACCGACGACATGATGATCCTGAAGGGGGTGAACATCTTTCCGATCCAGATCGAGAAGAAGCTCATGGAGATTCCCGGCGTCGGGATGAACTTTGTCATCATCCTCGACCGGGTGGACTACAACGACTCGATGACGGTCAAGGTGGAGGTTCAGAGGGAATTCTTCGGTGGCGATCTACGGCAGTTGGAGGTCCTGCGGCGGCGCATCGTGGAGGAACTCAAAAGTGACATCCTGATCACGCCGAGGGTCGATCTGGTGGAACCGGACAGCCTGCCGAAGAGCGAGGGAAAGGCGAAGAGGGTCATCGACAACCGGAAGGATTAGTTTGGGGAGGGGTTCACATGATTTCCTATCAACTTTCGATTTTTGCGGAAAATAAGCCGGGGAGACTGGCCGCCGTGACTCAGGTCTTGGCGAAGGAGAAAATCAACATCCGGGCAACGACGATCTCCACGTCCGACACCTTCGGCGTCATCAACCTGATCGTCGACGATCCCGCGCGCGCCGAGGCGGTGCTGACGAAGGCTGGGATGACCGTCTCGCTGATCCGGGTCTTGGCCGTCGTCATTCCCGACCAGCCGGGCGGCCTGGACCGGCTGACGCAGCTTCTTCTAACGGAGAATGTCAACATCAACAACGCCTACGGCTTCGTGCTGGAGGGACACCGGAAGGCGGTCTTCGTGGTCAGTGTGGATCAGATCGAGAAGGCCGAGATCCTTCTGGAAAAGAACGGGTTTCAGACCCTGGATGCCGAGGCGCTCTCGACGATCGAACCTTTTCACTATATGAAATATTGAGGATGAGACCATGACACATAAGGATGCGGGGCGTTATGCCACAAAGCATGAGCCGGGTTTGAGTCCGGATGCGGGGATCGCCGGAGCAGTTCGGGAAAAGGCCGCGGCGGGAGAACTCGCCTGCGCCGAGGCTGAACGGATCGGTGTAACGCTTGGCGTTTCGCTTGCGGAAATCGGCCGGACGCTCGATCTGTTGGAGCTTCGAATCGGCCGCTGCCAGCTCGGCCTCTTCGGCTATCCCGAAGGAAAGGCCGTCCGTCCGGCGGCTGCGGTCGCCCCCGATTGCGAAGCGGCCATCCGCGGAGGTCTCGCCGGTGGAAGGCTTCCCTGCAAGAGCGCATGGGAGATCGCCGCGGCACGGAAGATCCCGAGAATGGAGGTTTCCGCGGCCTGCGAGGCACTCAAGATCCGAATCAAACCGTGCCAGCTCGGGGCCTTCTGACAGGCTGTTGAAAAACGCTCATCTGCTGCGTTGCGCTGCAAACCTCATCGCTCGACGTATTTCCATATACGCCTCGCTCTTCGGTTTTTGCACGCCTTGCATCTGACCATTTTTGAACAGCCTGCTCTATCGGAATGTTTTTCAACACCCTTCTGAATCAGGAAGACTCGGCCGCCCGGGTGTCCCGCTCGATATACCGCGTCAGGATCCGGAGGATCGACTCGGCGTTGTGCCGGGCGTGCCAGAGGATCTTCTCCAGCGTCAACGCCTTTTCCTCCAAGCCGTGGGCGAAATTGTCGATTGAGCAGAGAGAGGCGTAGGGAATCTCCAACTCCTGGGCGATGACCGCTTCGCTCGCCATCGTCATCCCGACGATGTCGGCAAACCGCGAGATCATCGCAATCTCCGCCCGCGTTTCGAAACGGGGGCCGACGGTCTGCCAGTAGATCCCGCCATCAACGCAATCGAGGGCGGAGTCGCTGGCCGCCTCCAGCCATTTCCGCCGGACCTCGACGCTCAGGACCGGTATGATGTGTGTCGCCTTTTCCCGGACGACCGTCGGTCCCGCTCCGAGTAGGATGTAATCATCCGGGACGACGAGCATCCCCGGCTTCAGACGGCGTTTCAGGGTACCGGTGGAATGGACGCCGAGGATTTCCCGCACTCCAAGTTCCTTCAGCGCCGTAAGGTTGGCCTCGTGGTTGATGAGGTGCGGCAGAATGTAACGGCGGGGGTCCGTCCCGTGACGGGCGATGAAAACAATGTCGGCGGAGCAAAAGACCGTTGATCGGCCGGACTCCGTTTCGACCGTTTTTTCACGCAGCTTGGCGAAGATCCCCTTTCCCTGCAACAGGACGGTTCCCGAGATGATGCCCAGTGGTTTCATGCGCTCTCCTCTTCAATGGGTTACGGGGTGTCGTCGGCTTTATAGCAGATCGTCCGGCGTCTGTCAAAACACGGTCTCACCCTCCTTAAACGAACGGGAACCGCCGTTTTGAATTGACATTGTTTGTCCGTCTGTGCGATAGTGAGCCCCGGAAGATTGCAGAAAGGAGACCATCGTATGGGAGAAGAGGTGTTGGTCCATGTCGGTGACGGCGATTTTGAAGAGGTGATCCTCAAGGCGGACAGGCCCGCCCTGGTCGACTTCTGGGCGCCTTGGTGCGGTCCCTGCAAGGCGATCGGTCCCACCGTAGAGGCGCTGGCCGTTCAGTATCGCGATCAGATCAAGGTGGCAAAGGTCAACATCGACGACCATCCGAAAACAGCCGCAACCTATGGTGTGATGAGCATCCCGACACTGCTCCTCTTCAAGGAGGGGAAGGTCCTCGACACCCTGATCGGCCTGGTACCGAAGGAACGCCTGGAGGCGTTCATCCGCAAGGCCCTGTAGGCGATAAAGGTGATAACGGTGTGCAATAAAAGAGTATTTCTGGCGCTGCTGACATTCGTATTTCTGCTCTCCGGCTGCAAAATCTGGCTGCCTTGGTCAAAGAAGGTGGAAATGGCCCGCTCAACCCCGGAGGGTCTCTACCAGCAGGGTCTGCAGGATTATCAGAGCGGCGACTACAAGAGGTCTATAGAACTTTTCCAGCGGGTAAAGGAGGAGTATCCGCTGAATCCGCTCGCCATCGTGGCGGAGATGGGAATTGCCGACGCCTATTTCAGCGGAAAGCAATATCTTGAGGCCGAACTGACCTACAGCGAATTTCTGAATCTCCATCCGACGAACGAGAACCTTCCCTACGTGATGTATCAGATCGGGATGTGCCACTTCAACGAGATCACAACGATTGATTGCGATCAGTCGGAGACCTTCAAAGCGCTCAAGGATTTCGAGCGGCTCATAGCCCGCTTTCCCGGAAGCAAATTCTCCTTCATGGCCGAGAAGATGGTCCGGGAGTGCAAGAAGACGCTGGGCGAGCAGGAGTTCTACGTGGGGGAATTCTACTTCAACATCAAGGAATACCCATCGGCCCTGCGCCGGTTTGAAAAGATCGTGCGAGAGTACCCGAACGTCGGCCTTGATTACAAGGTGAGCTACTTCATCGCTGAAACGAAGAGACGCATTGCCGAAGCGGAGGCGAAAAAGAAGCCCGTGGAGAAGAAATAGACCGCGGGTTCACTTAGGAGGATGCGCCCCGCCCGGTGCCGGCTACCCCCTTCGGTTCCATGGACGGACGCAGGCCCGTCTGTCGGTTACTCTGATCCGCCCCGCTTGAATCCCGGATATGCTGGTCGGCGGCCCGGATGGGTCAGCTTCCCTGCCGGATTTTCAATAATCCCTGTAAAAAGGTATTGACTATCCCCCTGCCATAGTTTAATTCATCCTCGTACGGTTCGGTCAGGAAGGAAAGGTTTGGAGAAAAAAAAGCTCTATATTCAGACTTTTGGCTGCCAGATGAATGTGCAGGATGCGGAGAAGATGGCAGCCCTTCTGGTGCCGTCCGGATACGGGACTACGGACGATCCGGGGCGGGCGGACCTGATCCTAATCAATACATGCAGCATCCGCGAAAAGGCGGCCCAGAAAATCTACAGTCAGTTGGGGCGGTTCCGCGCCTTGAAGCAGAGGAATCCGCATCTCCTGATCGGCGTGGGCGGCTGCCTCGCCCAGCAGTGGGGCGACCGGTTCTTCCGGCGGGCGCCGTATGTCGATCTGGTTTTCGGAACGCACCAGATCCACCGGCTTCCCGAAATGGTCGATGAACTGGAACGGGCAGGCGGACGGATCGTCGAAACGGGATTCTGCGACCGGGTCGGGTCGCTTTCGATTCCGGCGCAACCGGCCGCAGGGGCGGTGATCACCTTTGTGACGATCATGCAGGGGTGCAACAACTACTGCGCCTACTGCGTCGTGCCGCATCTTCGGGGAAGGGAGGAGAGCCGGCCCCTGCCGGAGATCCTCCGTGAGGTCGAGATGTTGGCCGGTCACGGGATCCGGGAGGTGACACTCCTGGGGCAGAACGTGAACTC
>JAPLJY010000018.1 GCA_026388345.1 Deltaproteobacteria bacterium
TCGAAGAGACCCGTCACCACGCCGACATACTGTTTCCAGATCCCCTCGTCATCCCGGTCCACGCTGTAAAAGTATTGGATATCATTCCGGTCGAAGAATCCGACCAACTCATATTTGAACAGGACATTGTCGGGATTGTTCGTCCCGTACATCAGGATGATTTCGTCAAAGTCATCTCTTTTATCGAGTGCATACAAAAGAAGGGAACGCAACGGGGCAAGTCCCAGACCTCCGGCGATCAGCAGAAGCTTGCGCCCCTTGAGCTGCTCCAGCGGAAATCCGCGGCCGTAAGGACCCCGGATGTGGAAGGTCGAACCTTTTCCCATCTCGAAAAGGGCGTTGGTCACGGCGCCTGCGCGGCGCACGCACAATTCGAGCGTGTCCGGTCTCGTCGGCGGCGAGGAGATGCTGATGGGCGCCTCACCCTTCCCGAAAATGGACACCTCGACAAACTGCCCCGGCTGATGACCGAAGCTTTCCCAGGTCGTACCGTCTTCGAGCTTCAATTGAAAAAGGCGATGGTCCTTGATCTGTGGCAGGGTGCGGATGATAGAGACCGGCCGGAGTCCGTAGATGTTGCCGGAATGATCCCCCATGATGGTACCTCCTTATGCCCAGGATTGGAATCAGTGATCGTCCTGAACAAAGCAATTTCGGTACCAATGAATTAACAAATGGATATTGATTGATATTCCGATTTGGCTTGTCTCGGGGGGGATGGATCGCGGGGCGGTTTGCCCCGAAACCGGGGAGATATTCCCCCCGCCTCTGTTGCATCAAAAATCTGATCCATCCGGTTGATGCGTACTGAAGGCTATAGGGAGCATCAAAGACAAGACATACGAGACTGCAAATACAAAGGGTGATCATCGTACATCGATCGAGACCATTGAATACCGGATGAAAGACGCAAAGCCTGGTCAGCATATTTTCGGTTCCTCCAGATTACGCCCTCCTTCCTGAAATCTGCACTTGATATTTTCTGTCAACTATTCAATGTTACAAGCGTAAAGCATTAACTATAATCTATCGAGCGTAAGCTTTCCGAAGAGCAATGCTGGAGCAGCAGGGGCATGACCGAGATACTTAATTTATTGAATTGTGAGGCTGCTCCATGATTGGAAACCGGGCAAAATATCTTATGCTGGAGGACACTGGATCTGATGTCGAAATAGCTTTTTTTGATTTCAAAGAAAACGGCATGGAGATTGATTTTCATATTTCAGTAAATGGTGCCGAAGCCTTAGATTATCTTTTCACAGAAGACGGTTCTTTCAGAATCGAACCGCCAGAGGTTATATTTCTCGATTTACATATGCCGAAAACTAGTGGACTGGAATTTTTACGCATCATCAAGTCTAATGCGCAATCCAACAACATCCCTGTTGTGGTTCTATTGTCCTCAGCCAGTCCGAGTGAAATTGATGAGTGTAAACGATTGGGCGTGAAAAGATTTATTCAGAAACCGTTAGAGTACGAAAACTTTATTAGCGCGATCAAGGATATCGACAAATACTGACAGCGTTGACTCTTAGGTACAGCCAATAAACCTGATGGCTCGGAAACGTTGAGGTGGTTTTCATCTCGAATTGATAGATTAAGGGTTTATTGCTACCAGTTTGCTATACAAAAACTATCATAATAATATTGTGCTATTAGAAAATAGTATCGACCTGATTTTGTAAATTATTCCTCTCTTAATGGATTTGTTTACATCTCTCTCGTTATCGATTATTCTCTTGTAAAATAAATAAATTATAAAATCTAAAGTGAAATTGGAACAGTCGAAGGTGTCGGATTATTTTACAAATATGAAACCGTATGAATGCGGTTTTATTGAATGAAACCATTTGTGATTGGATAGTTACGTTACATGGCATTATAAGTGCTTTATATTCTGCCGATTCGTTGTGAATCTCACATTGAACAGGAGACAATTAATATTTATGAGGAGGATGTATGAGTAGAAAATCTTTAAAAAAAGTGACAATAACAATTGTGATTTATGCAGCAGCACTTCTGGCTTTGGCCGCGACAGGATGGGCGAATACGATCGATTTTACTCAAATGCCCAGCAGTCCGGGAAACCAGGGCTCAGTTCTGAATTTTTCCGGGTTGGCGGTCAATGCGAAGACGGGCGTGAACACCAATTATGACCCGTGGGCCAAAGGAGTGGACGGGAATGTCTACTGGGGTAACCTGGGGACTCTGGGGGCCCTGAACAGCACGACGACGACGACGACGACGGCCGCCAACGGCACCGTAACTACGAAGGTGATTACAAAGAAAAATTTACCGGAACTATCTTCTGCGAACTACACTGGAGCAGGTGCCTTGAAGACCTCTGACTTGATTGCCGACAGCTCGACCGGGCCGATCACGTATCATGAGTCTCTGGTTTTCAACTTCGATAAGGCACAGGAGGCAGCCAAACTCTCATTCACCTTGCTCGGAGTGAACGGAGGGTACCTGGAAACTACCACTACAACTACCAAGACGAATTCAGCAGGCCTGGTTATTTCCTCGATTACAAATACTACGAACACAGCAGCAGACCCTGCTCGCGACGAAGTCTGGGTTTTTCTGAAAATTGCCAGTGGAGAGATCGTGGCCAATTATTTTAACTATGGAGCTGTACTGCCCGACGGAAGCGACTGGAACCAATGGATCGTTTGGATGCTTAATCAGGTAAACTACGCTGATGAGCATATTGTTGGCTTGGCCGTGGAAGAGACCTATGGCACCGATGGCAGTCGCCAGTTCGGTGTGGGGAGCATCACCTATGAGGTCCCGGCCGCCGTCCCCGAACCCACCACCATGCTGCTTCTCGGACTTGGTTTGGCTGGTCTGGCAGGACTAAGCAGAAGGGTTAAGAAGTAACGATAAACATCAGCTGTTACAGAGAAGGCAGGGTCAATCGGCTCTGCCTTTTTTGTTTCTTTTTTTCGGTAATCTCCATCTCGCATGGCTACCATGGACTGAGCATTGGTAGGTGGAGACAATTATCGACACAATTCATCTTTTTATTGATCGCTCTCGTGGATAACGGAAAGTAATCTGCTACACAAGCCCATTAGCCGCAAATCTCAGACTTCAGGCAAAAGTCTTTAATCTCTTGGAAAGTCAACTGGATCGATAACGAAAAGACAGGATAAATCAGAGGCGGACAATGCACTTCGTCGGGCATTTCTCGATCGCGGCTTCGCAGGAAAAGCCGGTCTTCGTGTAATCGACAACGGCAAGATTGTCGGAAACGGCAAAGACCTCCGGGACCTGCTTGACGCAGATCTTGCAGCCGATGCAGCCGACCGGGCAGATCTTCCGGACCACGGCGCCCGCATCCCGCGACGAGCAGGCCACAACGACCGGATAATCCTGGGGGCGGATCGAAATGATTTTTCTCGGGCAGGCGGTTACGCAGTTCCCGCAGGCGGTGCACTTCTCCGGATCGATCACCGGCAGACCCTCCTCCATCCGGATGGCGTCGAACGGGCAGGCCGCCTGGCAGTCTTCATGTCCGAGGCAACCGTAGGCGCACGCCAGTCCCCCGCCGTCGACCATGTTCACCGCAAAACAGGTTTCGATCCCGGTGTAATGGGCCTTGGGTTTGCGCTGGTCCAGCTTCGCGCCGCAGTGGACGGTCGCGATCTTCCGGTCAAAGGCGGCGGCCTGAACCCCCATGATCGCGGCGACCGCCTCCCCGACCTTCGCGCCGCCGGCGGTGCAGCCGCCGACGCCCGCCTCGCCCAAAATCAGTTTTTCCGAGAAGTCACGGCAACCGGCGAAACCGCAGGCGCCGCAGTTCCCACCGGGGAGAACCGCCATCAGTTGGCCGACCCGCGGATCCTCCTCCACGAGGAAGTAATCCGCCGCAAAGCCGAGAAGCCCGGCGAAGATGAGACCCATGACGCCCAGAACCAGTATCGAATTCAGTATCAGCATAACCCGTCACACCTAAAAACCCGCAACGCCCCGGTTGCCGGGTTCCATCCGTTTTTTACAGACCGAACATCACCGAAAATCCGAGAAACGCCAGCGACATCAAGGCCGCCGTGATGAAGGCGATCGGAAACCCCTGGAACCACCGCGGGATCGGCGCCGCGGCCATCCGCTCCCGGACGTAGGCGAACAGGATGATGGCGAGCGCGTAGCCCGCCGAAACCCCAAGCGAATAGATCATCGATTCCAGGAAATTGTACTTGTAGTCGATCGCCAGGAACGCCACCGCGAGAATGGCGCAGTTCGTCGTGATCAGGGGAAGATAGATCCCCATCGCCCGGTAGAGGGTGGGGATCATCTTCTTGAGATAGAGTTCCTCGAGCTGGACGAGGGAGGCGATCGTCAGGATGAAAACCGCCGTCCGCAGAAATTCAAGATTAAAAGGAACCAGGATGAAATAGTAGATCAGCCAGGAGACCGCCGAGGAGATCGTCATCACGAAGATGACGGCAAAGCTCATCCCGACGGAGGTTCCGATCTTCGTCGAAACCCCGAAGAAGGCGCACAGGGCGATGAAACGGATCAACAGGATATTGTTGATCAGAAACGCCGCAAAAAAGATTCCGAATAGTTTCATATGCGCTACCCTTATTAGCCCCGTCTTACAGGACCTTTTTCTCCATCTTGTTCAGAAAGGCCATGAGGCAGCCGATGGTGATGAAGGCGCCCGGCGGCAGGATCATGATCGTCGCCGCGATCCGCTCGTCGAACAATGGAAACCCGAAAAGCGATCCGGCGCCGAGGACCTCGCGGATTACACCGATGCTCCCCAGGGCCAGCGTAAATCCCAGGCTCATCCCCACCCCGTCCAGCACGGAGTTGAGAACCGGATTTTTGTAGGCGAAGGCCTCGGCGCGCCCGAGGATGATGCAGTTCACAACGATCAGCGGCACGAAGACCCCCAGCGCCTGGTAGAGGATCGGGGAGTAGGCCTGCATCACGTAGTCGCAGATCGTCACGAAGGTCGAGATGATGATGAGGAAAATCGGGATGCGGATCTCATCCGGCGTAATCTTGCGAATCAGGGCGATGACGAAGTTCGAGCCGATGAGGACGAATGCCACGGCGATGCTCATCCCGAGCGCGTTCGTCGCGTTGTTGGAAACCGCCAGCGTCGGGCAGAGACCGATCATCAGGCGCAGGACGGGGTTTTCCTTGATGATCCCCTGATTGAAATCCTTCCAGAGATTCATGGCTTCACCTTCCTGTACTCGGCAGAATCCTTCAGGACCGTTTTCACCCCTTCGCAGACCCCCCGGCTGGAGATCGTCGCCCCGGTGATCGCATCGATGTCCTTCTTGGGTTCGAACGCGTCCTTCACGCCCTTGCCGATGAACTGTTTCTGAAATTTCGGCTTCTCGACATTGGTCCCCAGACCCGGCGTTTCAAGCTGACTCAGGATCTTCATCCCCTTGATGCGGAGTTCCGGATCGACGCCCACGAGCATTACGATCTCACTGCTGTAGCCCCGGGGGGCAACCTTCACCGCAAGCCCCACCGCCTGGCCCCCGGCAAACCCCTCGTAGATCTCACTTTTTGCCCCGGGAACGGCGACATTCTTGAAGCTCTCCGCCCCCGGAAGGACCTCGCGCAGCGAACCCTCGAAGGTGGCCTTGGCATTCGCCTCGATCCGGGGACCGGTCATCATGAAGACATAGGCCAGCATCCCTGCGGAAATCACGCAGAACACCCCGAGCGTCACCCCCAATTTAATGATCTTACCCATGTTTCTTCACCCCGCCGAAGAGCCTGGGCCGCACGTAGGTATCGATCATCGGCGTCAGCATGTTCATGATCAGGATCGCATAGTTGACCCCTTCCGGGAATCCGCCGTACAGGCGGATCAGGACGGTCATGACACCACACCCGAGGCCGAAGATGAATCTCCCCTTGGTCGTCACCGGCGCGGTCACGTAGTCCGTCGCCATGAAGAAGGCGCCCAGCAGAAGACCGCCGCTCAGCACATGGAAGAGGGGATCCTGCCCGAGAATCGCCGTGAGCAGCGCCACGGTACCGATGAAGGCCGTTGGCGCCGGCCAGTCGATAATCTTTTTCCAGTAAAGGATCCCCGCCCCGATCAGGATCGCCAGGACCGATGTCTCCCCCAGGGAACCGGCCCGGCTTCCCATGAACAGGCTGAAATAATCGGGCACCGCCTGATGCATCTTCGCCAGAAAGAGGGGCGAGGCCGTGGTCAGCGAATCGACGGGAGAGGTCCACGTGGTCATTGCGACCGGCCAGGAGGCCAACAGAATGGCGCGGGCCGCAAGCGCCGGGTTGAAGATGTTGAATCCCAGTCCCCCGAAAAGCCCTTTGACGAGAACGACAGCCGCGACGGCGCCGATCCCCGCCATCCAGAGCGGCAGCGTCGGAGGCAGAACCAGCGCGAGCAGGATCCCCGTCACCGCCGCGCTTCCGTCCCGGATCGTGATCGGTTTCCCGACGATTCGCTGGAAAGCGGCTTCCGCAAGAACCGCCGCAACCATCGTGAAGACGACGAGGAGCAGGGCCTTGAAACCGAAGAACCAGGTCGCCGCCATGATCGGGAAGAGAAGCGAAAAGACAACCCACCACATGATGCTCTGCGCATCGTCGCGAGCCCGGATATGGGGTGAAACGGAGGTTTCGAAGTTCATCAGCATACGGCCTTCCTGAGCTGCAATTCCCTCTTGGCCACCTTGAAGTACTGGACCAGGAAGATCCGGGCGGGACAGCCATAGGTGCAGCAGCCGCACTCAATGCAGTCCGCCACATGGTACTCCTCCACCCGCTCCCAGTTCTTGATCTTTGTGAAATCCGCCAGATAATTGGGCATCAGGCCCACGGGACAGGCTTTGATGCAACGTCCGCAGCGGATGCAGGAGCCTTCAGCGAAAGTTGCAGCATCTTTTCTCCCCAGGACGAGGATCGAGGAGGTCGCCTTGACCACCGGCACCTCCAGCGAGGAAACGGCCGTACCGGTCATCGGACCGCCCATGATGACCTTCGCCGCATCCTCGGTCAGGCCGCCGCACTGTTCGATCACCTCGGCAAAGGAGGTCCCGATCCGGACGAGGAGATTCTTCGGCTCCCGGATGCCGCTCCCCGTGACGGTCACCACCCGCTCGATGAGGGGTTTCCCCGACTCCAGGGCCTCGGCGATCGCCACGGCCGTCCCCACGTTGTGGACGACGCCGCCGACATCCATCGGCAGGCCGCCGGAGGGCACCTCACGGCCCAGGATGGCCTTGATGAGCATCTTTTCGCCGCCCTGGGGATACTTCGTCTTCAGGGAGACCACCTCGACCCCGGGGATGCCTGATTTTTTCGCCTCTGCCGAGAGCGTCCGGACCGCATCCGGCTTGTTGTTCTCGATCCCGAGGATGATCCGTTCCGCACCGACCGCCCGGGCAATGGCCCCGGCCCCGGAAAGAATATCCCCCGGTCTCTCTAACATCAGGCGATGGTCCACGGTCAGATAGGGCTCGCATTCGCAGCCGTTGATGATCACCGCATCGATCTTCTTCTCCGATGGGGGGCTCAGCTTGACGTGGGAGGGAAAGGTCGCTCCTCCGAGTCCGACGATCCCCGCTTCGCGGACCGCCTTGCGGATGGCGTCCCGGTCCAGATCCTTCCAGGAGCGTCGGCTTCCTGCAGGAGATGCGGCCGGAACATCATCGGCCGCCTCAATGACGATCGACTGAACAGGGACCCCGGCGGCGGTGGGAAACATTTCGATCCGGGTCACCTTTCCCGCAATGGGGGCATGGATGGGGGCGGAGATAAACTTGGCGGAATCGGCGATCTTCTGTCCTTCGGCCACGACATCGCCAACCTTGACGATCGCCTCGGCGGGGACGCCCAGATTCTGCTGCAACGGGAGAACCACGCGCTTGGGCAGGGCCGCCTTCTGGATCGGGAGGGACTCGGTTGCTTCCTTCTTGTGACCGACGTGGATACCACGGGGAAATGTTTTCATCATACGTTCATCACAATCGACCCGCGCGGACATTGACCGGATCGCAAACAGATGAGAGGATTCGGGTCACCCGCGCTCGCAGCGTACCCCGCCTGCGGACATCCCGGTCATACCAGCGGATGACCCCGAAACTGACGGCACAAAAAAGGATCGCACCGACGATGCCGCCCATTTCGCCTGAAACCCGGATGGAAAAGAAACCGGCCAGCACAGAGCCGAAAATGTAACCCGCAATCAGGAAAACGACCGGCAGGAGATAAACCACGAAACTCGTCGCAACCACCCCCCCGGTCGATATCTCGATTTCGACCACGTCCCCGGCCTTCACCCCGGAAACACCCACGGCCTCGATGCCGACCCGTCCTTCCGTAGCGGGATGACAGGCCCCGCATCGTCCGCAGGCCTCCGATGCCTGCAGGGAAACCTCGACGACATCCGGCGGGATGACCCGGGTCACGACACCCTGTTCACGCATACCGTTTACCCCCATTGGTCTACAAACCGGAGAACGGACGGAGAAATTTCCGGGCTGAAAGAATGACCGGATCACCTCCCCCTTCCACCCGGCAGGTATGCATCCCGCCTGCATTGCCAAGAACGGCGTGACTAATAGCACATTTTATTTGGATGTCAAGCGGTAATCGGCCATTTTTGAAAATGACATGCAACATTTTAATATCCAACATCTTTCCTGATATCATAACCGGGAGGAATGGATGAAATGAGGCCGAGGCCATGAGCGGAAAACCTCTTCATGACGACCCCTCTTCGACGAATTCATTAACCGGCCCGCCTCGCCAAATCTTGCCCTGGTCATCGATCAGGATGAAGGCCACCCCCGGGTTCCGGCCCGCGATCTCCGCGGCCTTCACCGGTCCGAGGATGAAAAAGGAGGTCGCGTAGGCATCCGCCACGGCGGGATCCCGCGCGAGGACCGTCACGCTCCTCGTCCCCGTCGCCGGGTATCCGGTCCGGGTGTCGATGATGTGGTGGTAGCGCCTCCCCTGAAAATCGAAATACCGCTCGTAATCGCCGCTCGTGACGACGGCACAGTCCGTCTTGACC
>JAPLJY010000086.1 GCA_026388345.1 Deltaproteobacteria bacterium
CAAAAGCGAAGCATTTAAACTCACCTCTTTTTTTAATCAGTCCGCCGTTACGTTCGGGCGGGATTCGTAGATGATGCCGACAACCCCGAGGGGGATGCGCATCCGGCCGACGAGGAGGCCGTTCGGCCGCCGCCACATGGAGGTGATCTTGCCGACGGGATCGGGCAGGGCGGCCACCTCGGCAAGCCCCTGGGCGATCCCCGCGAGGGTCGCCTCCGTAAGCGTCAGGCGGTCGATCATTGCCGGGGAGAGGCCGAGATCCCGTGCGTGGACGAGATCCTTTTCGTTTTCCCGGATCAGGCAATCCCCGCTCCGGACGATGGCGTCCGCCATCGCGGCGAGCGCCCGGTTCTTGACATCGGTGGAGGTCCGGGCGAGGACGGCGGAGGCGCGTCTGGCCTGCCGGCCCATTTCCGTCATCTGTAATGCGATCTCCGTCATGATTTCTATTCCTGTGCAAGCTTCGAGATGCACACGCCGCAATCGGCGCCGCGCGCGATCCACATTAGGTGTTCACAATTCCGGCGGTTATCGTATAAAAACCGCTGACCTGCCGGGAGACAACCGACGATAATGTACAGGACCCATCGAACCGTGTCAAGGCGATTTGCCGGACGGGACCCTCTGCATCCGGTCCTTTGTTCTTTCCGCGTTCCACCCTTTTCCGGGAATACCGAGCGACAGCCATTACCGGCAGGCCGGGCAGACAATCTCGCACTTGAAGCAGTGGTACTCGAAGCCGATGAAGGAGGCCTGGTAGAGCTCGAGGAACCGTGGGTTCACGAGCCGAGCCTTCTGGTCCTCCGGCGTTGCCCCGATGAACTTCTTCGCATAGGCCATTGCCCCCCCGATGCCGTTCGGCTGGGAGACCCGGAGGCATTTTATCGAGTCCGTCTTCCCCTCCTCATCCAGGGCCTTCGCCGGGCAAGTCTCGACGCAGATGTTGCAGTGGTTGCACAGCTCGTCACGGACTGGGGGATCGGACTCGATCGATAGATCGGTGAGGCAGGCGGTGAAGATGAGTCGCGTTCCGTAACGGGGATGGATGACGAGGTTGTGGCGGCCGAAGACGCCCAAGCCCGCCGCGACGGCCGCGTGCCGGAGCGAAAGATCGGCGACGACGCCCATGAAGGGAGCGGCCATGTTCAGCGGAAAGGAGGGGGCGATTGGCGCCGCCTTCGCCCGGAAACGGTCCTCGATGAACTTCGCGATCAGGTAATTGTTCCGGGTCCCATGACTCATCATTGCCAGACGCGACATCATCCGTATCCGTTCGTTTGCCGATTCGAGCCCCCCTTCGAGCTCGCGATAACCCAGGACCACAAGCGACCGGACCCCGGGAAGCAGCGTCCGGGGATCCGGCGTGCGCGGAGAGCGGTAATCCTCGATGGCGGCAAACCCTACCACCTCGGCCCCCGTCTCCCGACCGAAATTGCGAATGGCCTCCTTCATGATCCCCTCCTTTTCTAAATACCACCCGAATCAGCCGGTTCACGTCAGGAGGGCGGTTTCCGCCTTCAGCCGGAACAGGTAGACCTCTTTTGCGTGACCGATATGCCTTTCCACCAGGTTGTTCAACTGGGTCACATCGCGGGATTCGATGGCGTCCACGATCCACTCGTGTTCCTCGAAGATCCGATTGAGAACATCCGGTGAGGACCAGGCGGCATAGCGGATGATTTGAGAGCGGTTCCTAAGATCGTTGATCATCCGGTGGAGGGTGAGGTTCCCGGATAACTGAAACAGATGGTCGTGGAAATTGGTGTCCGCTTCAATCATGGCCACGATGTTTTTTTCGCAACTGGCCTCTTTGATCTTCTCGACCAGCATTCTGAGCGTCTTGATGTCCTCCGCCGTTGCGTTTTCCAGAAAGAGCCGAGTGGCGAGCTGTTCCAGCGCTACGCGGATGACGAAAATTTCTTCCACTTTCTGCTCGCTGAGCTCACTCACGACCACCCCTTTGAAAGGGGTGATGGTCACCAGTTCCTTGGTCTCCAGGATCTTGAAGGCGTCCCGCACCCAGTAGCGGCTTACCCCGAACATCTCCGCCAGCGTCGCTTCGACCAGCCGTTCCCGCAACTTGAAAGCGCCGGTCAGGATCATATTCTCGAGCCGGGAGACAAACTTCTGGAAATCCGTTTTGCTGACTGCCGGTTGCGTTGTTTGCTTAGAGGTTGGCATACACGTATCCTATGGGTTACAATCGGTGAATTCCTGCACGGTGAAGCGGCACAAGCCGCAATACATTCTCCATGCACGGTCTGATGCCCCGGCGCCGAAGCCCGGGACCGGAATTCGAATTTCTATCCATACTTTAAATGAACTTAAAAAGGAAAGTCAATACATATTGAATGACCGCCGGTTGCCCGTTCCGTTGGGCCGGGCGGGGGGTGTAATATCGGTTTTGTGTACATGGTTGCTATCCGGATTGTTAACAATCTATCGCCGGTTTTGAACGATGTCAAGCTTTTTCGTGCAGGAAACAACCGGTGCGTGGAAAATACTTCCGGGGTACGGGACGGAACGTAGTGCGACCCATTCACCACAGGCGATTCTTCAGAAAAGAGAGACCTGCGCCCGCTTGAACGATGGATTCCGCATCCAACGTATGGCCAGTTCCGTTTCTTTTTTTTGCTTGACAGGCAGTGGTTGACCTGCTAAGAGCCAGATTGTTAACAATTTGAAAAACAATTTACGTGACAACGAGATTGATTCATATAAACAGCGGTGTTGAAGACTTTAGACCAATAGGAGGATACGGATCGATGGGTTCGAAATTCAAGGTGCTTCTCTTTGAGACCATGCACGCGGAAGGAACGAGGTTTTTGGCGGAGAAGTGTGAGCTGGTTTACGCCAAGTCCTTTGATGAACCGCACCTGATTTCCCTGGTCGGCGACGTGGATGCCATTGTAATCCGGGCCAACGGCGCCGTATCCCGGGCGGTGATTGGCGCCGCCGGGAAGCTCAAGGTCATCGGGCGGCATGGCGTAGGCCTCGATGGCATCGATCTGGATGCGGCCAGGGAACGCGGCATCCAGGTGGTTTACACGCCCATAGCCAACACCGAGAGCGTGGCGGAGCATTTCGTCGCCATTGCCCTGATGCTGGCCAAGAAGATGAAACAGGGCGACATCGCCGTCCGTCAGGGTAACTGGAAGGCCCGGTACGAACTGATCGGGACGGAGCTCCGGGGCAAGGCTCTGGGCGTCCTCGGATTCGGCCGCATCGGCCAGCAGACCGCCCGCATCTGCCATTACGGTTTTTCCATGCCGGTTGTGTATTACGATGTGATCAGCTATCCCGAAGCGGAGGCCGAGTTCAAGGCGGTCCGGGCCGAGATGGAAGAAGTCTGCCGGAAGGCCGATTTCATTTCCGTCAATCTGCCCCTGCTGCCGGACACGCGCGGCTGCATCAACGCCGGACTCATCGGGCATATGAAATCATCGGCGATCCTGGTCAACATGGCCCGCGGTCCCATCTGGAACGAAGCCGACGTTCTGGAGGCGCTCAAGACCGGGAGGATTGCCGCCGCCGGTGCGGATGTGTTCGAAGAGGAGCCCACGCCAGCGCAGAATCCGCTCTTTACCGTGGACAATTTTGTGGGAACGCCGCACATGGCCGCCCATACCGACGAGGGGATGATGCGGATGAGCCTGGTGGCGAAGGACGTTTTGGCAGTTCTGGAGGGGCGAAGGCCGGAATTTCCAGTTCCGGGATCTGTTCATTAACCATTAATATCTTTTGAAACGAGGAGTTCCTATGCAGAAAGTGACCCTGTTTCCTCAAGCATGCAAAGGGATGGAAGATTGCGGGATTTGTGCCTTCGTCTGCCCCAAGTCTCTGTTCGTTGCATCCGAGGAGATGAACGAGGCGGGTTACCTGCCGCCGCTGCCTCCTGATGAGGAGAAATGCACGGCTTGCGGTAACTGTATGATTTATTGCCCTGATTTCGCCATTGCGGTTGAGGGTGGCGCCGTGGACGGAGGAGAGGAATAAGACAATGGGTGATGCAAAACGAATCAATACAGGTACACATTTCATGATAGGCAATCAGGCCTGTGTGGAAGGGGTCATCGCCGCCGGATGCGGGTTTGCCGCCGGCTACCCGATTACACCGGCCAGCGAGGTGTTCAACTCACTGTGCAAGCAATTGCCCAAGGTGGGCGGAACCCTGCTGCAGACGGAGGACGAGATTGCTGCGGTCTGCGCCGCCATCGGCGCCTCCTGGACGGGGCTCAAGTCCATGACCGTGACCTCGGGACCGGGGATCAGCCTGATGCAGGAGAACATCGGGCTCGCCGTGGGCACCGAAACGCCGCTGGTCATCGTCGATGTCCAGCGGCTGGGACCCTCGACAGGTGTTCCGGCGGTCGGCATGGCCGGTGACATGGTGCAGGTCGCCCGCGGTTCGCACGGCGATTACCAGATCATTGCCATCTGCCCGGAAAGCCCCCAGGAGATGTTCGACATGACGGTGAAGGCCTTCAACCTGGCCGAGGAGTACCGGGTTCCGGTTTTCGTGATGGCCGAGGGTTTTGTCGGCCACATGCGGGAACGCGTCGTCATTCCCGAGGAAAGTGAAATCAAGTTGGTCAACCGCAAGATCACCCAGGGCGGTGAGCGCCTGACCCGCTGCGACTTCCTTGATCCCGAGGTGGCCCCCATGCCCATTTTCGGACGGGGCCTGAAGACGCACGTGACCAGTTCCTGTCACGATGAGCACGGCGATCGTAACCTGAGCGATCCGGATGTGATGCACCGCTACATCATGAACCCCATCGAGAAGATCCTCCGCAAGCGGGACCGGATCGTGGAGGTGGAGGCCGATTACGAAGGTGCCAAGCTGGTCCTGGTTTCCTACGGTTGCGTTTCCCGGTCGTCCCGGCAGGCGGCGGAGATGGCCCGCGCCGCCAGCCTCAAGGTGGGGACGCTCCGTCTGAAGACGGCATGGCCGTTCCCCGACAAGGAGGTGAGGGCGGCGGCGGAGTCGGCCGATTTCGTCCTCGTCCTGGAGAACAACGTAGGCCAGATGTATCCGTATATCAAGGCTGAGTCCGCCCATGCCTGCAAGGTCGGTTTCCTCGGACCGCAGGTTCTGGGCCAGATCCACGACCCGCAGTATATACTGGCCAAGATCAGGGAGATATTGAAATGAGCGAAAAAATCCACCCCCTTCGAAAATACATGCGGCCGGAGGTCAAGAAAACGACCTTCTGCCCCGGCTGCGGCGCCGGAATCATCACCCAGGCCCTCCTGCGGGCGATCGATGAACTGGGCATCAACATCGACGACTGCGTCTTCGTGTCGGGCATCGGCTGCTCGGCCTGGATTCCCAGCCCGCTGATCAATGCGGACATGCTCCATACGACCCACGGCCGGCCGATCGCCTTTGCCTCGGGCGTGAAGCTGGGGCTTCCGGACAAGCACGTCATCGTCGTCAGCGGCGACGGCGATCTCTCCGCCATCGGCGGCAACCATCTGATCCACGCCGCCCGGCGCAACATCAACCTGACCGTGATCCTGGTCAACAACGGCATCTACGGCATGACGGGCGGGCAGACGGCCCCGACCACCCCCCATGGGATGACCACCATCACCAGCCCCTACGGCAACAACGAATACGAATTCGACATCTCCGCACTGGTCAAGGCGGCGGGGGCCTCCTATGTGGCTCGCTGGACGACCTACCATCCGCGGCAGATGACCAAATCGATCAAGAAGGGGATCCAGAAGAAGGGCTTTGCCATGATCGAGGTGATCACGCAGTGTCCGGTTCAGTACGGCCGGGTTTCCAAACAGGGCAGCGCCGTGAACATGCTGAAGAACTACAAGCAAACCGGTATCCGCATCGAGAAGGCGGCCAAGATGAATGCCGCGGAGCTTGCGGGCAAGATCGTCGAAGGGGAGTTCGTGGACAGCGACCGGCCCGAACTGCTCTCCGCAAGCGCTGCCGCGCTGCAGGCACGGACGGGAGGTAACAAATAATGGCACAGACAGACATCACCATCGCGGGCGTGGGAGGGCAGGGATCGATCCTGGCCGGGGTCATCCTGGGGACCGCCGTCGTGACCTACGACAACAAGTATGCCGCGCAGACCCAGGGCTATTCTTCGGAACTCAGGGGCGGGTACGCCGCGACCTGGATGATCATATCGGACGTTCCGGTCCGGTTTCCCCGCGTGACGGCCCCGGACATCCTGGTGGCCCAGGCACAGGATGCCATCAACCGTTTTGCGAAGACGCTCAAACCCAAGGGACTTCTGATCATCGACAGCGACATGATCGCCGAGCCCCCTGCCGACATCGAACGGGTCATCCGGGTGCCGGCGACATCCATCTCCCGGAACGAACTCAAGGCGCCGGTCGTGGCCAACATGATCATGCTCGGCGCGCTCTGGCAGGCAACGGGGATCGTGACCCGGCAGGCCATCGAGAAGGCGATCGTCGATTTCGTGCCCCGCGGCAAGGACAAGCTGAACCTGGATGCCTTCGAACGCGGCGCCCGGGTGGTGGAGAACCAGAAAGTTTAAACACATCAAATTAAGGGAGAAAAAATATGGGACTGATGACGAGGGATCAATATATCGAGTCTCTCCGGAAATTGCACCCGGTGGCTTACATGTTCGGGGAGAGGGTGGAAAACGTGGTCGACAACCCGCGCCTGAGGGCCGGGATCGAAGCCACCGGCGCCACGTATGCCATGGCAGAGGACCCGGAATTGCGCGATCTGATCGTAACCCAGAGCAAGCTGATCAACGAACCGATCAACCGCTTCAACAACCCGCCCAATTCCATTGAAGACCTGGTCGCCCGGGTCAAGATCAACCGTACGATGGGCCAGCGGGTCGGAACCTGTTTCCAGAGGTGCACGGGCCAGGACAGCATGTGTGCCCTGGCGTTGACGACCTTCGACTGCGACAAGAAATACGGGACCCCGTATAACAAACGCTTCATGGAATTCCTGAAGCACATGCAGAAAAACGATTTCACGGCCAACGCCAGCGTGACCGACGCCAAGGGGGATCGCAATTTCGGACCGATGGAGCAGCCCGATAAGGACGTGTACCTGCACATCGTCGAGAAGCGCGACGACGGCATCGTCGTACGCGGCGCCAAGTGCCATCAGACGGGATCGCTTTCGTCCCACGAACTGATCGTCCTGCCCACGCGCGCCATGCGCAAGGGCGAGGAGGAGTTCGCCGTGGCTTTCGCCATCCCGAGCGATACGAAGGGCGTGATCCACGTCGTCGGCCGCTCCAGCATGGACACCCGGGAACTGGACGGTTGCGACTGCGGCAACCAGCGCTATTCCAAATACGCCCCGACGGTCATCTACGACAACGTCTTCGTCCCCTGGGAGCGCGTTTTCCTCTGCGGGGAATGGGAATATGCGGCCGATCTGGTCGTCTATTTCTCCGCCTTCCACCGCCAGAGCCACGGCGGATGCAAGGCCGGAAAGATCGATTGCATGATCGGGGCGGCCATGGCCATGATGCAGTACAACGGCACGGAGAAAGTCAGCCATCACAAGGAGAAGGTCATCGACATGATCCACCGCGCCGAAACTCTCTACGGATGCAGCATTGCCGCTTCCTACGAAGGCAAGAAGATGCCTTCTGGAAACTACTATATCGATCCGGTCCTCGCCAACGCCTCCAAAATCCACGAAGGCAAGGAGATGGCCGAGGCGACACGGCTGATGATCGACATCGCGGGCGGTTTCGTGGCGGACCTCCCGTCCGACAGGGACTTTGAAAACCCCGAGATCGGTCCGCTGCTGAAGAAATACCTCAAGGGAGCCACCCAGATCCCGGTGGAGGACCGTGTCAAGATGTTCCGCTTTATCGAAAAGATGGCCATGGAAAGCGCCGATACCATTTCGGATATTCATGGCGGCGGTTCGCCGGCCGCGCACCGGCTCACGATCTTCCGGGAGTCGAACACGAAGTCCAAGATCAAGGCAGCCAAGCGACTGGCCGGTATTGAATCATAATATGTGGACCGGTCCTATTGCAGGCCGGGACCGGTGAAGGTTCAGGGCATACAGCGACGCCCTCGCCATCTCTTCAAGGTGAGGGCGTCGCTTTTATGGAGGGTACCCGGCCGCGGCGCAGGCACGAGCAGAGGATAGGATTGAACCATGTTCCCGATGCTTTACAAAGTAAAACAGATATTGGTCGAGTCCTTTGAACCAGACCCTTCCGGTGCGGTGCGTCGTGAAATCGGGCGATGCGATCTGTCCGGACGATTCACGCCGGGGCAGACCATCGCCGTCGCCGTGGGCTCCCGGGGAATTCAGGGCATCGTCGGCATGGTTGCGGCCATGGTCTCCTCTCTCAAGATGATGGGGCTGAGACCCTTCATCATCCCCGCCATGGGCTCACACGGCGGGGCCACCAGCGACGGCCAGCAGCAGGTGCTCGAACACATGGGCATCACCGAGGCCGCAGTCGGCGCGCCGATCCGATCCTCCATGGATGTCGTCTCCCTCGGTCATCTGCCCTCCGGGGCCGAGGTCTTTGTCGCGCGGGACGCCATGGAGGCGGATCACCTGGCCCTGATCAACCGGGTCAAACCGCATACGGCCTTCCGGGGCCAGGTCGAGTCCGGCATCTGCAAGATGCTTACCGTCGGTTGCGGAAAACACCAGGGCGCCTCGAACATGCACAAATTCGGCCTGGCGGAGTCGATTGTCCCTGCGGCCCGCGTCATCCTGGATCGGGTTTCCGTCCTTTTCGGTATCGCCGTTTTGGAGAATGCGGCCGAAAAAACCCATACCGTCCGACTTGTGCTGCCGGAAACCTTCATCGAGTCCGATACGGAAATGCTCAAGACAGCCTTTGGGCTGTTTCCCCGAATTCCCGTCGACGACCTGGATATTCTCGTGGTCGGAGAGATGGGCAAGAACATCAGCGGCGGGGGGATGGACCCCAATGTGATCGGCATGTGGCGCCGGGACGGGGGGGCCAGGCAACCGAACTACCGGACGCTCGTCCTTCTGGATCTGACACCGGAATCCCACGGCAACGCCATGGGGATCGGTCTGGCCGATCTGACCACGCGCCGGGTCATCGACATGCTGGATATCAAGGCAACCTATACCAATGCGCTCACCACGGGCCTCTGGGCCGCCGCCCGGCTGCCAATCTCGCTCGAAAACGACAGGATTGCGCTGGAGATGGCCCTGTCGCGCGTTTGCGATCTCCGGAAGGTCCGGATGGCCTGCATCACCAATACGCTCTTCTTGGAGACCTTCTGGGCCTCGCCGGCCCTGCTGACCGAACTGAGACTCCGCGGAGACATCGAAATCGACGAAAACCCTCTGGCGTTCCGGTTCAGCAGCGAGGGAAGGCTGTTGCCGTTTTCGGCCGCCGGTCATGAACCTGACTAAAATAACGGGACGGTATGGCTGTTCCTGCTGTTGCAAAAAAATAAACCTTGACATTGGGCCTCAATACCCGTAGAAGGGCGCCGCATCTTGGCTTCAGGCGAAGCCGCAGGGTGCAGAGTTGGATACAGACATTTTGAAGTGCAAGGCCGGCCGTCATGTTCTCAAAAGAGTCTTGACGGTCAAGTTGTTTTTGCCATCGTGTTCATCCGACTTGAAAAGAATTTATGAAAGGAGGATGCACAATATGTCAGAAGGTACAGTGAAGTGGTTCAACGAGCAGAAGGGCTTCGGTTTCATCGAGAAGTCCGAGGGTGGCGATGTTTTCGTTCATTTCAGCGCCATCCAGGCCGGCGGTTTCAAGACGTTGGCCGAGGGCCAGCGTGTGAGTTTCGACATCGCGCAGGGCAAGAAAGGCCCGGCTGCGGAGAATGTAAAGCTCCTGTAGGATTTTTATCCGCAGAAAAACTTTAGAAAGCCTTCCGACGCCTGCAAATGGCGTCGGAAGGCTTTTCTTTTATGCGGCGCCCCGCCTGGCCGACCTCCGGGATTCCGCGCTCCCATCGCTCACCCCGGCGGCGGATTCCTCTTGACGGGCGGCCTGCCGCAATGTTATCCATTCCCCGGTTCCCGTAACGGATTTTCCCCCTTCGAGTTTCATTGCCATTCCCACAAAAGGGCAAGGATGGCACATTTTTAACGTACAATCGTCGTTCCCGGCCGCCGGTACGGATGAGAAACGGATGCGGAAGCGATCTTCCGCGGCCCGTGCAAACCGGTTTCCCCGGGAAACACGAGAAAACACCGTTCAAGGAGGCGCCATGAAACTGGAACACCTCTTTTCCCCCGTCACGATCAACGGCATGACCCTGAAGAACCGGGCCGTCATGCCCGCGATGGGAACCGGTTACGGAAACGCCGACGGTACGGTGGGCGACCGTCTGATCGCCTATCTCGCAAGGCGGGCAAAAGGCGGCACGGGACTCATCATCACGGAGGTCTGCGCCGTCGATCCGCGCGGAAAGGGATTTCCCAACGAGATCGGCGCCTGGAGCGATGCGTTTCTTCCCGGCCTCACCGGACTCACCGAGGCGATCCACCGGGAAGGCGGAAAGATCGCCCTTCAACTCCACCACGCGGGCCGGGAGACCTTCGAGGCGGCCGCGGGCGGAATCCCGGAGGCGCCTTCCGCCATCCCCAGCGCCGTCCTCGGCCAGCCCTGCGAGGCGATGGGCCGGGAACGGATCGCCGCCGTGATCGACGCCTTCGCCCGGACGGCCGCGCGGGCGAAAAAGGCGGGGTTCGACGCCGTCGAGATCCACGGCGCCCACGGCTATCTCCTCAACCAGTTCCTCTCCCCCTTCTCCAACCAGAGAACGGACGAATACGGCGGCTCAGAGGAGAACCGGTCGCGCTTCGTGCTGGAAATCCTTTCGGCCGTCCGGAAGGCGGTCGGTCCCGCTTTTGCCGTCATTATCCGGGTCTCGGCGGACGAACTGATCCGCGGCGGATACGACCTGGCGTTCATGAAACGCCTCGCCCCGCGCCTTGCCGCCTCCGGCGCCGACGCGATCCACTGCTCGGTCGGCGTCTTTTCCACGCCGGGCAACCTGAGCATCGCATCGATGGACACGGCGCCGGGATTCAACCTCTTCCGGGCGCGGGCGATCAAAGAGGTTGCCGGCGTGCCGGTGATCGGCGTCGGGCGGATCAACGATCCGGAGCTTGCCGAGGAGGCGCTCGCCGCGGGGGATGCCGATCTCATCAGTTTCGGCCGCCAGTACCTGACCGATCCCGAGTTCATCGCCAAGGCCGCGGCCGGGAATTTCGCGGAGATCCGCCGGTGCGTCGCCTGCAACCAGGGCTGTATCGAACGCCTGAGCTTCGAGATGAAGTCGGCCACCTGCACCTTCAACCCCGCCTGCGGCAGGGAATACCTGGGAGCGCCGGTTCCGGTTGCGGAATCGAAACGGCTATGGGTGATCGGGGCAGGGCCTGCGGGCCTTTCCGCCGCACTAGCCGCCGCCGGCCGGGGGTACGGGGTCGAAATCTTCGAAAAGGAGTCCGTCCCGGGCGGTCAGGTCCGCTCGGCAAGCCGGCCGCCCCACAAGGAGGCCTACCTGGACTGGGTGGTCTGGTCCGTCCGCCAACTGGACAGGCAGGGCGTCAAAATCCATTACGGACGGGAAATGACGGAAGAAAGGCTCAGGGAAGGGAAACCCGACGCCGTGATTCTCGCCGCCGGCGCCGATCCCGCGAGGCCGGCGATCCCCGGCCTCGACGCCCCCCATGTCTGCGATGCCCGCGATCTTCTCATGGCGAAGGCCGAACCCGCGGGTCCCATCGTGGTCCTCGGCGCCGGGTACGTCGGCATGGAGACGGCGGATTTCCTCATCGCCCGGGGGATCGGGGTCACGCTTATCGAGATGCTGCCTTCTTCCCCCATTGGAAAACACACCGCCCACGGCTACTGGCTCCACAAACGAATCAAAGAGGCGGAGGGGCGGATCATCCTGGGGGCGACGGTGACCCGCATCGAACCGGACGCCGTCTTCTACCGTCATCAAGAAGAGGAGAAACAGCTCCCCGCCGCCATGGTGGTCACGGCGATGGGGGCAAAACCGGCAAACGGCCTGGCGGGGATCCTCAAAGAACTCGGCATCCCCTGGCGCGTTGTCGGGGACGCCAAGAGCCCGAGACGGCTCCTGGAGGCGATCCACGAGGGCGACCGCGCCGGCCGGGAGATCTGAGGGGAATATTTCTGCGATCCGCCGCAGCGCCGCCATCGCGGTCGACCCAGTTTTTCACGGTTTATTACGAAAGAGTCCAGCCATGATCTCCCGACGCGCTTTTCTCAGGACGCTGGCCGGGATCGCCCCGATCCTCGGCGGGGCGGGGCTGTGCCTCTCCTCCCCGCTCTGGGAGCGCCTGTTTGCGGGCGGCGACGCCGGTTGCCTCTTCGCCCTCGATCCGAAGTCCGACCTGGTCCGTCTCGCCCCGCGGGCGCGCTTCTGGACCTCCGTTCCCCTCGCCGGCGCCGATTGCCGGTCGTGCCATGTCTCCCCGGAACTCCTGAAGGGGAAACGCATCCGCCATGAGGCCGGGATTGTCAAGTGCCTCCTGTGCGCCCAGGGCTGCATTCTGCGGCCCGGCGAGCGCGGCCGCTGCCGCGCCCGGATGAACGCCGGCGGCGAACTGAAGAGCCTCGTCTACGGCCGCCCGATCACCGTCCACATCGACCCGATCGAGAAGAAGCCCTTCTACCACTTTCTTCCCGGCGCGGCGGCCTATTCGCTCGCGACCTCCGGCTGCCCGCTGCGCTGCAAGTTCTGCCAGAACTGGGAGATCTCCCAGGCCTCCCCGGAAGATTATGATAGCCCCCCGGTTTCTCCCGACCGGATCGTCCGTTCCGCCCGGGACCGGCAGGCGCCGGTGATCGCCTTCACGTACAACGAGCCGACGGTCTTTGCGGAGTATATGATCGACATCGCCCGCGAGGCGAAGAAGCAGGGGCTCCGCCCCGTCCTGATCAGCTGCGGGATCATGAATAAGGCGCCGCTCGCCGAGCTCTGCGACGTCCTGGACGCGATCAAGATCGACCTGAAGGGGTACGACGAGACGTTCTACCGCGACGTCTGCGGCGCGGAGCTGAGGCCCGTCCTCCGGAGCATCAAACAGATCGCGAAGAGCCGCGTGCATCTCGAGATCGTCAACCTCGTCGTCCCGACGCTGAACGACTCCGAGAAGATGATCCGAGGCCTGATCGACTGGATCCTGGGAGAAGTCGGACCCGACGTCCCCATCCACTTCACGCGCTTCCACCCGGATAACCAGCTCCGGAACCTGCCGCCCACGCCGGTGGCGACGCTGGAGCGGGCACGGGAGACGGCGCTGGGGCGGGGGTTGCATTACGCCTATGTTGGAAACGTCCCGGACCATCCGGGGAACCATACCCACTGCCCTTCCTGCGGGAAGGCGGTCATTCGGCGCACCGGATTCTTCACCGTGGAAATGCATGTAACAAACGGCCGCTGCGGCTTCTGCGGCGGAAGGATCGCGGGCGTCTGGAGTTGAGTGGAAAGGAGAGAGATCATGACCATTCTGCAATTCGGTATTCCCATCGTTGCCCTCAGCCTGGGGGTGGCCGCGACCGGTATGGCCGGAAAGGACGGGGGGGGCGAGATGCGTCCCCCCGTCGTGGCCGGGCAGTTCTATCCCGAATCGGCGACCGTCCTGAAGCTCGCTGTCGAGAAATTCATCGAGGACGCGCTGCCGCCGCAGGTGAAAAAACCGGTCGCCATCGTCGTCCCCCACGCGGGGTACATCTACTCCGGCCAGATCTGCGCCGACGGCTGGAACCAGGTCCGCGGCGGGGCCTATGACGTTGTCGTCCTCCTCGGGACGAACCACACGGCCTCCGGCCTCCGGAAGATCGCCCTTTACCCGGGCGGCGGCTTCCGGACGCCGCTCGGAACCGCAATGGTGGACGGGGATCTCACGGCGGCTCTCCTTGCCGCCTCTCCCGACTGCGCCTCCGATCCGGGGCCGCACGTCCGGGAACACTCGGTCGAGGTCCAGGTCCCCTTCGTCCAG
>JAPLJY010000251.1 GCA_026388345.1 Deltaproteobacteria bacterium
TAAGCAGTTGTTCACCGTAGCGAGGGTTTTCTTCCTGCTTATCGTAATCCCCTTGTCGCTGATGGCCATCCTGATTGCCAACGGAATCTTCAAATTGGGGGTTACAGTAAAGGAAGGGGCGGTCGCCGTACTCGACCAGAAGGCCCAGGAAGAGATTAAAATACGCGCCATCAACACCGCAGAAGAGATTGCCGGTTTCCTCAACGAGAGGAAGAAGGATCTGCTGATTGCAACCATCATTCCGACGACCGATTCCGCCTTCAGACAGTTCATTCATGAAAACCGGAAACCCCTCTGGGTCAGGGAGAACGGCAAGGTCCGCCAGATCCTTTCCTACCTGTACACCGAGATGGCGCTGACGGATCGAAATGGAAACGAGCTGATCCGGATTGTCCACGGCGAAGCGGCGCCGAAGGCAAAGCTGGTCAATGTGAGCAAACCCGCCAACACAACGTACAAGACGGAGGGGTACTTCGCCGCCGCCAAGGCGTTGAACCGCGGCGAGGTCTATGTCTCGCACGTGACCGGCTGGTACGTCAACCGGCCCGATTTTGAGAAGGGAAAGCGGTTTTCCGGAATCGTCCGTTTCGCCACACCCGTCTTCGACCAGCAGGGCTTTTCCGGGGTCCTGACCTTGTCCCTGGATTACCCCCATCTGGCGGCATTCACGGACCACATCGTTCCCACCCAGGCGGGCCGTATCTTCGAGGCAGACGCCTCCACGGGAAATTACGCCTACATGGTGGACGACAGGGGCTTTGTCATCTCACACCCCTATGACTACCACATCGCGGGTTTGGGCCCCGACGGAACTCCGGTTCCCGCCCTGACCGACAAGACATCGGCGGATATGGCCAAGCGGGGCGAGGCGGTTCTGAACCTGAGCCTCCTCGGCTACATGGATCCCAATCTTCCCGAAGTCGCCCGGGATGCGGCGGCGGGAAATGCGGGTGTGAAGATATACAAATTCGGAGGTCATACGAAGTTCGTGGCCTATGCACCCGTGAAGTTCTACTCCCGCGGGTACCCGCAGCCGGCCGGTTTCGGATGGGTCGGCATGGGACTGGACGTGGAAAAGTACAATGAACTGGCCGTCAAAACGTCCCAGAAGATCGAGAAAGAGGCGAAATCCTGGACGACGACCATCATTGTGATCCTGATCCTGTCCGTCATCCTGCTCTTTCTCATCCTGGCGCTCCTGGCCAGAGGCATCACCCGATCGATCGAAGCGGAGGTCCCGGCGGAGGCTCAGGAAGCGGCAAAACTCTATGATGACGACGAAGAGGACGACAAGTAACAACTGATTACGTTTTCAAGGTAAGGGTTGCCGGGCCGGAAGAAAACTTCCGGCCTTTTTTTGATGCGAGACCTGCGTAACTTGGAAATCGGATCCCTTAAAGCGCGCATTGGAGATTTTTCGGGGCACCCTGCCCCCGCAGCGCAGCGCCCGCAAAGACGACTGTTTGAGCGTGAAGCGCGAGTTTCGTCTTTGCAGCGAAGCGAGGAGGCGCAGGGTCGAAAAATGTCCAGCGCGCGGAGGGATCAAGATTTTCAGGGGAACGATCTGCGGACGGTAAAAACCTCCCCCGAAAGGAGGTCGTTGCCTTTCAGGGAAGGTTTGATGAGAAGGTGTCCGAGCGGATCGTAAGCCGAATCTTGTTCCACCTCCCGGTCACCCGGAAGACGGCGATGATCATTCCTCTAAGACGGCCGTTGCCGGCCGCCTTTAGCGACACAACCCGAGAACATCGGGGCGGGCCGCCCCGTTCTCCTATTTGGTCTTGCTCCGGATGGGGTTTACCAAGCTTT
>JAPLJY010000295.1 GCA_026388345.1 Deltaproteobacteria bacterium
CGGGTTGTCCTTCGCGAAACGGAGTTGAAAATCTTCGGAGAGCTTGCCGATGCCGGAGAGGAACTTGACGGCCATCCGCGACCGGTAGACGTCATCTGCGTTCTGGACGTAGACCATCCGATCCTCGGCGACGTAAAGCCAAGCCGTCCGGGCGTTGATGACCAGCTTCTTCTCCTTCGGTTTTGTATAATCCCACAGCATCATTTTCGGGTTCTTGATCCAGACCGTTCCCTCCTCCCGCTCGGTCTTCTTCATCGACTTGATCGTCACCTCCTGGATGAACCGGGACCTCAGATCCGTCGTCTTTTCGTAGACTTCCTGTGTCTTTGCGGTTAATTGCTCCAGGGAGAGGCCTTCGGCGCATACTGCCGGGGCCGGGGAAACAGAGATCGCGGTCCAGAGGAGGAGGGCGATCCCCGCCGTCCGTACGACGGGGATGCGGCCCCTCCGGACCGAAAAACAGGCCGTTTGGAAGTGCGAAAACGGCACATTTATTTTTGACGGTTTATAACCCCGCAATAAGGGGCCGTAAATGGCCGGGATGGCGTTATGATTTTGTAAATGGTTGAAATAACATGGCATATTTACTGCCTACACCTTATGCAAATCGGTAGATAATCGTGACATTTGAAGAGTTACAAAAGTTATCCACAGCTTTGTCCACAACTCTTTCCACATCTCTGTGGATTCCCCTCCCAAGTTCCCGGATCAAGAGAAATATCGGATTGACTCTCCGGTCAATCTGCGATCTTCATGCTCCATCCGAACGGGTCGTCCTTCATCCCGTACTGGATCTGGAGGATCTCGTTGTAGAGCCTCTCCGTCAAAGGTCCGGTCTTCCCGCCGCCGATGGGGTGTTCCACACCGCGGTAGTAGATCTGGCCGACCGGCGAGACGATGGCGGCCGTTCCCGAGGCGAAGGCCTCCCTGAGGGTGCCGCCGGCGATCGCGGCCATGACCTCATCCATGGAGAGGCGTCTTTCCGAGATCTTCACCCCCCAGCTCCCGGCGAGACGGATGACCGAGTCGCGGGTGACGCCGGGGAGGATCGTTCCGGTCAGGGGGGAGGTGATCAACTCGTCCCCGATCATGAAGAACATGTTGCTCGTCCCCACCTCTTCCACGTATTTCCGTTCGATCGCGTCGAGCCACAGGACCTGCGTGTAACCCATATCTTTCGCAATTTCGGTTGCATAGAGACTGGACGCATAGTTGCCGCCCGCCTTGCAGTAACCGGTTCCGCCGGGGACGGATCGGCAGTATTCCTCCGTGACATAGATCTTGGTCGGGGCGAACCCCTCGGGGTAGTAGGCCCCGACCGGTCCCGTGATGATAAAGAAGAGGTACTCGTGCGCCGGGTGCACGCCGATGACCGGTTCGGTGGCGATCATGGTCGGCCGGATATAGAGGGAGGTCCCGCTGCCGTGGGGGATCCAGTCCTTATCGATGAGGATCAGTTTCGTCAGCGCTTCCAGAAAGAGCCCCTCGTCGATCTTCGGCATGCAGAGCCTCTCCGCCGAGACGTTCATCCGCCGGATATTTTCCATCGGCCGGAACAGAAAAATGGCGCCGCCCTTTCCCCGGTAGGCCTTCATTCCCTCGAAGATCTCCTGGGCGTAGTGCAGGCAAATTGCCGACGGATCGAGTTGAAGCGGCCGGTAAGGTTCGATCAGGGGGTCGTGCCAGCCCCGGCCCGTGTGGTAGGTCATGGTGAAGAAATGATCGGTGAAGATCTTTCCGAAGCCCAACTGCGATTCGTCGCCGGGTTTCGCCTTCCTTTTTTCAGCGGAAGCTTGAATAACCTTGATTTCCATAAGTCGTCTCCTTAAACGCAAACACCCTTGAGATGGTGAGTAATGCAGATTTCTTTATCACTAAACGAGCCGGCGATCAAGGCTTCTGTACTGGATGGCCTCCGCGACATGGGAAGAACGGAGCGCCGGATCCCCTTCCAGGTCTGCGATGGTCCGGGCGACCTTCAGGATCCGGCTGTGGGCACGGGCGGAGAGCCCCAGTCGATCGATCGCCATTTCGATGAGTTGTCGCGACTCCTCGTCGAGAGGGCAGGCGGCGCGGACCTGGCGGTCGGTCATGCGGGCGTTGAACAGCGTTTCGTCGCCGGCGAAGCGATTTTTCTGGATATCGCGGGCCTGTTCGATCCGGGCCTTGATGGCGGCGGACGTCTCGCCTGTCTCCCTCGCCGTCAGATCTCGGTAGCGGACCGAGGGGACCTCGACATGGATGTCGATCCGGTCGAGGAGGGGGCCGGAGATCCTCCCCTGGTACTGGCGGATCTGTTGGGGTGAGCAGCGGCAGGGCCGGCTCCGGTCGCCGAAATAACCGCAGGGACAGGGATTCATGGCCGCAACGAGCATGAAGCGGGCGGGATAGGTGGCCGTCAGGGAGGAACGGGTGATCGTGACCCTGCCGTCTTCCAGCGGCTGGCGCAGCGCCTCGAGGGCGTTCTTCCGGAACTCCGGAAGTTCGTCGAGAAAAAGGACTCCGTGATGGGCGAGGCTGATCTCCCCCGGCCTCGGGGTATGGCCGCCGCCGACCAGACCGGCGTCGGAGATCGTATGGTGCGGGGCGCGGAAGGGCCGGGTCCCCAGGAGCGCCTCCTTCCGGTCCAGGAGGCCCGCGACGGAGAAGATCTTCGTTGTTTCAATCGCCTCCGGGAGAGAGAGGTCGGGGATGATCGTCACGAGCCGCTGGGCGAGCATGGTCTTTCCGGAACCGGGAGGACCGATCATGATGATGTTGTGCCCCCCGGCGACGGCGACCTCCAGGGCGCGTTTGGCCTGCTCCTGGCCGCGGATATCGCTGAAATCGAAGGGATAGTCGCGGCTCTGGCGGAAAAGTTCTGCGAGATCGACATGGACCGGCGCGATCTCCGTCCGTCCGCCGAGAAATTCCACCACATCGGAGAGCCGGCCCACCGGGATCACATCGATCTCTTCTACCAGCGCCGCCTCGGCGGCATTTTCCCGCGGGACGATCACCCCCCGGATGCCGAGGGCCTTCGCCTCGAAGGCCGCAGAGAGGGCGCCGTGGATCCCCTTTACAGCCCCGTCCAGCGAAAGCTCACCGAGGATGAGATAATCAGCGAGCGGGGGGGCGGGCACAAGACCCTGGGCGGTCAGGATCGCCACGGCGATGGGGAGATCGAAGGCGGTGCCCTCCTTTTTAATGTCGGCGGGGGCGAGGTTCACGGTGACGTGATGGCCGGGGAAGGGGTAACCGGAGTTCTTGACGGCGGCCTTGATCCGGTCCTTGCTCTCCCGCACGGCAACGTCGGGCAGGCCGACCGTCGAAAACAGCGGGAGACCGGCGGAGAGATCGACCTCGACGGTGACGGGATGGGACTCGATGCCGATGACGGTACTGCTGATGGCCTTGACGATCAAGCGAATACCTCCTTTACGGCTTTACCGACTTATTACGCGAAACCCCCTTCTGCATGATCTGACGGTTGGCCGGATGCGGGTGACTTGGATTACACCTCACCGTAATCTTAAACAAGAAGCATCTTTCCGACAAGCGATTTTTCTCTCTTTCTAAAAACACCCTGCATATTCTCTCCTTGACTATAATAGACGAAATATTTACTATTCAACCGTGACCAGATCTTTTCGGTGCAGCGAAACAGAGAAGATTTTTCGTCGGGAATTCTCGCGTAAGTTCCCTGGCGACATTCAAGAGCGGGCATTCATGAAATTGAATGCCATTGATGCTGCCGTTCATATCAAAATGAAAGAAAAAAGGAACTGAAACGATGGCTTTCCACTGTCCTGCTGTAGCGCTGAGGATCTCATGCCTGTAGAAAAGACAAGAGCAACGAGTATCATCCTGTTTTGTTTCCAGTGCGTTCCACTGTCTATCCGTAAACTTTTCTTCAGGTTCCTCCTGATGCTCTGTTATCATGCTGCGGCGAAGCATCGACTCATCGCACTGCATAACCTCCGTTGCGCTTTTCCGGATAAAGATATGGAGGAACTGATCAGGATCGCCAAGGGAGTCTACCGGAATCTGGCCATTACAGCGGCGGAGTTCTTCAGCCTGCCGTCCATCACCCGGGAGAATCTCCATGAATGGGTCGAAATGGAAGGTCTGGAGCATTTTGAAGCGGGGATGGCCCAGGGCAAGGGACTTCTCACGATTATTGCCCATTTCGGCAACTGGGAGTTGATGCCTGTAACCTTCCCCCTGTTCCTCAAGTTCCCCAAGCCCTCGTATATTGTCTATCGTCCACTCGACAGCCCCGTCCTCGATAACCTGGTGGAACATGTGCGGACGATAAACGGCCATGAAATGATCCGGAAAGGGGGCTCCGGCAAACGAATCATGGAACTGCTCAAGGAGAACAACTCCATCGGGATCCTGAGCGATCAGAACGTGGCCGCCCAGGAGGGGGTCTTTGTCGATTTCTTTGGCCGCCCTGCATGTACAGGTGTGGGACTTGCCGTCCTGGCGCTGCGGTCCGGGGCGCCGGTCCTCCCAATGTTTATGGCGCGGCAGAAATCGGGAAAGTACAAGTTCATCCTGAAGCCCTTGGTGGAGATATCCCAAACGGGGGACTACGAGAAGGATCTCCTGGAGAATACACAGCATTTCACCAAGGTTGTGGAAGATATCGTTCGGGAGTATCCGGATCAGTGGTTCTGGATCCATCAGCGCTGGAAGACGAAAAAGTGGCAGATCGGGCTGTAATAGGTCATGGTGCTGCGCGTCAGGATATCCACAAAACGGCCGCTGGCTCAGGCGAAGAATATCCTGATTCGGGCAATGCAGTACGGCTTCTGCAGAGCTTATCTTCTGCAGGTTATTGATCGGTACCTGGATTGCAGTGACCACCTGTAGATAAGGGCAAATCCCCATCGCGGTGCTTATACAGGGAGTTGGAATGGATCGGATTCCACATGGCGGAATCCATCGGATTCGGGTGGTGGTCGCGTCGGAATACACAACCGCTTCATATGATCCAAACCGACCACCCTCGATAATCCATGAAGGCGCATGGGATTGTATTCCGACCGGCAGTGACGCCATTTATTAGGGGGCGGCAAATATATCTATCGAATCGAACGGCCGGAAGAAGACGAACGGCATGTGGCCCTTTGCCTGGAGTTCCCTCCCGATTTCCCTGTTTTCCCAGCCATTGCCGCAACGGCATCAGCCGGATCCGGCGCTCGGCATCCGGCCATTGGAACGTCTCGGTCCGGTCGACGCGGTCATTAAAGCAGCAACAGTTCATCGCTTTGCAATTCCTAAAGAGGCCTTGATCAGGCCGCATATTTTGTGAATGCATCTTGCTTGACTGAGGGAAATGGCTGTGCTAAGTTCGGCTCCGGATTTCGCAGTCAACCCGATTCCGACACGGCAGGCCATGAAAGAACTATCCCATCTCGATGAAAAGGGCCGGGCGCGCATGGTGGATGTGACGGCCAAGGCGCCCACCCTCCGCCGGGCGGTTGCCCGGGGGAAGGTCCGGATGCGTCCGGAGACCGCCGCCCTGATCCAGGAGGGGGGGATCCCGAAGGGGGATGTCTTCGCCACGGCACGAATTGCAGGGATCATGGCGGCGAAGCAGACCGGCGGGCTCATTCCCCTGTGCCATCCGCTCGAACTCACGGGTATCGAGGTCCTCTTTACGTGCGATCCCGCAGCGGGCGAGGTCGCGATCGAGGCACAGGTCAAAACG
>JAPLJY010000126.1 GCA_026388345.1 Deltaproteobacteria bacterium
GCGGCCTGATGCTCCGCCACGAGTACGGCCGGATCCTCAACCTCCCCGGCGCGGAAGAGCTTGCGGGACGACTCTTGGATATCTGCGAATTCCTGCTGCGTCTGCACGAGGAGGAAAAATCGGCGGTGACCTTCCGGCCGGTCTCCATGAAGGCGGCCTACTTCGCCCCCTGCCACCTCCGATCGCTCGACATGGGCATGCCCGCCCTGGAGCTGTTGCGCCTCATCCCGGGGCTGGACGTCCGCCTGCTCGAGGCGGACTGCTGCGGCCTGGGAGGACTCTACGGCTTCAAGAAGGAGAAGTTCACGATCGCCGAGGAGATCGGAAAGGATCTGACGGAGGCGGTCGACCGGATGAAGCCCGACATCATCCTCACAGACTGCGAGGGCTGCCGGATGCAGATCCGCCACCTGACCGGCCTTAAGGTCCTCCACCCCCTTCAGCTCCTTCGCGATGCGCTGAACGGGACATGAGCGGAGCGCCCACTTCAGCAGGCTGTTGAAAAAGGCTCTTTTTGCAGGCTGTTCAAAAATGTCCAGATGCAAGGCCCCCGAAATCCTGAGCCGTGAGGCGTACTTTCTGGTACGTTGAACGGTGAAGGATGAGGGAAACTTGAGCAGATGGGCGTTTTGGAAGCCTCGCCCAAAGGGCGGGGCTTCCCGGCAAGGAACCTATCTGTTTTGATTGCGCCCCTTATCCCCGCCCAAAAGGCGGGGATTGCGGGATGCGCTCCCGGTCAACAGCCTCTTAGCGGCTCAAATACCGGGAGGCCCAGCCGATCCCCAGTTCCGCAAGCCGGGCAAGCGTCGGCATGCCGGCTTCGTCCCATCCCATCATCCGGTAATAGGTTTTCCGGGCCTCGCCGATCGCCTCCGGGTTGATCCCCTTCAGCGGGCCGCCGGATGGCGTCTCGGCAAACCGTTTCGGCAGCACATCGTCCTTATCCGAAAAGCCATCCCGGATGTTGAAGATCCGCGCAAGAATGATCCCCCGGTCCACGACCTGCATCAGTTCCCGTTCCGTCGCGGGCCAGCCGGTGACATAGGCGACCGCCTCCCGGGTCTGCGCATCGCTCCAGGGAACGAACTTGCACATGCCCAGGGTGTTGGCCAAATGCCCCGAAGAACTCTTTTCATAGAGCTTGGCGCCGGTCTCCCCAGCCATGGCCTCGGTGTCGTGAATCCCGGTGCCGTGGTCGGCGCCGGTTGCATGGATGCTGTAATGGAGCCCCATCGCCTGTTTATACCGCGGCTCGTGCATCGGAAGCTCCTGACCCTTGACCTGCATCGCAAACGCCTCCGATCCTCTCCCGATTTTCTCCGCCGCCCGTCTGGTTCCCTCCGCCAGCAGGTCTCCCAAACCCCTACGAAGGGCGATCTGCTCCACCATCCGGACCATCGCCTCGGCATTGCCGAAGGTCAGATCCAGCCCGTCCGTGTCCTCCCGGCTCAGAATCCCCTTTTCAACGCATTCCATCGCAAAGGAGATCGCCACCCCCGTTGAAATCGTATCGATCCCATAGCGGTTGCACAGCTCATGCGCCTTCATCAGGGCTTCCAGATCGTCGATGCCGCAGTTGGAGCCGAAGGCCGCCAGCGTTTCATACTCCGGCCCGCCGTACACCGGGTCGACCGCAAAGTGACCCTGCAGTTTGACCACCCGTTTACAGCGGATGGGGCATCCATAACAGTGGTCCATCTTCTCAACATACTTTTCACACAGCAACTGCGCGTTGATCTTTTCCACGCCGGGAAACCTGCCCCCCTGAAAGTTTCTGACGGGCATATTTCCGTTCGCTTCATAGCCGCGCATGTCCGAACCGGTTCCATACCGCCATTGTTTTGATTTCTCTTTATAATTCTTGAGCATCCAGCGGTTCAACTCGCGGAGCTTTTCCGGATCGGCGGCTTCCGGCAGATGGCTGCCCCGCACGGCGATCGCCTTGAGCCGCTTTGAACCCATCACCGCCCCCATCCCGGTTCTTCCGGCAACATGGGTAATATCATTTGAAATACAGGCAAATCGAACCAGTTTTTCCCCGGATGGACCGATCACCGCGGTTCGAATTCGCCGGTCTCCGAGCTCTTCCCGGATGGCCCGATCCGTATCCGCCGTCTCCAGACCCCAGAGGCGATCGGCATCGCGGATTTCCGCTTCCCCATCCTTGATCTGGAGATAAACCGGTTTGGGAGAGATCCCCTCGATCACCACCGCCTCGAAACCGGCCTTCTTCAGCTCCGCGCCCCAGAACCCGCCGGCTTCCGACTCTCCATATCCCCCGGTAAGCGGGGACTTGCACCCGACGCTGTTGCGCCCGCTGCCCACAAAGGGATGCCCCGTCAGTGTTCCCAGCGCGAAAATGAGCCTGTTTTCCGGTCCGAACGGGTCGATCCCCGGTGGCACCTCGGTTAAAAGCGTATGGGCTATGATCCCCCGGCCGCCCAGATGGCGCCGATAATGGTCGTCCGAAAACGTCTGAACCGTCAGCTTGCCGGCGGTCAGATCCGCCCGCAGAATGTTGCCGTTGATCCCTTGCATCTTCTCTCCTTTGATGCTTGAAAACTTTCTTCTGTCGGATATTTCCTTTGCATGTTCCGAGCCGATAAAAGCCGTAGCCTTCGATACAGGCGCTCAGTTCGCGTCCAGAAGCATTCATCTGTTTCAATTTTACAGCAAATGTATAGTCAAGGGAGGGAAGATTGTCAAGGTGGGGTTGTTGTCGACGGTCCTATTATACCAATTATACCAACCCAATGCTTTTTCGAGAGAAAAAACTGGCACGGAATCACGCGGTGAAGCGAATCCCAACAGACCGTGGTGCAGGATCGGGCGGGCGAAGCGGTTACAGGCCCAGTCTCTTCCCCGCCTCATGCGCTTCCCCGAGTGCGGTAGAGTGTTTTTCGACGTCGCCCGGGCCGTCCACACCGCCAAAGAAGAGCGTTTCATGCTCCGGTATGCTGACCGTCCTGAAGAATGCCTTTGCCGTGGCCTCGGCACAGTGGGCGGCATCCTCCTTTTTCCTGCCTCCCACCGGCAGAAGGAGCACCTTTCTGCCGTGGCGGTCGTGAAAATGGCCGCCACGGCGGTTGCCTGAATCATTTTACAAGGTCGGGCCGATAGGAAGCGATATCGGGATACTCGACAAACTCGATGAAGTTACCTTCCGGATCGATCGAATACAATGCAAAGACACCGTTGCGCACCTCGATGGGTTCGTCGCTGATCAGTTTCACCCCGTGCCCTTTCAAGTGCTTTGCCACTCGCTTGATCCCATCGATGACGAAGGTAAGGTAAGCCATTCCGTGACGTTCATAGAGCCATTCCGGAACAGGATTTGGTTTGGGGGGGCGCTTGGCCGGCTGGACCAGTTTGATTCTTTCACCATAAGGCGTTTGCAATCGGACGATCCGATATCCGTGGGGTGTGCCGCCCAAACGCCTGCTGAGTTCCGGCGTCGTGCTGGCATCCGCGACCAGCCTGAGACCCAGGACGTCAACATAGAACTTGAGCATTGGCTCGATATCGTTGCATACAATCCCCGACTCCAGCGGCGCCGTCATCTTGAGCGACCACGATTGTGCGGCTTTTTTCACCATTGTCATTCCTCCTTCGATTCGCTGAATGCGGCTTCTTCCATGTGAAGGCTCCCCGCCCACAGGACGGGGCTTTCCGGCACCGGCTCAGACCAGCAGACCTCCGCCATCGAGAAAGACCACGGTTCCGGTCGCAAACGTATTCCGCAGGAACAGCAGGACCTGGTCGGAGATGTCCTCGGCCAGGCCGACACGCTTGACCGGGAGGGTCCTGGCAATGTTTTCGAGCATCGTTTTCCGCGCCTCCGCCGGCATCGCGGCCCGCGTCGGGGTGTCAACGATACCGGGAGAAACCACGTTAAAGCGGATCGGCGCCATCTCCAGCGCGAGACCCTGAGCCAGGGTTTCGAGGGCGGCGTTGACGGCGCCGACGAGCGCCATGCCGGGCTTCGGGCGGCGGCTCAGGAAGCCCGAGACGAATACAAACGAGCCATCCGGGGCAACCTTCGCCTTTTTCACCACGCGATAAGCGCCCCAGAACTTGACATTCATCGCAGCATAGGCCTCTTCGATATCCTGATCGCGAACGGTGCCGAACTTGAACGCGGCGCCGCTGATCACGATATGGTCGTAAACGGGTGAAGCATCGAAAAAGGCCGAGACACTTGCGCCATCCGCGACATCGATCTGGCGGGCCTCGACCGGGGCCTGAAGCAGCGCTTGGGCGTTGCGGAGCTTCTCTTCCGAACGGCTGGCAATCGTCACCTTTGCGCCTGCCGCAAGTGCGCCCGCCGCCGTCGCGAAGCCGATTCCGGAACTGCCGCCGATCACCAGGACATTTTTTCCGTTGAGTGTAGCCAAGGGTTCCTCCGTTTCATTCAGACTGACCGTTGTGTCATTTATGCCTCCTGCAGCACCTTGAGGGAGGAGCCTCCCTCCACCATCTCCTTTCGCTTTTCGAAAAAGAGGGCCATGTGGGGGGTCTTAAGATGATTGCGGAGCGCCTCGAGGCTCTCCCACGCCTCGATCATCGTGACGAGATTCTCATCCAGCACCTGCGGCGGCAAACCCGAGACGATATCCACCGTCAGGATATACCGGATGCATCCCTTCTCTTCCGTCACCTGGCCTGTGATGGATTTCACAAGTGCAACGAAATCATCACGTCTGCCTGGTTTTACGCGTACTGTAGCGATCACATGAATCATATTCATTTCCTCCCTGTTCCCATTCTCTCTGTTATTACGAAACTTCCGTTGTTTGCAGTCTTCCCGGACGGCGCCCCGTTCAAACGCGCAGCGCACCACCGAGAAGCGGGGCACGGGCATTCCGTCAGCCCATCTCGGGACCGGCGATCCCGAACACCCGCCGGGACTCTCCGGGATACCGGTTTTCGCCGCGAACCATTCGGATGAGCCGGCGCTGCAACGGAAAAAGCCCTTTCGGCACGATGCTGTCTACATCCGGATTGGCAAGACAAACATCCACAAAGAAAGGCTCGCCGGGAATTCGGGACAGAGCCCAGCGCCAAAGGGCTCGACCGGCATCGGCATTGTCCGCGACCCACGGACCGATGTAATGGCGGCCGGAACCGCGGCGGACCATGACGTAGCCCCGGATGGCGCCGCCGGAATCGACGGCAACCCCACTCTGCACACCCGGCTCAACCATCAGACGGCAGAGAACGCGCGAACGGTCGGCGCCGAATGCCGGCCCGTCGCATTCGCAGAGACGGTCCAGCACGCCGGACAGGGCCGACCGGTTCGATACGATGGACGGATCTGCAGGTGAATCGACTGTTTCACCTACCCCCTGCCGTCTTTCGAGAAGGCACTCGTCCGCGAAACCAAGCGTCAGATAGAGCTCTTTCCCCGCCGCCGTGGCATCCAGCTTCACGGCCGTAACGTCCTTCCGTTCAAGGTAGCGGATTCCGTGCCCCAGCAGCATCGTGCCGATCCCCTTGCGGCGCATGTCGGGGTGCACAAGGACCATGCCGACCCAACCGAATCGCTTCTGATAAGCCGTCACGGTCGCCGTGCCGACATCACGGCCATCGTATCGGGCGACAAAACACCCCTCGGGCTCCAATGCGATGAGCCGCTCCCAATCGGCAGGAAGCTGATTCCAGCCGGCGATATCCTTCAGCATCATCCCGAAGGGGATGTCATTGGGTCTGAAGGCTCGGATGGTAATGCGATCGTTCATATCCTTTCACAAAGAGCGGACTTGCAAAAGATACCGCGAAAGCCATTCTGCAAGGCGGTCTATTTGGGCATGTCCTGCGGAGGAGAAGCGGCAACGATGAAAATAAGATCCTCAAATCCCGTATTGATGATCGCGTGCTTCACCTTGGGGGGAATAAAAATCACCACACCCGGGCTGACCAGATGCCTTTTGCCATCCAATTCCACGATACCCTCGCCCTTCAGAATGTAATAAATATTTTCAGCGGTCTGATGTGCATGGGTCTCGCAGTAGCCCTTCGGCTGGTAGCTTGACACCCGAAAATCAAAGTATCGTGAACCGCAGGTTTCGTTGACCAGCATTTTGGAGAAAGCGCTGAAATGGCCAGGGGCTTCGCTCCAATTCACCTCCTCGGCCTTGAAAATCTTGGCTTTCATCTCGATACCTCCGTAATGAATCCCCTGCCGCAAACCGCCGGGGATCAACCGATGAACAACAAGCGTCTTCCATAAAGCAAGCTTCGGAGAAGATGCCCTGAGGGGTTGAAACAGACGGGGGGCTTTCGCCCCCCGTTTCCCCTGTACTATTTCCTGTCGCTCCACTTGGGAACGGGATAAACCCACTTTGCGGTCGCAGCACTGGTCGGATACACGACTTCGAACTTGTTTTTCAGCACCTGGAGGACCAAGGTGGGCAGTTTGGCCTGATGTGTGAAGGCACCGTAGCTACCGAACTGGACTCGTCCGTAAATCGTCATGAGGTCCGTCTGGGCCATGGACTCGGTGACTGCTTCTCTCGTCAGAGATTTCGCCCGCTTGAGGATGTCGGCGCAGACATAAGCCGAGGCATAGGCCTGGGCCGCATGATAGGGCGGTTTCACGTTGTGCTTCTGCTGGTATTTCGCGTCAAACTCCTTGGCGCCGGGATAGGGAACGGTCTTTTCCCACATGGTGGAGGCAAAGACATTTTCGCCCGCATCGCCCGCACCCGTCAGGAACTCAGGAATGGAGTAACCGGCCGCGCTACCGCAGAAGGCCTTCACATTGAAATCGATCTCCTTCATCTGCCGGGCGATCAGCGTGGCGTCCATCAGATAAGAAATCGCGTAGACCACATCGGGGTTGACGGCCTTCAATTTTAAAAGAAGCGGCTTGAAATCGACCAGACCCGCCTCATAGGCCTCGAAGATCGGGACGTTGACCTTGTTGTCGTCCGCCCACTTCTTCATCGCCTTGGCCGTGCTCGTCCCGAACAGCGTGTTTTCATAGATCATAACGACGCTTTTCGGCTTGGCCTCCTTGAGGAGCCAATCCTGCAGACCCGTATCAAAGTCGGTCGCCGGCTGGGCCATTCTGAAGATGTACTTCCACCCGGATTGCGTGATGTTGTCGGCGGCGGCGGTGGAGATCATGAAGGGCATCTTCGCCTTTTCGGCCAGGGCGGCGGCGGGATAGGTATTGCCGCTGCTGTACTGGCCCGTCAGCATGAGGATGCTGGAGTCCTGAATCAGCTTCTGTGTCACTGTAATGGAGATTTCCGGCTTACTCTGATCGTCCTCATGGACCAATTCCAGTTTTTTCCCTTTGATCCCGCCGGCCGCGTTGATCTCGTCCTGCGCCAAATCAAAGGCCCTCTTCATGTGCTGTCCAAAGGGTGCATGTCGTCCCGTCAGCGAGTTGGGAACACCAACTCTGACGGTGTCCTGCGCAAAAAGCGTCTGAACCGATACGGTCAAGCCGAAAGACAGCATGAAAAACACCGCAAACAACACGATAGCTGTTTTCTTCATATCTCCCCTCCTATGTTTTTCAGTTAAAAAGTAACCCTCAGAAGTTTACACTTTTACCTGTCTTGCCAAGGATCTTGACGATACGCCTCCTTTCTGAATTCCTTATTCAAGTTTTGGAACATCCCGATATTCTATAAGCCGAGGTATGCTGTTTTGATATGCTCATTCACCAGCAGTTCGCGACCCGTGCCGTGCATGGTAATACGGCCGTTCTCGAGTATGAAGCCTTCGTCTGCCATCTCCAGGGAGCGCTGGACATTCTGTTCCACCAATAAAACGGTAATCCCCCGGGAGTTGATCTCCTTGATGATCTCGAAAATCTGGCTCACCAGCAGGGGCGCCAGGCCCAGAGAAGGCTCGTCCAGAAGAAGGAGCTTCGGCCTCAACATCAACCCTCTGCCGATGGCGAGCATCTGCTGTTCGCCGCCGCTCAGGGTGTTGGCCATCTGGCTCTGCCTCTCCCCCAGAACCGGAAACAGGTCGAAAACCTCGCGGAGGGTTTCCTCCCTCTTCGCCTTTGCCTCCGGCAGGACCGAACCGATCCGGAGATTCTCCAGCACGGTCATCATCGGGAAGAGCTGGCGGCCTTCGGGGACGTGGGCCACGCCCAGCTCGGCAACGTGGTGGGCCGCCAGGCCAGTGGTCACGTGGCGCCGGATCTGAATCTCCCCGGAACGGGACACCAGAAGGTTGGAAATGGCCTTCAGGAGGGTCGATTTACCGGCGCCATTGGAACCAATAATGGTGACGAGTTTCTTTTCAGGCACATCGAAGGAGACATCCCACAGGGCCTGTGCATCCCCATAAAAAATATTGAGACACTTAACACTTAGCATAGTCCGCTCCTAAATAGGCCTGTATGACCCCCTGATCGTTGCAAACCGCCTCGGGCATACCTTCCATAATCTTCTCCCCATAATTGATCACAACAATGCGATCAGAGATGGACATAATCGCCTTCATGACATGCTCAATTACCACCAGGGTAATTCCCTTTTCTCTGATCTTCATGATCAGCTTCACGGCATCGGCAATCTCTTTGGAATTCAAACCGGCCATGGTCTCATCGAGGAGCAGCAGCTCCGGTTGCGTCGCCAAGGCCCGGGAGACCTCCAAACGCTTGCGCATTCCCAGGGTGAGGTTCCCCGCCAACATGTCCTTGCAGGCAAGCTGACCGGTAAATTCGAGAATCTCCAGGGCAAGTTCTTTTGCCTTTTTGGCGTTCCCGATCTTGGCGAAGGCGCCCACCATGACGTTTTCCAGGACCGTCAACTGCACCAGTGGTTTGACGATCTGGAAGGTCCGCGTCAGCCCGAGACGGCAAGCATCGGGCGGTGTCACATGGGTCATGTCTTTTCCATTGAAAAGGACCGTCCCGGCCGTCGGCGTGTAGTAACCTGTCAGCAGATGAAAAATCGTCGTCTTCCCGGCGCCGTTGGGCCCGATCAATCCCAGGATCTCTCCCTTCTGAACGGTGAAATCCACTCCCTTCACAGCTACAAGGCCTGCAAAAGCTTTGGTCAATCCATTCACTTCGAGCAGCATCGACTGAATCCCCCTTTATGCATGAAACCACTTGCCGGTGTATTGTTTCAGACTCCCCACGATCCCCTTGGGCAAAAACAGGATGACGATGACGACCAGCGCACCGTAGATGAGAACACTGGCGTTGGCAAACATGAGCCGGGATCCTTCATTGACCATGACGACACAGATGGCGCCGGCCAGCGGACCCCAGAAAGTCCCGATCCCGCCCAGGACGACAACGAGCACCATCGCAATCGCGACGTCGCCGACGGAAAAGACGATATAGGGATCGATATAGGAGGTGTAGTTGGCAAACAGGCTGCCCATCACCCCCGTGAAAAAGGCGCTGATCATGAGGGAGTAAATCTTATAACGGGTCGTATAGATGCCCAATGCCTCTGCCGCTTCTTCATCGTCGCGGATGGCGATGAAATAGAAGCCCAGCTTTCGTTTGACGACGAAGTTGACGACAAGCAGAATGATCGCGGTCACCATCAGCATGAGATAGTAGAAGCTGACCTTTGAATCAACGATCGAATCGATCAGGAGGATCCCCACGGCGCCTTCGGTCACCTCTTTCCAGTGCAGGACGATGAGCCGCAGGACCTCGGAAAAGGCCAGGATCGAGAGGGAAAAGTAAGGGCCTCGCAACCTGAAGCAGATCGCGCCGATCGGGATGGCAATGAGCGAGGCGGCGATCCCGGCGTAGAGGAGGCCCATCCAGAGGGAAACCCCCAGTTTGGTATGGAGGAGCAACGAGACGTAGGCACCCGTTCCGAAGAAAGCGCTGTGACCGAAGGAGACCTGTCCCGTATATCCGCCCAGGAGATTCCAACTCGAACCCAGGGCCGTCCAGAGCAAGATGAGTATGGCCAGATGGAGGTAATACTCATTTCGGAGCACGAGCGGCAAGACCAGGGCAACCGAAGCAAGCAACACCGCAGGTAACTGACGGTTTTTCAATATGTCGTTCCATTTTGTCATAGCAGACCTCATTGCCTCTAAAATCTCGACTTACCGACCAGTCCGGACGGCCTGAAGATCAATACCAATACGAAGATGACAAACCCGAGCACATCCTTCAAGGCCATGGAAATATAGGAGGCTCCCATCTGCTCGACCACACCCAGCGTCACGCCGCCCACCAAGGCGCCGAGAGCGCTTCCCATCCCCCCGAGGACCGTGACGATGAAGGCTTTGAGGGTAAAGAGTTCGCCGATCGCCGGGAATACGTAGAAGATGGGCATGAAGAGCGTTCCCGCCGCGCCGACCAAAGCGGCCCCGACGCCGAAGGTGATGATCATGATCCGGTCCGTGTTGATCCCCATGAGACGCGCGGAATCAATGTTCTGGGCAACGGCCCGAATCGAGCAGCCCGTATCGGTCTTCATGATGAAGAGGTACAGGATCCCGGTGATGCCGAAGCAAATGAGAAAATCCCAGAGAAGCGGAAGGCTGACCGATATTTTCCCGATACTGGCGGTTGCATTCGAGTAGGTGGTCAATACGGTGAAATAGTTCGGTGAAAAAATTAGCAGGGCGGCGTTCGTCAAGACAAGTCCGATCCCGGCGGTCATCAGAATCTGATTTTCCCCGGGGGCCTTGGCCTTGATGAGAGGCATCAGGAGGAAACGCTGAATCGCAATGCCGATGACGAATAACAGAGGGACACTCACGACAATGGAGAGGTAAGGATCCACCCCAAATTTTGTAAAGAGGATGTAACTGACGTACATCCCGATCATCAGAAATTCGCCATGGGCCAAGTTGATAATTCTCATGACGCCGAAGATCAGCGTCATTCCCAGGGCGATCAAGCCATACAGGCCACCCAGGAGCACTCCAGATGTGACTGTTTGAATGAAAATCGAAAGATCCATAATCTAACCCCCGCTGATATTAAAGTGATGGCTTGTTCAGCAAGTGAATTTCATTACCCAGAGAAATTATCATAATCTTCCTCAGAGATGGGATACCATGCTTCTTTGAACCGTCATACGCTATTTCCTCAGATTTCGTTTGCCATACGAGGGTTCCGCATAGTCAAAGGGCGGCAGAACCCAAGTCCCCGTGGAGGGGGCGAATGCCTGTCTGTTGACGGCCACATCGATGACGAAAGGTCCGTTCGAACGGATCGCCTCCTGGAAGACACCCTTGAAATCGCCGGGTTTTTCGACCCTGGCACCCTTGGCGCCGCAGGCAACGGCCAGGGCCGCGAAATCAGGATTCATCAGCTCGCCCGTCTTATCTTTCTTGAAGCTGGTTACGATCTCGCGTCCTGGCCATGCCCCGTTGGCCTGATGACGGATCACGTTAAACCCGTAGTTGTTCCAGATGATCCAAACGGCCGGGATGTCGTACTCTACCGCCGTGCAGAGGATGTGGGGCGTCATCATGAAGCCCCCGTCCCCGCAAACGGAAACGCAAACCTTGTCGGGCGCGGCCAGTTTTGCCCCCAGCACCCCGCAGATGCCGAAACCCATGGAGGCGAATCCCCAGGATTGAAGAAATCCGGCGGGCCGGTAGACATCATAAAATTGGAGCAGCCAGTTGTGGTGCTCGCCTACGTCCGCAAGCAGGATACCGTCCCTCGGCATGATGGCCCGTATATCCTTGACCAGTCTCTCCGGTTGGATGGGAACGGCGTCGGAGATATATTTGGGCTGGTTGAACTCCTCCCAGCCTTTTCTCCAAGTGCTGATGCCACTCAGCCACTCCGCATTCCGCCTGGCATTCGGTTTGACCCGGTTTGCCAGCTTGGTCAGCAGCTCCTTCAGGAAGGTCTTCACATCGCTCAGTATACCGATCGTGGGCGGATAATTTCTGGCCATTTCATCGGGATCGATCTCGACGTGAATGAGCTTTGTAGGCGGGATATTGAAGGTGTAGCCGGGAATCCAGGAGCTGCTCTGCCGATCATCGAATTTGACCCCGAGAGCCAGAAGAACGTCGCAGGAACGGCATGCCTCGTTGGCCATATAGCTTCCGTTTCGACCGATCGGCCCCAGGCTGAGCGGATGGTCCGCCGGGATCACGCCTTTGCCGTTTGCCGTGGTCGCCACGGGGATATTGAGAAGCTCCGCCAGCTTGATCAGTTCGGCGGAGGCTTCGGAAATGACGGCCCCATGACCGGCAATGATGCAAGGCTTGTCCGTGCTCAGCAGCAGTTCCATGGCCTTTTCAATGAGTTCCCCCCCCCCCGTGCTGCGCGAGGAAATCCCGTCCCGCCAGAGAGACGGTTCCGGAACTTCTACATCCGCCTCCTCCGCAAAGCAGTTCAACGGCACATCGATGTGAACGGGTCCCGTCCTGCCCGTCATCATCGTCTTGAAGGCCTGACGCATCATCAGGGGTATCTGGTCCACACGGGTGGCCTGATAGCTTCTCTTGACATAGGGACGAACGACATTGGGAAATTCCGCCTGATAGTGACGGCCCGTCTCCTGAAAAGGAGATCTGCCGAATTGGGATGTCGGCACGTTTCCCGTAATGGCCAAAAAGGCCGAAGAATCCATCATGGCCGAAGCCAGGGCCGTAGGAAGGTTCGTCGAACCTGGTCCGCAGGATGTGAACGTCGCTACCGGTTTATGGGCCACCCGGAAGTAGGCGTCCGCCATATGGCCCGCCGCCTGCTCATGTCTCACCGTCATTAGCTTAATCTTATCCTGTCGATCATAAAAGGCATCAAGGAATCCGATGTCCCCATGGCCGCAAAGACCAAAAAGGTACGGAACCTTTTCTTTGATTAAGTATTCTGCGATAATATCCGCCCCTCTCATTTTCGTCATCGTACATCTCCTCCTTGAAAGAATTTTTATATTCAGATGTGCCATCCAAGACGGGTCAGTTTTTCCACTGAGTCGATGATGGACACCCTGGGCTCATTCGGCATCGTGGTCTCCAGGATCGAAATGCCCTGGTAGTCGATCTCTCTGATTTTCGCTGCTATAGAAATGAAATCGATCTTCCCTTCTCCGATACCCGAATGGGTCCAGTTCCTCATATCCGTATCGGACAGGTGGACGTGGACGAGATCCTCCTTGATCTTGTCAAAGGCCGGAACGATCGGTTCGACAACGGAGGCGTTGGCGACGTCGAAGACGACCTTCATATGGCTGCTGCGGACCTGATCGAGCACAAAGCGCATCCTGTCCACCGTGTCGATAAACAGGGAGGGACCGTTCTCCAAGCCGAAAATGACGTTCATCTTTTCGGCATGCTCCACGCAGCGCAGGACCCCCTCTTTGGCAAATTTCTCCCACACGACCTCCACCGGGTAGGCGATCAGCGGATGGCGCTTGCCGATGATCACCACGATGAGCTTGGCCCCCAGATCATGGGCCAACGTAATCTGGTCGATGATCTGCCGGACGCTCTCCTCTCTCGTGCCGGGGTTGGGGCTGGCCATGTTGAGATCCAGATAGGTCGGATTGATCGCGACCAGCTCCAGGCCGAGGTTTTCGATTTGATTACGCAAGGCTTTCCGCTGATTCTGATCGAAGGCCGGCGGCCAGATATGGGGCGGCGCCGTCATGAGTTCGATGTAGCGAAATCCCAGTTCCTTGAGTTCCTTGAGCGTAGAATCCAGCGTGTAGTTTAAAATGTATGCGTATTGAGCCGTCCCGAGCTTCAATGGTTTCTCCACTTTCTTATCTCCTTCGTTAGGCATGGCCATTCTCATCGTTATAGGACAGGCGTGTTTCTCTGATCACGCTATCCTGAATAGCCTTTCTCAAATGGCCTGGGAGATCACGCCTTCGCCGAAAGCCTCCCAGGTCGAGGGGATCGGGCGTTCTTCGAACGGAAATGCCGTTCGTTTTACAGTGCAGATTGATAGGATTCAGGATTCCCATCTTTTATATTTTGTGGGCGGCCATGGCCCCTTCTTCTGTGGCTTCTTTGATCGTGCGGGGGAAATTGCAATCCCCGACCAGATATAATTCGGCGGCAAACCCGGCGGCCTTGAGCTCTTCGGCAAGGTCGTTGTTGTTTCTCATACCCGCAGCCAACACGATATTTTTCACCCGAAGTTCGTCATACTTTCCCTCTCTCTGGATGATGATCGAATCGTCCTTGATCTCCTCAACAGTCGTTTTGAGCTTGACCTCGATATTGGGACTGCTGTTTACGGAATTACGTGCAAACAGGCCAGTCCGCAACCCGACATTCCCGCCCAGCTTGTCAGTGGGTTCGATGATGATGATCGGTGTGATCCCTTCTTCCTCCAGAAACAGTGCGGTTTCCATCCCAACCAATCCAGCCCCGATCAGAACAGTCGGTCCTCTCTTCAGAATGGTTTTCCCGGAAAGTACATCGATTGCCGTGCATACATGGTTTTTGTCCGCACCCGGGGTAAAAGGAACGGCAGGCTCTGCACCCGTTGCGATGATCACGGCATCAGGGTTGATTCGCTTGATCAAGTCAGCCGTAACGGCCGTCCCCATTCGGATCTCAACGTCCGATTTCCTCAGTTGGCCTTCCAGATAATTGATGATCCCCAAAAATTCCTTCTTATGATGGGGTCTGGAGGCATAGTTGATCTGTCCGCCCATCTGATCGCTCTTCTCGCACAGGATCACCTTGTGCCCGCGCAGAGAGGCCACCCGCGCCGCTTCCATGCCGGCGGGACCCGTCCCCACAACCAGGACTTTCTTGGTTTTTGGTGCCGGCTTGATCCTCAATTCGCTCTCCCTCCCGGCCTCCGGATTGATGGCGCAGGTAATCGGGAGATTGGTCGCCAGCTGGTCGGAGCAACTCATACAGGCCGGACAGATGCGGATATCGTCGACTCGTCCTTCCAGCGCCTTCATCGGCCAGTAGGGATCAGCGTGTAACGCCCGCCCCAGTGAAATGAAGTCCGCCTTGCCCGCTGCCAGGATCTCCTCGGCCAGGTCGGGATGATTGATTCTGCCCACGATCGAAACCGGAATCTTCACCTTCTGTTTGATCTTCCAACCGTCCTCCACGAGACAGCCTCGAGGAAAGGCCATCGACTGGGCAATCCAGCCCACCGACTCGTAGATCCCGGCGGAAACATCAATCAGATCGATGCCCGCCTTCTCCAGGGCGATCGAGAACCGGATGGAATCTTCGATGGTCAGTCCACCTTCCAGCTTTTCTTCACCGCTCATCCGATAGGCAATGGGCACCTTGTCCCCCACGACGCTGCGGATCTTGTCCAGGACCTCCAGGGGGAAACGCATGCGGTTCTCGAAAGAGCCGCCATACTGATCGCTTCGCCTGTTGCTGAAAGGGGACAGGAACTGACCAATCATGTAACCGTGGGCGCCGTGGATCATCATGACGTCGAATCCCGCCTCTACAGCCCGGCGGGCGGCCTCTCCGTACATCTCGATCTGGTCCTGAATCTCCACCAGCGTTAATGACCTCGGCATGTCCCCACCTGCCAAGGTCTTGCAGGGCACGCTTGAAGGGGCGATCGGCTGCCTGCCGGTAATGTACGACGACGCCTCCCGACCTGCCGAGTAGAGATGGGCCGCGATCATGGCGCCGTGCTTATGGACCGCGCCAACCATCCGCTTTAGCCCCGGAATCATTCTGTCGTTGTGGATCCCCAACTGTCTTATATGTCCTCGGCCCACAGGGTCCACATAGATCGACTCTACGTTGATTAGGCCTACGCCGCCTTTGGCCCGTTCCTCCACGTAGTCGATATACCGTTGTGTGACCGAACCATCGGTGTTTGCATAATTTCTTTCGCAAGGGGCGCTGATGAGACGATTTTTAAGTGTGATCCCTCTTAGGGTGTACGGCTCAAAAAGACACTTGTAGCGCATATCTCATCTTCCTTCCAGGTTACAATCCATTTCAGTCATCACAACCAACTTCGAAAATTTCGCTGTTGTAAAACTCACCGAAGAGTTCCTGTTCCGAAGGTCTGTCCTCCGGGATCGGTCTGCTGACCCATGTCACATTCATGTAGTGCTTCAGATGGATGTTCTCGCAGGTGGCATTACCGCCCCAGTAACCGCAACCTAGGCTACCGGTCATCGGCATGCCGTTGGTGAAGGATCCCGCATTGGCCTTGGACTGGGCCTGTCTGACCATCATACGGCAGACGGGGGCCACCAGTGCCAAACGGTGGATGTGGTCGTCATTGAAGGAGTAGATGCCGCACGAATGGCCTTTCCCGCCGACATCGTAGATCTGGCGAACCATGTCCAGGGCCACCTCGAATTCGCCGCTGTACTTGAAAATCGCCAGCATGGTGCCAAGTTTTTCACCCGAGAACAAATGCTCCTTACCAATCTTATCCTCCTTAACGATGAGGAACGTCTTACCCTCGGGAAGCTTGAAACCGGCCATTTCAGCGACTTTCCATGCCGGTCGGGCAACCGTTTTTGCGATTCGATGTCCCTCATCATCCCACCACACTTTCCTGACCAGTTCCTTCTCCGCATCGGAGCAAAGGTATCCGCCTTCTTTCTGGAGCTGCTCCAGAAACCGATCGTAGATGGATTCATGGACTACGAGGTTTCCGTCCGCTGAGCAGCCGGAACCGTTGTCGTTGGTCTTGCTCTCGCGGGTGTTCCTCGCCGCTTGTTCGACATCCGCCGTTTCGTCGATCACCATGGTTGAGTTTCCAGGTCCCACGCCAAAGGCCGGTTTGCCGGAGCTGTAGGCAGCCTTCACCATCGGCCCGCCGCCCGTGGCTACAGTCATATCGCAGATGGACATCAATTCCTGCGCCATCGGGATACTCGGCTGTGGGACGCATTGGAGAAGGTCCTCCGGTGCACCCGCCTTCCTGAGCGCCTTGCGCATCAGGCGCACGGCCTCATTGGTGCTCTTCTTGCTGGACGGATGAGGCCCAAAAATCACGGCGTCTTTGCATTTAATGGCGTAAATGGCGATTCCCATGGGGGTATTAACGGGGTTGGTCGTCGGGATTAGCGCGCAGACGACTCCGGCGGGCTTGGCATACTTGGTGATCCCCTTCTCGGGAATCTCCTCGATGATCCCCATGCTCTTCTGGCGGAGGGCGTCCCTGAGGATACCCAGAACCTTGAAGCGTCGGGTCGGCGCCCGGTCTCCAATGTCGCTTTCATCGACTGCCATGTTGGTCAACTGGATGGCGTTTTTCTCGTTACCGATCTGCCAACCGACCGCTTGGCATAACCGGTCGACCTGCTTCTGGTCGTAGTGCTCGATCGCCTTCATCGCTTTCTTAGCCCGCACCAACATTTCCTGGGCAAGTTTTTTTTCTTCCTCTGTCAGTACTTTAGCCATATCTCCTCCCCTATCGTTTAGACGGTTGTGTAAAGAGTTTTTTCGCTTTTTTTTGGCAGCTCTTTCTATTTGGTTTAGATAGCTTCTTCTAATCTCCAGCGTCTTGTTGAGGTCCTGTTCTCTGAGCAGATCGGTGTTCAGGTATCTTTATCATACCCCCAGCGGGTCGCGGCCACGTGGCTAAGCCGCGCCGCGCACAGCATCAACGCCGAGTGACCGTCGGGGAAAGCCCCCCACAACAACCTTGTTTCTTAATATTCAAATTCAAAAAATGGGCGAAAGCCTTTTACATAAAAATCTGTAATGTACCGAACTACTTCCGGACGGAGAAAAAGCAAAGCATCAAGTATTTTGTATACTTTTTTAGAGATGAAAGAGTCATCGTTTGTCACCATAAAGTTAGTCTACCCAACCCATTTTTATACTAACGATGTTCTCATTATAGACAACTATGTTGAATATTGTGATTAATACTAATCCAGCTAAAATAAATTTGTCAAGAAAAAAGTAAACTACCACCGACCTTGTCGGTGGCTTTGTTCAATGACGACAACTCCGGACAATGTCATTCGCTGTTGTCATTCCATAGCATAGGCTGTTCTTCTCGAATTTGCTCCTCTGCTTGCTCTTTCACATAATTCTGTATCGCGGTGCTGTTGATGCCCACGGTACTGACGAAATATCCTCGTACCCAGGCCCCAGTACTTTTTCCCTAATTCCGGCAACTCCTTACACAGATACTCCTCGCTTTTCCCCTTCAGCATATTCATCACGAACGCCGGAGAGTGCTTCGGCGGTACCGATAAATACATATGCACATGATCCTGGCATATCGCACCTTCGATAACCGTGATATCCAGCCACTCGCATAACTCCATCAGAATCTCGCGGAGCCGTGGCTTGATCTCCTTCACCAAAATATGGTAGCGATATTTCAGATAATTGTGATTTTCCGTGGCCATGCAATATGTATTTTATTGATTCTTTTACGTATTGCTGCCTTTCGGGCTACATAACCGGACATATCATCTGCTCGTGACACCGAGTAAATTTTTTCTTGACAAATTTATTTTAGCGGGATTAGTATTAATCACAATATTCAACATAGTTGTCTATAATGAGAACATCGTTAGTATAAAAATGGGTTGGGTAGACTAACTTTATGGTGACAAACAATGACTCTTTCATCTCTAAAAAAAGTATACAAAATACTTGATGTCTTCGGGACAGCAGATACTGAATTGAGGGTTACGGACATCAGTCGACAAGCATGCCTAGATAAAAGCACTGTCTCGCGGATCCTTGCGTCGCTTTCATCGGCAGGTTACCTTAAAAAAAATGAATCAAACAAAACGTATAGTTTAAGTTGGAAGTGGCTTAAACTTGGGAATGCTGTAATGAGTAAGTATTTCGATATTAGAGTTGCAGCAATTCCTTTTTTAGATGAACTGGCGAAACAGACGGATGAAATAGTTCATTTGGGAGTTTTAGACAAGAATGAAGTTGTGTCCCTTGAGAAAAGAGGGCGAAGCCGCGCCTTAACTATAGGCACGCAAGTCGGTGGAAGAGCTCCAGCTCATGGATCCTCCCTAGGGAAAATGCTCATCTCTAATATGACGGAGGAGGAGCTATTAGGAACTTTTGGTCGTACACCTCTTGTACGATTAACAAATAAAACTATTTTCAATATATCCGAATTGTTAAAAGAAGTGAGAAAGATAAAAAAGCAGGGTTTTGCTTTCGATGACGGGGAGTGTCACGAGGGGGTTCAATGCTTGGCCGCCCCTATTAAAGATAGCAGCGGGACCATCATTGCAGCTATTAGCGTGAGCGTTCCAAAACAAAGAATGAATAGAACAAAGAGAGAGGAAATCCGAGTGCTTGTTCTGCAAACCGCAGAGTCAATTTCACAACGGATTTGTATGAAACCATTTTGAAGAGTTCTGAGAGAAAGGTGTTTGTATGGTTTAATATAATCCATAACGAATTTTGCAAAAAAGAAAAATAAACAAGGAGGTTTAAATAAATGCCATCACGTAAGAATACAGTGAGAAGTTCATATATTTAGACCAACAGTTAACTTTACATTTATCTTGAGGAGAAGAAGAATGGAGCTTTATATCAACCCCGAGATATTCTAACCCGTCGCCGAATAAGTTCATATTACTCTTCTCCTAATACCCATTCAGATAGTCGGTAACCGAAACACCATTAAAACCAATACGCTAATGATAACAATAATATGGCTTGATAGAGCTCTAAATATTTGGTATAATTACGTTAAATTTGGCAAATAACCATTTCATCGAAAAATACCCTTCCAGAGACAATCAAATATCGGAAGCCATGATGTGTCATGGTTATCCCAGAGATAAGTTTATGTCAGTTAAAGAATCGAATAAATTGCTGAGAATTTGTCGGAAAAACGGGGTGATTGACCTTAAGGAAAATAGACATACATGGGTGACAAGGTATATGCTTATTCACCTTGCCCTGCATAGCGGATTGCGGGTCAGCGAAATAGCTTCACTGAAGATTGGCGATCTTCGCTTCAACGGCAGAGAAAATTATTTGATTGTTGAATGCGGCAAAAGGGGAAAGAAAAGGGATGTGTATTTGGATTAAGAGCTCGTGAAACACCTGCAAAATTACGTAAGGATCAAGAAGGAATTGTGCAATGAGCCTACTGATGATGATGCGCCATTGTTCTCTGGAAGGGGTGGTAAGCACTATACCGCGACTGCGTTGGAAATCAGCTTCAAAAAGGCCGCTGAGAAGGCAGGCTTGCCAAAACGGTTTCCCATTCACAGTTCGAGACATACCTATGCCACGATGCTGCTGGATAAAGCCAATAACATCCGCTTCGCACAGAAACAACTCGGTCATGTTTCCATTAACATGACCCGCCTGTATGCTGATGTATTGCCTGAAAAGAATCAGGCATTGGCAGAGACAATTCTAAAGCGTTGATCCCTATGCAACATGGCGGTAAGGATACGATCGAGCAGCCATTCGTAACGTTCTCAAATTCATTCCCGTTGACACACTAATCGCCAAATAAAGACGTATTTCATTGAAGTGAATCTGAATGGGCAGTGCTTTACCTTGCAGCCAAATAGGTAAAATCGACATCATATTAGAGAGGTAGAGAAATGCACAATGAATTGATGGCGGTATTAGAGGATATTTCAGATTGGTTTAAAAACAAGATTTATAAGTGATTTATTGATGTTTCTTTACGCCAATATTGAAACGACTGCGACACATCTTTTATTTTCGTTGTGTATATGCGACAAATATTTTCCGGAATCAGGAATTAATTTCACAAACCCTAACAGTTGGCCTGTTTCACTTGACATTCTCTTCTTTTTGGGGTTAGATAGCGTCGATTAGAAAGAAAGCTGTTTTCCGTTTTTCCATTCCCCACCGGCGATGAAAAGCCCCGTCATTCCGGCGGGGAAAGTGACGTTCAAGATGTTCAAGGCAGCAACCGCAGCAACCATAAATAAGGAGGTAGATATCATGAAACGTTTTGCAGTGGTCATTGCCCTAACGGTCATGGGTTTCTTCTGTCTGACAGGGATCAGCTTCGCCCAGGCGATCGAGAATGAGTTTTATCTCATTACCCCGGTCTCCAAGGACGTCCATGATCCGGCCCTGAAGGCCTTCGCGACCTATGTGAAGAAGAAGTATGACGTGGATCTCAAGACCAGCGCGATGCCGCAGGGTACGCCGGTCGCCTATGGCCAGATCGTCGAGTGGAAAGGGAAGCCCCAGGCGGATGTTTTCTGGGGCGGAGAGGGAACGCTGTTCGACATGCTGGCCGAACAGGGTCTCCTGGACAAGGTGACCATCCCCAAGGCGATGTGGGACGAGATCCCGGCCACCATCGGCAAGCCCGTCGGGCTTCCGCTGAAGGACCCCAAAGAATTCTGGGTGGGAACGACGCTCGAACCCTACGGTCTGATCTATCAGCCGACGCTGCTCAAGCGCCTGGGCGTGGAGATCAAGGACTGGAACGATCTGCTCAATCCCAAACTCAAAGGCCAGATTGCCCAGTGCACGCCGGACCGGTCGAGCTCGAGCCATGCGAGCTACGAAGTCATCCTGGCCATGTACGGCTGGGAAAAGGGGTGGGACTGGCTGACCAAGCTGGCAGCCAACACGGGAATCTTCACGGCCCGCTCCCGCGACGTGCCGAGCGTGGTGGCCAAGGGCGAGTTCGCCGTCGGTGTGGCAGTCCCCAGTTATATGGCCTTCGCCGAGGTGCTCGGCGGCTATGACGTGATGTACGTTTACCCCAAGAACGCCTACGTGACCCCCGAGCCGATGGCGGTGCTCAAGGGCGCCCCCCATCCCAAGGCGGCCCACGCCTTTATCGAGTTCCTCCTGACTGAGGAAGGTCAAAAGATCTTCATGAGTCGCGGTCTCTACCCCATTACGTCCAAGTACAAGGTGCAGGGGGCGCCCGGCTCCGACGCGGAGAAGGCGGTCAAGTTCACGGCCGGTATCCGCTCCTTCTATGACATCCAGGTCGGCAATGTCTACGACCCCAATATCGCCGGCGAGAAGAAGCGGAACGAGGAGGTCAACTCCTACTTCCGGAAGGAGATCGCCGAGAAGCACAAGGAAATCATAAAGAAATAGCATCCAGGTCACGGACAAGGCCGGGGTGCTCCCCCATGCTACCTTTCGGGGGGAGCCCCCCGGTTCTTCCGGGAACCCCTGTGTGCCTCATGAACCTCGCCTTTTCCCCTGTCCGGGTGGAAAGGCACGGCGGGGACAGGATCGTAGTCATCGGACGATGCTATGAGTCATTGTGCAAAGGTCTATCGATGAATATCCAATTGAAAGACATGGTGAAAAGGTTCGGAACCCTGGAGGCGGTGAGCCACGTGTCCCTGGATATCCAGGACGGCGAGCTTTTTACGCTCCTGGGGCCTTCGGGTTGCGGCAAAACGACGAT
>JAPLJY010000024.1 GCA_026388345.1 Deltaproteobacteria bacterium
CCTCACCGTAAGGAAGGGGGACAAGATCGCCTTTGTCGGCAGTGACGGCCTGGCCAAGACAACCCTCTTCCAGATCCTGGCCGGGGAGCTGGAACCGGACAGCGGAAGTTTCCGCTGGGGGGCGACGATCACCCCCGCCTATTTCCCGAAGGAGAACAGCGCTTACTTCCGGGGCGACCTGAACTTGGTCGACTGGCTCTGCCAGTTTCCCCCCTGCGACGGGGAGAGCTTCGCGAGGGGTTTCCTCGGGAGGATGCTCTTCTCGGGGGACGAGGCGCTCAAGAAGACCAGTGTCCTCTCCGGGGGAGAGCAGGTCCGCTGCATGCTCTCCCGGATGATGCTCACCGGCGCCAATACCCTCATCCTGGACGAGCCGACGAATCACCTGGATCTCGAATCGCTCACCGCCCTGAACAACGGGCTCATCGCCTTTCCGGAGGTGCTGCTGCTGGCCTCCCGCGATCACGAGCTGGTATCCACCGTGGCGAACCGAATCGTGGAGATCACCTCCGACGGGGTGATTGACCGGGTGATGGGGTTTGAAGAGTACCTGGAAGCCGGTTGAGCGGCACGTCCATTCCGGATCGGTTATTTCGCTTTCTTTTTCCCGAACCGGATGATAGAAATGCCCGTCAGAAGCGGCGATACCGTTCCCCCCAGCGGAAAAAGACCGGGGCGGGCGGGAAAGATAAAAAGGGAACGACTTAAAAAGATATGCCGATACATATACCTATCCCCCGGTCCAGCCCCCGTGAGGAACTGGCGAACAGCATCACCCACGGGGTCGGGGTCGTCCTCGCGATCGGGGCGCTCGGAATCCTGACCGCCTTCGCGACGCTGTTCGGAGACACCTGGCACATCGTGGGCTGCAGCATTTTCGGGGCCACGCTGATCATTCTGTACACGGCATCCACCCTCTACCACAGCATCCCGATCCCCCGGGTAAAGACACTCTTTCGGGTCATCGACCATGCGGCGATCTTTCTTCTCATCGCCGGGACCTATACTCCCTTCTTGCTGGTAAATCTCCGCGGCCCCTGGGGCTGGTCCTTGTTCGGTGTCGTCTGGGGAATCGCGCTGATCGGGGTCATCTTTCAGGTTTCTTTGCTCCGCCGGTGGCCGGTCGCCTCGGTCGGCCTCTACGTGGGAATGGGATTCCTTGTGGTCGTCGCCATCAAACCTCTGCTTGCCGCCCTCACGCCGGCCGGCCTTTTCCTGCTGATTGCCGGGGGACTTGCCTACATCCTGGGCCTCGCGTTCTACGGCTGGCGTCGTCTGCCGTACCACCATGCGGTGTGGCACCTCTTCGTGCTGGCCGGCAGCACCATCCATTTTTTCGCGATCCTTCTCTACGTCATCCCCGTGGCTTTATAAAAAAGCTGCATAAAAAATAAAGCTTACAGAAATTCGGTTTTACGGGTGCAGCAAGCCGTTTTTCTCCTCTCTTTTGTCAGGGCGATTGATCGCTCACGTTCTCCTTTATTAATTTCTCTTGACAAGAAAGCAGGAGTCCGATAGCTATATACCATAGAACTCTATTCCACAGAATGAAACAGAAGATGTGAAAGGAGAAGGCAATGGGTAATTGGCAAATTCCACCAGCGGGCGGTCACATGGAAAGCCCCAACGGGATCTATCTGCAGACCATGAACATGACGCAGGTCAACGAGCGGCTCAAGACGAATGACCTCATCATCATCCCCGTGGGCAGCACGGAGTGCCATGGCGCGGCCCAGCCGCTGGGAGAGGACACGTTCCTCGTGACCCGGATGGCCGAGCAGGTGGCCATGAAGATGGGCTGCACCATTGCCATGCCGATCTGGTACGGTTCCCATCCCTACCACCACATGGGGATGCCGGGGACCGTCGTCGTTCCGGAGGAGACCCTGCTGGCGAATATGCGCGCCATCATCACGGGGCTCTGGAACATGGGGTTCCGCAAGCAGATCTTTGTCAACGGCCACGGTCAGGAGGAGGTCCTCCCCCTGGCGATCCATCAGTGGGCCAAGAAGTACCAGGTGCCGGCGATCCTGATCACCCTGCACACTTGGAACGCGATTCATAATTACATGAAGGACAAGGCCCACGGCGGCCCCTTCGACACCCCCTTCTCCCACGCCGACGAGGCGGAGTGCTCCTACTCGTTGGCCCTCTTCCCGGAATTCTGCGACATGAAGCTCGCCGTGGACAACAAACCGGAGGGGTTCCTGCCCCCCGGCCACGTGGACAAGGGCGGCGAAGTGTACCACGCCCCGATCAGGGGGCACGAGCATATTGGCTTGGGCGGCATCGAGGTCAAGGTCTATCCGGAAGGGGTCATCGGCCATCCGACGCTCGCCTCGGCCGAAAAGGCCAGGGCCGGCGTGGAGGCCATGATGGATTACATGTGCAAGCTGATCGGCGACATCATGACCAAGTTCCCGGCCGGCGTCCTGCCCCCGGCGGACAAGGTCACGATGCGCGACCAGAAAGAGATCGACGACCTGCTCAAGGGGTCGCTGAACGGCGGTAAGTCAATTTATACCATCTCGTATCCACCTTAAACACATGGTGGGCGTGATCACCTCATGCATGCGGGCGGATGGTCCGCCTGCATGAGAACGTCCTTAGGGCAGCGATATCGAATGAAGCAGTAGGGGGGATTTGAATGCCAGCCATTATCAAAGTAAACATGACCACCAAGGAAATTACTACGGTTGAAAATCCGGATTATCAGCTTTTGGGCGGACGGGCCTTGTCGGCCAGGATTCTTCTCGACGAGGTTCCGCCGAATTGCGAGCCGCTTGGCGCAAAAAACACGCTGGTGATTGCTCCGGGCCTGCTGGCGGGGACTCCCATCACCAGCGGCAGCCGGGTTTCGTGCGGCGCCAAAAGCCCGTTGACCAACGGGATCAAAGAAGCCAACTGTGGCGGGAACATCGGTCTTTTTCTTGGCAGATTCGGAATCAAGGCGGTGGTGCTCGAAGGACAGCCGATCGACAACAACGCATATGTGCTTAAAATTGGCAAAGACGGATCATCCCTGCTGGTGATGAATGAGCTCAAGCAATTGGGCACGTATGAAACTGATCAAAGGCTCCGGGCCAAGTTTGGTAAGGGGATAGGCATTCTCTGCATCGGACCGGCCGGTGAGAACCGTCTGAAAATGGCGGCGATCGCTTCGTCCGACCCGAACGGCGAACTGAAATTTGCGGCCCGGGGCGGTCTGGGCGCGGTCATGGGCAGCAAGGGGGTCAAGGCGGTGGTCGTGGAGAAGACCCTCCAGCAACCGGTCTACGAGGACAGACAGAAGTTCATGGACATGGTTCGCATGATCCATGCCGAATTTATCAACGATCCTAAAATCAAGCAGGTCAACCAAAAAACCGGCACGGCCACCATCGTCAAGGCCGTGAATGCCATGGGTGCGCTGCCGACCTGCAATTTCCGGCAGGGTGCCATTGATGGTGTGGAGGGCCTCAGCGGCGAAACCATGTACGCAACCATTACCAGCCGGGGGGGGGAAGGGAAGGCAGGCGTCTCCTGCATGGATGGGTGTCTGATCAAATGCAGCAACATATACCCCGATGAATCCGGCAAGAAAATCTGTTCCACCCTGCAGTATGAAAACATCGCCTTGTTGGGGTCCAACCTCGGGTTTACAAATCTCGACCCGGTGGCCAGACTGAACTACGAATGTGATGACATCGGGGTGGATGCCATCGAGGCAGGCGCCGTGCTCGGTGTCGCAATCGATATGGGTATGGGCACATGGGATGACCTCGACGGCTGCATGGCGCTGATGAAAGAAATCCGCAACAACACGCTGCTCGGCAAGGTTCTCGGCCATGGCGTCCAAGTCACCGGCGACGTGCTGGGTTCAAGAAGGATTCCCGCGGCCAAGGGACAGTCTTTCGCGGGTTATGATCCCCGTACGCTCAAGGGCAACGGCGTGACCTATGCGATGTCCCCCATGGGCGCCGATCACACGGCTGGCAACTGTTTCGGGTCCCGCGGCGAGGTGAATCCGCGGGGCACCGAACAGCAAGGTGAATTGTCCAGATCCCTGCAATACAAGATGTGTGCGTTGGACAGCCTGGGCTTCTGTATTTTTGCCCGGCCCCCGCTGTTCAAGGATCCCAACAAGATGTCGACGTTGGTTAATTCCCTTTTGGGGACCGACATCAGCGTCGATCAGCTATGGGAGATCATGGGGATCAGCGCAGTGAGAAACGAACAGGAGTTCAACATCCGGGCCGGTTTGTCCCCTGCCAATGATAAACTTCCGGAATATCTATATGTGGAGCCGTTGGCACCGACCAACGAGGTATTCGATATATCCGAACAGGAAATGCTGAAGGCAATTGTATAGGCTATGGCGGTCGTTCGTTTGCATCTAACCCTGATCGAAATGGCGGGTGACCAGAAAGAACTGATTGTTGACGCACGGCAGCCGGTATTGTTGACGACACTTTTGGATCAGCTGGGAGTACCTCAGGCGGAAGTGGGCATCATCGTCAGAAATCGGAAGAGGGATGAGATCGACTGTATGATCCAGGATGAGGATGTCGTCGAACTCTTTCCGATCCTGTCCGGGGGGTGATAGCGGGTCAGGGGAATGTCGAAAGTGCACCAAGCGCTAGGGACAATTGCAAACGAATTTGTTAACGCATGAAAAAAAGGTCAGTTTGATTTTCATTTTTTAGGAGGAGAATATCAATGGGCACAGTCATTTACGAAAAAGACGTTGAGGGTACCCTTAAGACACAGCCTTGGGTGCGTCTTTCCAAGGTCCTCATCTCCGAGCACACTGTCGGCGCGAA
>JAPLJY010000192.1 GCA_026388345.1 Deltaproteobacteria bacterium
AACCGTCAATCGCTTTAATGCAATAGGATATTGTCCTCTTGTGAATGTCTAATCCAATGTAGTAATATGTGCTCATGGAAACCTCCTTCTGGTCTGTTTCTGGGCGAGACCATCTCGACCCAGCCGCTTGCATCAACAAGCATACTGTACCACCTGGAGGTTTCCTTTCAACCAAGATTACTTATGCATTCAAACAGTATACTTAATTACGGGCATCTTTCTTTTTCGGTACCATACGAGGGACAGATACCTGTTTATTCCCGCGGCATTTCCGATGCCGATGTTATCAGATCCTTCTGCCGATCCACAAAATCCATTGATGTTCTTTATTAAAAAAGGCTATATATCATTCCGGATTTTTCAATTTCGAGGTGGAGTTCCGGGGCAACATACTAAAAGGAAAACAGCGCCGTGAGACGCACCTAGAGGTTTTTATGTATGATTGGACTGCCGGTTATGTGGCCGATGTTGGTTATACCTTTGGCTATTATCCTGAATTAAACCCCCTGCGCCTGCGTCTGGCATTTCTGAACACCGGGCTGACCTTCCCGGAGGTGAGCACGGCATGTGAGCTGGGGTTTGGCCAGGGGATGAGCGCCAATATCCATGCAGCAGCTTCGGCGTCGCAGTGGTTCGCACCGATTTTAACCCGTCTCAGGCCGGTTTTGCACAGGAGTTGGCTGCCGCATCCGGCGCCGGCGCCCAACTGTTCGACCAGGCTTTTGCCGAGTTCTGCAACCGGCCTGACCTGCCGGACTTTGACTTTATTGGTCTGCATGGCCTCTGGAGCTGGATTTCGGATGAAAACCGCGCCGTCATTGTCGACTTCATCCGTCGCAAGCTGAAGGTGGGCGGGGTGCTCTACATTAGCTACAACGCCCAGCCGGGGTGGGCTGCGATGGTGCCGATGCGCGACCTGCTGGCCGAGTACAGCGAGGTGATGGGGGCGCCGGGCAGGGTATTGTCGCACGAATCGACGCCTCCCTCGCGTTTGCCGAAAAGCTGCTGGCGACGAATCCCAGATACGCCCGTGCCAATCCGCAGGTGTCTGAACGGATCAAGAAGATGAAGGAACAGAACCGCAACTATCTGGCCCACGAGTATTTCAACCGCGACTGGCTGCCGATGTCGTTTGCGCGCATGGCCGAATGGCTTGCCCCCGCGAAACTCTCGTATGCATGCTCCGCCCGTTATCTCGACCAGATCGATGCAATCAACCTCAGCGCAGGGCAGCAGGCGTTGTTGAAGGAACTCCCCGATTCCATGTTCCGTGAGACGGTGCGGGATTTTTGCGTGAATAAGCAGTTTCGGCAGGACTATTGGGTGAAGGGCCCCCGCAGGTTCTCTATGCTGGAGCAGGGCGAAGCCGTCCGCGCCCAGCGGGTGGCTCTGGTGCAGCCACGGGCCGATGTCTCCCTTAAGCTAACAGGCTCACGGGGTGAGGTTCAGATGCAGGAAGCGGTCTATAACCCCATTCTGGACACTCTGGCCGATCACCAGCCCAAGACCGTGGGGCAGATTGAGCAGGCGGTCCGGGCGAAGGGGATCAGATTTTCCCAGCTACTGGAGGCGGTGATGGTCCTTACCGGTAGGGGGGTATTGCTGGCTGTCCAGGATGAAGCAACGACGCAAGAAGCCAAAAAGCATACCGACAAGCTGAATGCCTTCCTGATGAACAAAGCGCGCAGCAGCGGCGATACCGGCTATCTGGCGAGTCCGGTCACTGGAGGGGGTATTGCGACGGGACGCTTCCAGCAGCTCTTTCTGCTGACCAAGTCCCAGGGGAAGAAGCAACCTTCCGATTGGGCCCGGTTTGCCTGGCAGGTATTGAACCAGCAGGGGCAGCGCATCGTGAAGGAGGGTAAGACGCTGGAGGCTGCCGAGGAGAATCTGGCGGAACTGACCGCCTAGGCCAATACCTTTGCCGAAAAGCAGCTGCCGATCTTGAAGGTTCTTGGGATTGCGTGGGAAAAGGAAAAAAAGGCAGGTCTGTGAGGCGCATGCCTTGCGTCAACATAATTATTTACCGCTATGGTGAACCATGTTTGCGATCCGCAAAATCACCCAGCGCTATGATCCGGAGCAGGACCGCATCGGCCTGACCGCGCAAAACGACGAGGGCCGCGTGCTTTTGTTGTGGCTCACGCAACGGCTGACCAACCGCTTGGTGGGCAAGCTGGCAAGCTGGCTGGATGAGGATGTGAAAACCATGCCCTCCGGACGACCGATGTTCAGCCCGCACGCCTGGGAACAATCATCCGCCGAGGTGCAGTTGAAGCCCGATCGACCGGTGGACGCGGCCGCGGTCCAAGGCGAGGCGCTGTTGACTGCGGTTGATTTGGCGCGTGATCCCAGTGGCTACACGCTGACCTTCAAATGGGGGTCGGCGGGCGCCGCCCGCCTGAGGCTGAACCCCACCGAACTGCGCCAGTCGCTGATCATTCTCCACCGGCTGTTCGATACCGCCGGGTGGCCCAAACATGCCTGGCCCGAGTGGTTTGCGGCGGGTGAGGGAAGCGGCGCGTCATCGACGACGCACCATGTATTGCATTGACGGGGGGAATTCCGGGTACAGTATACCTGGGAAAATACGAGGGACAGATACCGTTGTACTGTCGGATGGTCTTCCCCGACAAATTACTTTTCAGAACAAATTTTTTTGAGAAAAGTTTCACCCATTGATCCGGGTGGTGTCTGGATTATGCTCGGATTTGGATTGTCGATGTTCTGAAATATTTCCCCTGCATCATTGTAATTGATAACCTTGAGCATTTTGTAGGTATTCTTACTACAGTCCACTTCCTTGAGGGTTATATCGTAATCGAATCTATCCCAGCCGGCAATGGAAAATTTACGGTCCATTCTCAGTTGAATTTGTTGGTCCTTACCGAATTTTGAATATTTTGTTTTTCCCCATACCTGGATAATCGCGGGACTTACGCGGGTCATACTATTTTTATCATAATAATGATCACCATTCTTTGATGTTCCATATAAAATCCACCTGTCAGCGTCCTTATCGCTACAGTATCCATCAATGTTTAGAAGAATAACAAATGCCACTGTTATCATCAAAAACATTCTATTTTGCGCCATTTCCCCTCTCCCGAAATCGTCACTTCACTGTGAACGAGAGATCGATAAAATTCATGAATTACTTCTGACAGACTTTCATGAATAATTTTTCACCCATTGACCCGGGTATGATTTGTCTTATCTTTGGCTTTGAATAGTCGATGTCATCCAATATTTTCCCTTCATCGTTATAATCGACAATCTTGATTATTTTGTAAGTATTATTAGTACATTCCACTTCTTTAAGAAATATGATGCTATCGAGTTTATCATAACCGTCAATGGATAAGCCCTTCTCCTTATTCATTTGGATGATCTGATCTTTTCCGACTTTTGAATATCTTATCTTCTCCCATACTTTGACAACCTTCGGAGTTACATACGGACTAACATAGGTAATACTTATTTTATCATAATAATATTGATTACCCTCCTCTGTGATTCCATAATAAAGCCACCTATCCGTGTTTCCTTGAGTATTCCCGTCACCATAAAACAAAAAAATACATATAACTCCTACCATCATCAAAAATATCATTCTATCCCGGATCATTTATCCATCTCTCTTTCAGACGTTGAAGCGGAAGTTGATGATGTCGCCGTCCCGGACGACGTACTCCTTGCCCTCGAGGCGGAGCTTTCCCGCCGCCTTGGCGGCGGCATTGGTCCCGCCGCAGGCGATAAACTCCTCGTAGCCGATCACCTCGGCCTTGATGAATCCCCGCTCGAAATCGTTGTGGATCACGCCGGCCGCCCGGGGGGCCTTGGTGCCTGCGGGGATGACCCAGGCCTTGACCTCGTCCTCGCCGACGGTGAAGTAGGAGATCCGGCCGAGCAGGGAAAAGGCCGCGCGGATCACCCGTCCGAAGGCGGCCTCTGCGACGCCGAGCGATTCCAGGAACTCCTTTCGTTCCTCGGGCGGGAGGGCCGTCAGTTCCGCCTCGATCGCGCAGCAGATCCCGATCGCCGGGACGGCAGGCCCGGCCTCCCGAATGAAAACGTCGGCGACGCCGGGGTTTTCCTCGGGGGTGTTCACAACGACCAGCTCCGGCCGGATCGTCCAGAAGGAAAAGCTCCGGAGGCCGTGGCGCTCCTCTTCGGTTAGGGAGATCTCCCGGAGGGGCTTCCCCGCTTCGAGCTGTTCCCGTAGCCGCGGCAGCACGTGGGCATGAAGGGCGTCCTGGGGCGTTATCGGCTTCTTCGCCATCTTCGCGAGCCGCTCCAGACGATTCTCGACGATCAGCAGGTCGGCGAGGATCAGTTCATCCTCCAATTTCCGGTAACTGCTCAGGATATCGGGGACATCCGCGGCGGTAAAGGCGTCGACGACATGGACGAGACCCTCGGCCCCGGAGAGGCTCTGCCGGACGGCGTCCCAGGCCTTCTCTCCGACGGCGTTCACGTCGCTGAAGGGGACCTTGGCCGGCGAGACCTTGACCGGACGGAAGATCTCCGCCAGGTGGTCGAAGCGGGCGTCGGGGACGGTGGCCAGCCCCCGGACGCAGGTCTCCCCATGCATCTCCCGGCTCCGGACGCCGGTCATGATCTCGAAGAGGGTGCTCTTGCCGCTCTGGGGAAGCCCAAGGATCCCGATTTCCATAATTTCACATCTCCTTGCACTGCATAGGAATCGAATTGATACCTTCGTGCCGCGTGAATATCAGATCCCGGAAGCGCGCATTGGAGATTTTACGGGGTCCCCTGCCCCCGCAGCGTAGCGCCCGCAAAGACGACTGTTTGAGCGCGGAGCGCGAGTTTCATCTTTGCAGCGAAGCGAGGAGGTGCAGGGTCGAAAAATGTCCAGCGCGCAAAGGGATCATGATTTTCAAAGGTCTCTGATGCCGAACCCTCTCAGGCGAAGGCCTTCTCGATCCGGGCCAGCGCCTCATCCAGGCGGGCGTCGGGGACGGTGAGCGAGATCCGGATGAACCCCTCGCCGTACTGGCCGTAGGCGGTGCCGGACGCCACGACGACGGCCGCCTTTTCGAACAGTCGGTTGGTGAACTCCAGCGACCCCATCCCCTTCGGCGTCGGGACCCAGAGGTAGAAGGTTCCCTTCGGCGGATTGAAATCGATGCCGATTCTGGCCAGGGTCGCGAGGACCTTCTCCCGGCGCCGCGCGTAGATGGCGAGCATATGGTCGATGTTCCCGGCCTCCTCCCGGAGCGCCCGGATCCCCGCGTACTGGACGGCGTTGAAGATTCCGGAGTCGGTGTTCTCCTTCACCTTGCTGATCGCGGCGATGAGCTCCTGGTTCCCGACGGCCATGCCGATCCGCCAGCCCGTCATGTTGTAGGGTTTGGAGAGGGAGTTGAGCTCGACGCCCACCTCCTTCGCCCCGTCGGCGGAGAGGAAGCTGAGCCGCTCCTGTCCCGCAAAGACCACCTCGCTGTAGGGGTTGTCGTAGCAGACGGCAATGTCGTTCGCCTTCGCGAAGGCGACCAGCCGGTCGAAGAACTCCCGGGTTGCGCAGGCGCCGGTAGGGTTGTTCGGATAGTTGAGGAACATCCCCCGCGCCTTTTTCACGATCTCCGCCGGAATCTCCTCGAAAACGGGGAGGTAGGCGTTTTCGGGGCGGATCGGGACGTTGTAGGGAATCCCGCCCCCCATGAGGATGCTCGCCCGGTAGGCGGGATAGCCGGGATCGGTCATCAGGACAACGTCGCCGGGGTTGATCCGGGCCATGATGAAGTGGTGGCACCCCTCCTTCGAGCCGATGAGGCCCAGGATCTCCGTCGCCGGGTCGAGCGTGACGCCGTAGCGGGCCTCATACCAGCGGGCGACCTCCTGGCGGAAGGCGAACATCCCCTTCTCTTCGTCCGTCGGATATCGGTGATTCTCCGGGTCGCGCGCCGCCCGGCAGAGTTCGTCGATGATCGAATCGGGCGTCGGCTCCACCGGGTCGCCGATCGCGAGGCTGATCACATCCACGCCGTCGGCCTTGGCCTTGGCGATCTTCTTCCTCAGTTCCATGAACAGGTAGGGCGGTATCTTCGTCAAACGCTCGGCGATCTGCAACGTTATTCTCCTTTCCTCCTCCAGGCCTCACGGCTACGTAAAAAGTCCATATGCTGCGTTGCGCTTCCCCCCTCGTCGTTGCGGCGTACACCAAAGTACGCCTCACTCCTCAGGAGTCGCGCGCCTTGCCTCTGGAGCTTTTTACGAAGCCGTCCCCAATCAAGGCTCTCACAACTTTTTTCAAGAACACCAGGCCTCATCCCAGAGCTCTCCCTGATAAACCACTTTGGCCTTTCCTTCAAGATAAACTTTCGTGAAGCCGCCTTCCGTCTGCTCGAAGTGGATCCGGAGCAGCTCGCCGCTCTGCACCCGGACGTCCACCGGCGATTCGACAAGCCCTTTGCGGGCGGCGATCAGGGCGGAGGCGACGGAGCCGGTCCCGCAGGCAAGGGTCTCGTCCTCCACGCCGCGTTCGTAGGTCCGGACGCGGAGCGTGTGGCCGTCCACGACGGCGGCAAAATTGGCGTTCGTCCCGGCGGGCTGGTAATGCTCGTGATAGCGGATCGCCCGGCCGGTGTTGAAAACATCGAATTGATCGGGATCGCGCACGAAATAGACGACATGGGGAACGCCGGTATTGATGCTGCTGACGAACAAATCCTTGTTTTCGATCCGGATCCGGTCTTCGGTAACGAGATTCCGGGGATCGGGGAGGCGCAGCTTGACAATGTCGCCCCGGACCTCGGCGTCGATGATCCCGGCCACCGTCTCGAAGGACATCTTCTCCCCGGCGATCCCCCGCAGCAAGGCGAAGCGGGCGGCGCACCGGCCGCCGTTCCCGCACATCTCCACTTCGGAGCCGTCGGCATTGAAGTACCGCCAGCGGAAATCGACCTTGTCGGACGATTCGATCACGATGAGACCGTCCGCCCCGACCGATACCTTCCGTTCGCAGACGCTTTTTACGAAGGCGACGATATCTCCCACGGCAAGCGACCCGTCCCGGTTGTCGATCAGGATGAAGTCGTTTCCACTCCCGCTCATCTTGTAAAATTCAATCATTACCGAATCCTCGCAATATTCGTAGTCGGCAAAGGGGCTCCGTCCCCCCTTTTCACTCCAGATAACAGACCGCATGCTGGCTCTGCGGATCGGCCACCACCCTGGCGTACAGCCCGCCCGTCGTCGCCGGCAGGTCGAAGATGCGGATGATATCCCGGAAACGTCCCGCATCGGGCAGGAGATTCTCCAGAACGTTCGGAAGCTCATCAAACACCGCCCGGTTGAACTCCGCCTCCGGATCGCCCGGGTAGAGGGGCAGATAGATGATCTGCGCCTCGACAAGATCCAGGAAGAAGTGGGTCCCGTAGGAGACCTCCGGCACCTGCCCCGCCTCCTCCCGCGCCATCTCCACGAGCACCACCGTGTTGTTGATGTCGGCGTAGGTCACGTTCACGCCGAGGTCGATGTTGCTGCTCCCCCATCTCCCCGGCCCCATCATCATGATCCGCCCCTGGGCCACTTCGGGGTGTTCATTGATCCGCCCGACGATACGGCCGAGCGATTTCTTCACCTCCGGGGAACCGATGGCGCCGTACCTCTCCGGATCGATGTAGAGGAGGTAGCGGATCGGCGGCGTCACACCGCCGCTGATCGTCCGGTTCGACCGGAAGAGGACCCGTTCCCGCGGAATGTTTTCGGGAATCGCCACCGGCCCCGTCGCGCCGGGCAGGCGCATCGGCCGGCACTGGAGGAGGTTGATCCGGACCCTGCCCTCGGCGTCGATCGCGGCGGTGAATTCCGTATCGAGCGGTCCGCCATAGGCCTTCTCCAGACGCCGGAGCATCTCCCCGATCAGCCGGACGAAGCCGGTCCGGGCGAGGAGGTGGTTGAAGGTGAGAACAAGGTTTTCCGTCGTCGCCTCGAGGCGGCTTGTCCAGGGATCCGTCGGGTAACCGTCCCGCATCAGCGAAACGAAGAGGTCGAGGTTGGGATAGTCCCGCCCCTCCAGGACCTCCGACAACGGCCGGGTCGCGAGTTCATTCCGTTCGAGGTCGATGAGGTCCACCTCCCACTGGGAATACTTGGCGATCCGGATGCCGGTTTCGGGGCGAAGCCGGGGGTGGCTCACGGCGATCATCCGGGGATAGTCGTTCCCGACGCGATTCACCGCCCGCGTCCCCAGGCCGAAAACGAGGCGGATCATCCCCTGCGCGGGGTCGATCCGGTCCGTCCAGGCGTAGAGGTTCCGGGAGAAGGCCACGCCGGCGAGACTGGGGAAGAAGTACTGCTTGTAGGGGGTCCCGGAGACGCGCTGGACGAGAATCGCCATCTGCTCGTCGCTCTCCCCCAGCCCGCGGGCGCGGCGGTAGGTCAGGGCGTCCGGGTTCAGGGCGCTCGCGTAAACGAGCTTCACGGCGCGCAGAAACGCCTCCAGCCGCTCCTCCGGCGTCCCCTGGTTCGCGCAGTACTCGCTATGGTACTTCCCGGCGAAGGCGTTCCCGAAGCTGTCCTCCAACAGACTGCTGGAGCGGGCGATGATCGGCGCCTGGCCGAAGTAGGCGAGCATGTCCCGGAACTGCTCCAGAATCTCCGGTGAAAACGATCCGGCCAGGAAGCGCTTCTCCACCTCGGCGAACTCCTCATGGGAGATGTGCGTGGCCCGGGAGAGCTGGAGGCGCAGGCGGAAGAGGTCGTTGTTCACCAGGAAGGTGAAAAAGACGTCCGAGCCGATGTAGAAGGAGTCGTGCGCCTCGAGAACCTCCGTAAAATCGACCTCCCCCGGCCCCGTCCGGAGGATTCTCCGGGCGATGAGCATCCCCGCAGCCTTGCCGCCGATCCGCCCCGAACCGATGAGGCGGTCCCGGATGGCGAAGAGGTCGTCAAGGGTAACATAGGCGTCGACGAGACGGTTGAACTCGGGATGGGTCCCGATCATCATCCGGGAGAGCTCCTGCTTGAGGGCGGCGATCTCCGGCGTCTTCTCGTCGAGATCGAGACCGGATTCGTGGTACTGCATGAGGCGCCGGTAGACGCTCTCCCAGGGGGCAAGCGATTTTCCCCGGACATGGAGCGGCTTCCGGCCCGCCGACTCCGACAGCGCCGCGGCCTCTCCGCTCCCGAACACGGGCGTCCAGCCTGTATCGGACATCACGTGGGGGAGGAACATCTGCGGGGAGTAGCGGTCCCAGACCTTGAGCGGCTGGAGGTACATCTCCCCCTTCACCTGGTAGACATCCAGCAGGAGCTGCGTGGTGTCACGGATCCGGGCGACGGCGCTGTGTCTGTGGCGTCCGCGCGAGAGGGCGAAGAAGGCGACCGTATCGAGTTCGAACAGAAACGGACAGGTGACCTGAAAGAAATTTGCGAGGAGCTCGTCGGTCGCCCACTCGACGACGAGCGCCGAGAGGCTGTCGAAGACGTAGAAGACCTCCCTTCCTTCCGCCTCGATGATCTGGTGGAGCATGCCGCTGAAGGCGTCGAATCCGGCATGGGGGTCGACCGTAATGGTTTCAAGCCCGTCGATGGGGGGCAGGATCGGATCATGGGGGGCGAAGCGGAAGTAGATCGTCCGCCGCCCGTCCCGGATCGCCTGCCGGGCGAAGGGCTCCGCGAAGTGCCGGTAATCGTCGAGGCGGTCCACCTGCCAGACGACGTTGTCGCCGAGGCGGAGCCCCTGCAGCACCTGGTCCAGCGCCGCAAGGCCGCTGGTCACGATCCTTGAATTCATTTTTTCATCCGAATCATAAAATGGAATCTGTCGGATCCCAATCTCATTTCAACGTGGGTACGGATCAGGATAGTATCAACCACAGCCGGTTGTCAAGCCTGCTTTCGCCGTCCCCGCCGGGCATCATCCTTCATTCGAAGGCGTTCTCGTAAATCCTCTCGATATCCTCCACGGAGAGGATCCGGGGCGACCGGGTCAGAAGCCGCTGCTCCTTGTGGGCTTCCACCGCCCACTGGTGTACATCGGTCTTCTCCCGGCTGATCCCGAGGTCCGTCAGGGTGGCGGGCAGGTTGACGCTCTTGATCAGGTAGTGGATGGCATCCAGAACGCGCTCCGTAACTTCGCGCGGGGCCAGGCCGTCGATCGGCTCCCCCATCGCCCGCGCCAGCGCGGCCATTTTTTCCGCCTTGGCCACCGCCACGTAATCGAAGCAGGCGATCAGCAGGGCGCTCAAGGTCACCCCGTGCGGCGTATGGTGTTCGCCGCCCACCGGATAGGCCATCGCATGAACCAGGCTGGTGCCCGAATTGTTCAGGACGACGCCGGCCATCAGGCTGCCCAGGGACATCTGATAGCGGGCCTCCATCTCCTGCCCGTCCGCAAAGGCCGGTCCCAGCCACCGGGTGATGATGGCGATGGATTCCAGCGCCAGGGCGTCGGTCATCGTGTTCGCGTTTTTCGACAGAAACGCCTCCGCGGAATGGATGAAGGCGTCGATACCGGCGCTGGCCGTCACCGGCGGCGGACAGCTCAGGGTCAGGACGGGATCCACGATGGCGACATTCGGCAGGAGATTGCTGGATGCGACCACCTTTTTGACGTTGATCTTGCGGTCGAGGAAGATCGCGTGTTTTGTCGCCTCGGCCCCCGTCCCGGCGGTCGTCGGAACGATGATCGTCGGCTTGCCCCGTCTGGGCACCTTCTCCTTGCCGAAATAATCCTCCGTCCTGCCCGGGTTGGTCACCAGCGCGGAGGCCATCTTGGTCACATCCAGGATGCTTCCGCCGCCGAGGCCGATGATCACATCGAAGTTGCCCTTCCGGGCGACCTCCGCCGTTCTTTCGACGACATCCGTGGCCGGTTCGGGGGTGTCGCGATCCTGGATGTTCACCTCCACCTGGATCGATTCCGCCTCCAGAATGGATGCCGCCCTGTCGAGAAGGCCCGCCTTCTTGACCCGGGGCCCCGTCACGAGCAGGGCGCGGCCGGCCCCCAATTTTGCCGCCTCTTTGCCGAGCTGGCTCAGCGTGTCAATGCCGAAAATGATGGACGGCGTCTGAAATACGATATTCTGGAACATCCTGATCTCCTTTCTCGCAAATTCATTGTGCAGCAGGACTTCCCTTCCCGGGTGGACCCTTCACCCCCCGGTTTTGACAACCGTGTTGGCCATGGCCTCGATGATTGTCATGACGCTGCACGAATCCAGTTCTCCCTTGCCCTGATTTTTCACCGCCCGGAGCATCTCCAGCGCGATGCCGGTCGCCGGCAGAAAAGCCCCCACTTCGCCTGCCAACTGCAAGGCCTGGGAAAGATCCTTGTACATGTTGTTGGCGGAAAAGTGCGGCGAGAAATCATGCCCGATCATCCGCGCCCCGCGGGTTTCCATGGCCCCGGTGCGGGCGCCGCCCACGGAGGTGATCTCCAGCACCTTGAGCGGATCGATTCCGGCCTTGCCGGCAAGCACCAGGGCCTCGGCCACGGCCTCGATCGCCACCCCCAGGATCAGATTGTTGATCAGCTTGAGCGTCGTTCCCTTGCCGTTTTCGCCCACATGGATGATCTTCGCCCCCATCGCCTGAAAGACAGGGAGACAGGCGTCATAGGTTTCCTTCGGACCGCCGACCATGATCCCTAACTTGCCGTCGGAGGCCACCTTCGGATTGCCCGTCACCGGGGCGTCCAGCATCGGCACCCCCCGGGCGCCCGCCTTCGCGGCAAGCGAACGGGACATTTCGGGGGCGATGCTCCCCATGTCGATGAGAATCAATCCCGGATGGGCCCCCGTTAAAACGCCGTCGCGCCCGCAGATCACCTCTTCGGACGCAGCGGAATCGGTGACCATGGTGATCACCACATCCGCCGCCTGCGCACAGGCCGCGGGCGTTTCGCACCATGCCGCGCCGGCCGTCAGGAGTTCCCCGGCCTTTTCTTTCGTGCGGTTCCAGATTTGCAGAGGGAACCCCGCCATCATCAGACGCCGCCCCATCTGCCGGCCCATCAGGCCGATACCGACAAGTCCGATCCGTTGCATGCTTCCTCCCCTAACAGGCTGTTGAAAAATGCTCATCTGCTGCGTTGCGCTGCAAACCTCATCGCTCGACGTATTTCCATATACGCCTCGCTCTTCGGTTTTTGCGCGCCTTGCATCTGACCATTTTTGAACAGCCTGCCCTATCTGGGTGTTTTTCAACACCCCGCTAAGATAAAAAAAGGATGCTCCACCGTTTGCTGCGGGGCATCCTCGCTTCCTTTTCCGTTACTCGACCTTGCCGATATTGCGGACGGCCTTGATCAGCCGGTCGGCGTCGGCATCCCAGAATTTCCGGAATTCCGGGGCGTCCATATATGCGATCGGTGTCTCCATTTTCTGCATGGCCGATTTGAAATCCGGCGCCTGGACGGCCTTGGCCGTGGCCTCGCGCAATACATTGATGATCGGCTGCGGGGTGGCCGCCGGGGCGAAGAACCCCGACCAGATGTAGAATTCCACATTTTTGTAACCCAGTTCCATCAACGTCGGAACATCCGGCAGAGCAGAGAGGCGCGTGTCCCCCCAGCCCGCCAGCACCTTGACGTTCCCCGCCTTGATCTGGGGAATGGAGACGTTCGGCCCGCCGGAGATGGCGTCCACATGGCCGCCCAGAAGGGCGGTCAGGGCCGGTCCGCCGCCGCCCGTCGGGATGTGGCGCAGCTTGATGCCCGCCGCATGGGCGAACATCTCCATCGCCACGTGCATGGTTCCATAGACGCCTGAAGAGGCATACTTGATCTCGCCCGGCCGCTTCTTGGCGTCCGCCACAAAATCCGCAACCGTCTTCCATGGCGATTTACTGCTGACCACGAGCACGGTCGGATCGGAGGAGAGCAGCGCTATCGGAGCGAACTCACTCAGTTTGTACACCGGTGGCCGGCCGAACAGCGCATCGACTTCCGGCATGACCGAAATGCTCGACAGGGCCACCATCAGGGTGTAGCCGTCCGGCTTGGACACCGCCTGGGCCTGCATCCCCACGGCCCCGCCGGCGCCGGTCTTGTTGACGATGACCACGGGCTGCTTGAGCTGTTTCTCCAGGGCCGTCGCAAACGGGCGCCCCACCAGGTCGGCCACCCCGCCCGGCGGGAACGGAACGATCACCGAAATAGGCCGAACGGGATAGGGTTCGGCCGCGAGGGCCTGACCCGCCGCCAGACCAACGATTCCCATGCACAACATCGCCAGTACCGCCGGAAACACGCGCTTTGATTTCATCACTTCCTCCTCTTTTATGTATAGATCTAATCTGTTACGGAGCATCACAGCCTTTTTCCGCTTCGCTCAACCGATCGCGCCAATCCCTCTTCTTGAAGATCAGCGGCTTCAACCCCAGCAGGATCATGATCAGCGCCAGCACCAGAAAAAAAGCGGAAATCGGCCGTTCGACGAAAATCGCATACGAACCGCCGGACATCGCCAGGGCCTGCCGGAAGCTGAACTCGATGATGGGCGCCAGGATGACCCCCAGCACCAGCGGCGCCGTTTCAAAATCCATTTTTCTAAGCAGGTATCCGAGGACGCCCATCACGCTCATGATGCCCACATCCACCATGCTGGAATTGACCGCATAGACGCCCACCACGCAGAACAGCAGGATCGTCGGGTAAAGGATGCGGTAGGGGACGCGCAAAAGATTGACAAAAAGACCCACCATGGGCAGGTTGAGGAGCAGAAGCATCAAGTTGCCGACGTACATGCTCGCAATCAGCCCCCAGAAGACCACCGGCTGTTCCTTGATGAAGAGCGGACCGGGGGTGATCCCGTGCACCATGAGCGCCGCCAGCAGAACGGCGGGAACGGGGCCCGTAGGGACGCCCAGGGCCAGCAGCGGCACCAGGGCCCCTTCGCTGGCGGCATTGTTGGCCGATTCCGGACCGGCCACCCCCTCGATCGCCCCCTGCCCGAACCGCTCCGGATGTTTGGAAATCCTCCGCTCCAGCGCGTAGGAGACGAACGTCGAGATGATATGGGCCGATCCCGGAATGATCCCGATCAGAAACCCCAGAACCGTTCCGCGGCCGATCGGGCCGATGGAATCCCTGAACTCCTGTTTCGAGGGGAGAAGATCGCGAAAGCGGGGTTTCAACACCTCCCGGATATCAGGACTGCCGGCGGTGGCCAGGATCTCCGAGATTCCGAAAAGACCCACCGCAACCGGAACCAGGCCGATCCCGTCTCCCAGGGCCGTGATGCCATAGGAAAACCGGAAATAGCCGGACATCTGGTCGATCCCGATCATCCCGGCCATCAGGCCGAGGGAGATCATGGAAAGATTCTTGACGATGGACCCGCCCGTCATGTAGCTCAGGACAACCAGACCGCAAACCAGAAGGCAGACATATTCCGGCGGCCCGAAACCCAGGGCGAACCTGGCCAGCGGGGGGGCCAGGAACATCAATCCGACGACGCTCAGCGTTCCCGCAATGTAGGAGCCGATGGCGGCGATGGCCAGGGCCGGTCCCGCGCGCCCCTTCCGGGCCATCGCATACCCGTCGATGCAGGTCATCACCGAGGCCGCCTCTCCGGGAATGCGCATCAGGATCGAGGTGGTCGACCCGCCGTACATCGCCCCGTAGTAAATCCCTGCCAGCAGGATGATCGCCGAGGTGGTATCCAGCCCGAACGTGGTCGGCAGAAGCATGCTGATCCCGGCCAGGGGACCTACCCCCGGCAGGACCCCGACCATCGTCCCGATCAGGCAGCCCACCAGGGAATAGAGCATATTGGTCGGTGTGAAGACCGTCGAGAAACCCAAGACCAGATTCTGAAAAGTCGTTTCCATCAGAAACCCCACCCCCCTCTCG
>JAPLJY010000141.1 GCA_026388345.1 Deltaproteobacteria bacterium
GGACATGCGGATGACGTGACCGGTGTCAGAAAATCGTGCGCCCTTCTCGTGTTTTTTCTGGATTTGGAATGTCTCTTGATTGGATTTGCCATAATGTGTAACCCCTCTCTCCTTAAGGTTGACCCTTGAATTGTTTCAAAATGGCAAGCCGTTCATCGAGGACTTCGCCTCGACAATCGCAGCTTGTCGTATTCAGGTTGATGCCGCAGTGGGGACACAGCCCCCGGCAGGATTCCGCACACAGCGGTTTGATCGGGATCTGAAGCATGATCTGCTCGAAGATCGCCGTGTCCAGATCGATGACGTCCCCTTCATAATACGCGAAATCGAGATCCGCGGCGTTGAGTTCCACCTCCTCCTGCGAACCGGAGGGGGGAGGGGCGAACGTATATTTGAAAGCGGATTGGAGTGGCAGACGGGTCATCTCCAGGCAGCGGCAACAGGGCATGTCCACAGAGGTCGTAACGGTTCCCTCGATAAAGACGTTTTCCTTCATCCTCCGGGCGGTGCAGGCGATGTCGATCCGGTCAGGTACGAAATCACAGGGCGTCGCCCCGGGCAGGCTTTCCCGGAACCACTCCCCATTCCTCTCGAACTGAAGGATCATCCCCCCTTCGGGGATCTTGCTGACGGTGATCTTCAAAACATCCCTCTTTCGCTATTTTAAAACGCCTTCCCCAACAGGGGATGCCGTATAAAGGGTCGAAGTAAATTATAATTCTGCCGGATTGTCAAGTATAATTTATCTCAAACGTGACCGCTTCAGAGGCCGCCCGGTTCCGTCCGGCGACGCACTCTTCACGGGAAAGTGTTTCGGTGCAGCGGCAGGCGCGGTATGACGATCCTCTGCTTTATTTCCAATCCATTCCCTGGAACATACATAAACGGAACCGGTGGTAAATTCAAATGGAATCTTAAAAAACGCATACGATTCATGAAATGGCGTTTCCCCAGTATGATGGCGGCGGCACCCTGGTCTTTTTCTGCTATCGATGAAAATGCAGCCGGAATCTTTTCTTAAAGCAAAGAGGCCGGAGAGGTCCGGCTAAGGCTTCGGCAGGGTTGCGAAATCCGCCTTGACAAAAGGTCGGGCGCGGCCCTATATGGCGAAAAACATCTTCTGAAACCGGTTCCGGAGATCCGGTTCCGGTGAGAAGAAAATAACGGCAGGTGATGAAGATGACCCATGAGAAGATCAGAACGCGTTTTGCCCCGTCGCCGACGGGTTTCCTTCATATCGGCGGCGCCCGGACGGCCCTGTTCAACTGGCTTTATACCAGACGGTGCGGCGGCACGTTTGTGCTCCGCATCGAGGATACCGATCAGCTCCGCTCGACGGACGAATCGACGCAGGCGATACTGGACGCCATGACCTGGCTCGGTCTCAACTGGAACGAGGGCCCTTATTTCCAGGCGGAGAGGGTGGGCATCCACCGGGAGATGGTTCAGAAACTCATCGATGAGGGGAAGGCATACTACTGTACCTGTTCACCCGAGGAATTGGAGGCAAAGCGGAAGAAGGCCCTCGCCGAGGGACGAAAACCCAAATATGACAGCGCCTGCCGGGACAAGGGGTTGAGCCGATCGCCGGATTCGGTCGTGCGGTTCCGCTGTCCGGAGGTGGGCGTGACGGTCATGCACGACCTGATCAAGGGAAATATCTCGTTCAACAACGAAGAGTTAGACGATTTGATCCTCGAACGGGCCGACGGGTATCCAACGTACAACTTCGCGGTTGTCGTCGATGACGCCCAGATGGAAATTACCCACGTCATCCGGGGGGACGACCATGTGAACAACACCCCAAAGCAGATCCTGATCTACGAGGCGCTGGGGTACGAGGTGCCGCTGTTCGGCCATGTACCGATGATTCTCGGTTCGGACAGGGCGCGGCTCAGCAAACGTCATGGGGCGACGTCGGTGATGGCCTATCAGGAGATGGGATATCTGCCCGAGGCGCTCGTGAATTACCTGGTCCGGCTCGGCTGGTCGCACGGCGACCAGGAGATCTTCACGATTGAGGATCTGATCCGTGCGTTTTCGCTGGAGGCGGTTGGGAAGTCGCCGGCGATCTTCAATCCGGAAAAACTCCTCTGGCTGAACCAGCATTACATCACGGCCTGTCCGGAAGATAAACTGCTGGAGCTGGCGACCCCCTTCTGGGAAAAGAAGGGCTTCGATGTATCGGACCGCCGATATGTCGCGCAGGCGGCGGAGAACCTCCGGACCCGGTCGAAGACCCTCGTGGAGATGGCCGATTCAGGCTCCTTCTACTTCCGTGAAGAGGTGGATTATGACCCGGAGGCGGCGGTGAAATTTCTGACACCGGAATATGCCGGCCATCTGGAGGCGGTTGCGGAGAGGATTCCCGGCGTAGCGGATTATACGAAGGACGGTCTGGAGGCCTTTCTGCGGTCACTCGCCGAGGAGCGGGGAACGAAGCTCAAATGGATTGCCCAAGCGCTCCGCGTCGCCCTGACGGGCAGGACGGTGAGTCCCGGGATCGACGAGGTGATGGTCATCCTGGGGAAGGAACGGGTGATCCGGAAGATCCGGCGGGCGATCGACCGGATCAAGGCTGCCGGTTGAATCCGTCCCCGAGCGCTGACCCTGCGGTTTTCCGCGGGGTAAGCGCGCAAAAACGAAATGGTTTGTTCCTCTTAAGGATCGAAGATTCTCCGCAGCTTGCTGCGGAGATCTTCAATTTGGCCTTGACAATTTCACCGGCATTCATTAAAGAACAAAGCCCCGCCATGGAAAGTGACGGTGGGGGAGCGCGACGCGGAAGCGAAACCGAACCTGGGTTGGGTTGCGAATCCCTGTCCCCAATGATCGATGGTCCCATCGTCTAGTGGTTAGGACGCTGGCCTCTCACGCCGGAAACCGGGGTTCAAGCCCCCGTGGGACTACCAATTATACTTTAATATCGGCATATTATGTTTCCTGTCAGAAAAGCTTGATTGGCCGGTCACCTATGAGTTCGTTTTTCAAACGCCTTCCCCAAATAACCTACCGAATAATTCGTTAATAACCGGTAATACGAATAGATAAGAGTATGTTTCGGATGAGGCTCGCCCTACAATACGGAATAGGGCAGGTTATTTTATGCAGATTGTTGGGTATCGACGGCTCTCACACGGCTTTTGTGGGAGCGCTTTCAAAATGTGTTTTTCTGATGATGCATTCCTGGATGCTTCCGAGCAATTCATTGACATTCACTACGGCAGCCCTTTACTGTTATTAGAAGAACTTCACCGAGACAAAGTGGGATACAGATCCGGGAAAAACCATCCCGCTGCATGAATCGGAAACCCCAGCCGAACGTCGCCTTTCGGCGTATCCGAAACCAGCAGCCCTTCCTCGATCAGTTGTCCCAGGAGACTTCTCCCAGTCCGTTCTTTCAGGCCTGACGCTGCAATAACAGATCCCCGGGCCGTTTCGCCCTTCACCAGTATCTCCTGGAGCATCCGGGCCGACTCAACCCTCAGCCCCTTCCCCCCTGCCGGGCCGGGGATCATGATAGAGCTGCGGAGTTCTACGTACCGCCTGATGCGTTCAACCAGCTCTTCCAACCGCAGCAAGCCCCCCATATTTTCTACCTGGTCGAGACACACCTCAAGAAAGAAACGGCAAAAACAGATCAGTCCTTCATTGGACAGATTCCCCCTGCCGTCCAGGTCGTTCCAACGGGGCGCATCGGCTTGAGCAAGGGCGGACTTGTAATCGACGTTCCTGCGGGCCAGCCCCCGGCTCACCGACCAAAGGCCGAAACCGTGAATGGGAATCCGGTGAAAGTAGGCCTCGGTGAAGAGGCGCGCCACCCGACCGTTGCCGTCGAGGAAGGGATGAATCCACATTAGCCTATGGTGGGCTGCCGCGGCTGCAACAAGCTTCAACGCGCCATGATGTCTGTCCGGCGCATAAAATTCACCGAAACGGTCGAGAAACGCCTTGAGTGCGCCGTGCCCCGGTGGTTGGTGATATCCCACCTTAACGGACTTTTCACGGAGCTCTCCCGGTATGACCATGCTTTCCCTGGCCGTTTTGGGATTCTTCACGACCCGGAATTCCTCAGGCAGTTGCTGGTAAAACTCACGGTGCAGGTAACAGAGAAATTCCCGGCCGGCCATGTTGACTTCCGACTCTTCCCGCAGCTTCTTTTCCATATCCCTCTGGACGGTGATGTGGGCAACGCTTTCCATCTGAAGATTGCGCTTGGCCGGTTCTGAATCGTACTCTTTCTGCATGGCGCGGATGATGTCATGGGGGTGGGTGTTATGCCCCTCGATCAGATTGGAATAGTAGCTGTTGATGATCCGGAGCAGCTCCCGAAGCGCGTCGAGTGTCACGGAGTGCTGTCGGTTGCCGAGCGCGGCAGACTTTTGGAGCACCTCCAGGGCAAGGTCCTGAAGCTCATCTGCACCTTCGGGCAGGAGTGGGGTCATTTGGTGGATTTGAGAACGCATATTTGGCCTCTTATTGCCGATATATTTGCCGGTCAATAGTCTGTAAATAATACATGATTACGAGGAAGATTATACTATAATAAAGTTTAATGCAATATTTTTTGCCGATTAATATGCCGATGTACGGAATCGTATCATTGGTGCATTTGTCTTTCCTAAAAAATGCAATCAATATTGCCTTATCCTGGGATGTAAAGAGCATGGCGACGGGCATAATGCGTGGTTGCTGGCGATAATCGGATGGGATCGCCTTCATGGCTGGAGGGAAAGAACCTCAGTATCGATATTTACACTCCCGATAGAGCTTTATGAGATAATCTCATTCCTATCCGGCAATATTGAGTGTGGCCATCTCAAGTCCTTTCTTTGTTGAGGGCATCGAAACGCGAGCGGATCTCCTCCACGCGCCTGCGGTTCACGCCGAGATCGGAATATCCGACACGGGACGCCGACCGCACGTGGATCGTCTTCGTCCCGTCGTCCAAGAGAAACTCCACGTCGTCGACGAAGCGGAAGAAGGCGGAGGTAAATTCCGCATGAAGATACCGCTCCTCGGCCGCGACGATGCGGGCCCGCTTCATGCCCGAAACCGCCTCGACGAGTCGTTCCCTGGCCTTCTCGGCCGTCCCCTCGTACCGGAGGGGATCGATGGCGTGCCTCCGGTCGGCGCTTTGCGAGGAGACGCAGTTGGGCGAATCGGGACAAGCGGCGAGTCTGCCGACGGTAACCCCCATCTGGGAGTGGCGGTTTCCCGAACATCCGACCATCATCACGACGAGGCAAAGCAGCCAGTATCTGGACATCAGACCTCCTTCGTTACTTATTAACACAGATGGCTCTATGCAATCCATTGACTTTATGAATCCATTTGATGCGAATCGATGGTTTTTGCCGGTCATGGCGCCGTCCGTTTCGTCCGCACCCGGAGCTTGTGTTCCGGGCGGCGCCGGTGTAGAAGAGGACGGCTTCCGTCAGTAGATGAACGGGAAAGCCGATGGCGTGTCAGGCAAAAGAAAGGAGCCCGTGATGCTCGAAGCGATCAAAACCCTGATCAAAAGCATGGATGTCTGCGTGTTGTCCACCGTCTTCGGCGGAGAGCCGCACTGTTCGCTGATGTCCTATGTAACCGACGACACGTGCGGGGAGTTTTACATGATTACCCTCACAGGGACGAAGAAATACCGGAATCTCGAGGGCAACAGCGCCGTGAGCCTCCTGATCGACACCCGGGAAGAGGATGTCGATCGCAGGCGTAAGGATATTCGGGCCCTCACCGTCAGCGGCGTCTTTCAAAAACTGGAGGACCCGTTGGAGGAGGAGAGGATCCTCCGGCAATTGCTGGAGAGGCATTCGTACCTCAAGGAGTTTGCCGAGAGCGGCAAGGCGAAGATCTTCGCTGTTCGGGCGAAGGCCTTTCAACTGCTCGACGGTGTGAGCCGGTCCCACTTCGAGGAGGTCGACTAAAGGAACGCCGGAGATCCATCAACGTGACGGAGACGATCCTTCGGCCGAGCGCAAGGGGAAGCTGCCCGGACGATGTCGCGGATCTTTTGTCGCTGAAAAAGAAAGGAAGACGATCGGTGCCCGGGATCACCGGGTTTTGAGGAAAGACTCGGATCGTCCCGATGTGCGGCCTTTGACATTCCGTTGATGAACTCCATCCTGGTCTGAAAATGAAACCATCGACAAGAAAAATATTCCGGATGCATGGGTGGCGCATCGACAGGGCCATTCACAACTACATCTATTTCGTCTTCTACGACCGCTACATCGCCGCCAGCCTGAAGACCGGCCGATGGGTCGTCCTCCGCCTGGGCCGATGGCGTATGGCTGGGTCCTTTTTCAAGGCTTTCTTCAGCCGGTATCATGCGAAGGTGATCACGGGTTCCGATGTGGAAAAGATGCTCCGCCTCCGGGAGGATTTCTTTGCCGATCCCGCCGTGGCGACGCAGGTCATCCCCTTTCGCTATGCGAATAAAATCCTTCTGTCGGAACCCCATTTCATCGCCGTTATGGACTGCCCTTGCCGCCTCTCCCGCGAAAATCCGTGTCTTCCCACGAAGGTATGCATCGCCGTCGGGCGGACGACAGCGGAATTTTGGATGGACCATGGGCGCAAGTTCCATGTGGAGCAGATCGATGCCGATCGGGCGCTTCAAATCATCCGGGATGCAAGGAGCCGTGGATGCATCACGACGGCCTGGTTCAAACTGGCGACGGGAGGGCGGACGGGGGTGATCTGCTCCTGTTGTTCCTGCTGCTGCGGGGGCCTCGAAGGAATGCGGCTGGCCAAGGGCCTGCCGGGTGGCAAGGATATTACGAACATCATTCCTTCCGGCTATGCGGTCCGCGTCGACGACGGACTGTGCCGTTTCTGCGGAAGTTGCGCCGGAACGTGTATTTTTCAGGCCACGACATTTACCGCAGGGAACATTCGTCTCTATGACCGCAACGCCTGCATGGGGTGCGGCCTCTGCGTGGATAAATGCCCGAACGGTGCGCTCCATCTTTACTGGGACCGGGAAAAGGGCATGCCCCTCGATATCGACCTCCTCCGCAGAACGCCGGGAAAGGAATCAGCGAACCCGCCCGATGACAGCGTGGTGACGAAGGAGATATCATGAAAAATTTGAAGAGCCGGTTTCTTGTCATCGGATCGGGCGCCGGCGGGGCGGCCACAGCGGTGGAACTCGCCCGCCGCCGTCAGGAGGTCGTTCTGCTTGAAACAGGCCCGTCCCTTCCCTTTCCGGGAAACCATCTCTTTGCCTTCCTGGCCCTGGACGGCCACGGTTTTCTCTCCTCTTCGGAGGGTATGGGCGTCGCCCGCGCCATGATCACCGGCGGTTCCACCGTCTTGTCCTGCGGAACGGCCTTGCGTCCGCCGCCGGGCCTGTTCGAGCGGCATGGCATCGATATCGCATCCGATCTGGCGGATGTGGAGCGCGAGTTGGCTGTCGGGGAACTCCCTGACAGGATTATCGGAGAAGCGACGCTCCGGATCATGGAGGCGGGAAACAGGGAGGGGATGCATTGGTGCAAACTCCCCAAGTTTATCGATCCCGACAAGTGCGTGCCCCGTTTCTGCAATTGTATGCTCGGCTGCCCGAAGGACGCAAAATGGACCTCCCGCAGGCATATCGATGAAGCCCGGCGGTTGGGCGCCCGGGTTATTTCTTCGATTCATGAGGTGGAAATCCAAAAGGCGGGAGGAAAAGCAACGGGCGCCCGTTTCCGCCGCAGGGGAGAAACCTGGGCTGTCGAAGCGGAATCCGTCGTCGTGTGTGCGGGAGGGTTGGGAACGCCCATCCTGCTCCGGAAAGCTGGCATAAGTGAAGCGGGACGGTCTTTCTTCGTCGATCCCCTTGCCCTGACGGTCGGCGTCCATCCCTTTCTCAAGGGCGCTTTCGATCCCCCCATGACGGTCGGGACGACCGATTTCCGGCAGGAGGAGGGATTCATCCTCTCCCCGGTTATGGACCCCTGGATGTCCTTCGGCCTGGAACTTCTGAGAGCAGCGCCCTCCCGGCTGCCTTCCTGGATCTCCTATCCGCGGACCATGGCGATCATGACAAAGGCCCGCGACGGGCTCGCCGGTGAAATCCGATCCGATGGAACTTTCTCGAAGCCCTTGACGGAAAAGGATCTCGCCATCATCGAGAGGGGCGTGGCGGTTTCCCGGCGGGTACTCCGGGCGACCGGATGCCCTGACAAATCGATCTGGAGCACGCGGGTCAGGGGCGCACATCCGGGAGGAACGTGCCGAATAGGCGACGTTGTCGACAGCAATCTGAAAACGGGGATCGAAAACCTCTACGTCTGCGACACGTCGGTCCTTCCCGGCGCCTTGGCCGCGCCTGTAATCATCACCCTGATTGCTCTGGCCCGGCGGCTTGTCCGCCACCTTGCGGATTGAGAAGCCTGAATTCCGTCTCCGGCGCCAGAAGACGGATGGCGTCCGTATCGGCAAGCTCAAAAAGAACTGCGACGGACACCCGGAAAGCTGTTGACCAAAGGGAAGGCTTTCTGAAAAGGGTTGACCAAAACGTTGACCAAGAGCCATTAAAACAAAAAGAGGGCTAACCCATAACTGAGCTAACCCTCTGTTTTCCTTTTGGTGCCGAAGCCGGGACTTGAACCCGGACGGATTTTGTCCACTACCCCCTCAAGATAGCGTGTCTACCAGATTCCACCACTTCGGCATCCCCGTCTGACCCGGCACCGCCGCTTCACGATACCTTGCCGACGTTGCCGGGAACTTACCCGTTTCAAATTGCTTTGTCAATATCAAAAGAGTCTTTCAATCACGCCACAGCACTCTCACATCCGGTCCCGTGAACCTGTCGATCTACTTTGTCTGTGGCGCTGCCGGGGCCTGAGGCGCCGGGGCGGGTGGTGCCGCCGGGGTCGGCGCCGGAACCGTTTTCTGCGCGACCGGTTTAGCGGCGCCTTCCATCAGCGAGCTTCCCTTTCGGGAAGCCGAATAGGACAGGCTGAGGGAGGTCAGCATGAAGATGATGGCGATCGCGGTCGTCATTTTTCCCAGAAAGGTTCCCGGACCGCTGCTTCCGAAGACAGTCTGACTGGAACCTCCGAAGACAGCGCCCATGTTCGCGCCCTTTCCCGCCTGCAGTAGCACGACGAGGATCAGAACGATACATGCGAATACATGCACAATGGTTATCAGAATCTGCACTTTTTTATACCCCTTGAATGGTTTTATATTCAACAAGCTGAACGAAAGAAGCGACGTCCAGGCTGGCCCCTCCGACCAGCGCCCCGTTGATGTCCGGCTGGCGCATCAGATCGACGATATTCTTCGGTGTGACGCTTCCCCCGTAGAGAATGGCGATCTCCGCCGCCCGTTCACTTCCATACCGGCCGGCGATCCATTCCCGGATGAGCCGATGCACCTCTTCCGCCTGCTCCGGGGTGGCCGTCCTGCCGGTGCCGATCGCCCAGACCGGCTCATAGGCGACC
>JAPLJY010000200.1 GCA_026388345.1 Deltaproteobacteria bacterium
GCAGGCCCGTTGTCGAGGCCACGCCGCCCCGCGCCGGATCGCACATCGTTTCGATGAAGAGCGGCAGGATTGGCGCGACGAAATGGACCGTGAAGTGGAAGAAAAAGAAGAGGGCGAGCATCGCGGGAAAGCCCCCGTAGGTTAGGAGGGAGAAAAGCCGGTCACCTTTGGCGAGCGTCTCTTCCGAAGGCCGACTGAACCGCTCCCGGGTTCCGAAGAGGACAAGCGCCCCGCCCAGCATGAGTATTACACCGCCCGCCATGAAGGTGAACCGGTAGCCGATGACATCGGCCATCATCCCCCCGATCCACGGTCCCAGGGTCATGCCGAGGAAAACCGCCACCTGCATGAGCCCTAGCGCATATCCCAGCCGCTGCCTCGGGACGACCGTGGAGACCAGGGCGATGGAGGCCGAAATGGTCCCCGTCGTCGCCCCCGAGAGGAGCCTCAGAAATAGGAGCTGCCATACGTTGGAGACGAGGCCCATCGCAAAGGTGATAACGGCGCCGCCGAACATGGCCCGCTCCACCATGATCTTCCGCCCGTGCCGGTCCGCGAGCCATCCCCAGAGCGGGGAGAAGAAGGCCATGACCAGGCCGCCGGAGGCCGTCATGACGCCGGCCCAGATGGGAATGAGCCGCTCCTCGGTGACCCCTAACTCCCTGATATAGAAGGGGAGAAACGGCAACACAAAGGCGAAGCCGATGATCGACAGGAGCTGGGCGGCGAACATGATGTAGAGGGTCCGCTGCCAGGGCTGTTCCCTTTCCGGTGCGGAAGGATCGCGTGATGGGTTCATGCTCATGGGTTATTCCAGGGACGGACTGCGAAACGCAGCCGCTTCCCATATGCGATGGCCGTCGGAAGCCGCTCGGGATGGTCGTCTTTCATTCATCTTTGATTGATAATACAAAACAATACGTGTATCAATACAAATGTGGGTATCCGATTTCATTTGTATCGTGACGGCGTCATGCCGCCGCATCCGCGCATGAATGCGATCATCTTGATATCATGGAAGATCAGCGACTGAGCCGCGAACGGGAACATGATCCTGTCCAACAGAAGGGGGGGCAGATCATGTCCGGCAATTCCATCCTCGGGGGAATGGTCGCCCGGCTGGCCGCGACCCGTTTCGTCCGTGAGGCCCTTGCGGAGAAGGCGGATCTCAAGACGCTGAGAGCGAAGCCGACGCCCCGGGTATGGATCGGCCTGGGGCTCGTGGGCTTCAGTTACATCATCGGCTGGCCGGCTGTCGGACTCTTGGCCGGGATATCGTATTTTCTGCGGGAACCTCTGATCATCGTCATCGGCGGTCCCGTGACCTATGGCCTGTCCCATCTCGTCTTCCTGGCCGGATCCTATCTTGCGGGCGTGCATTATGTGCGGATCTTGCTGCGCTGGGTGACGCGACGTCTGGTGGAGCGTATGACGGGGGCGGTGGCGGCGGCGCCGCCGGAATGTGTCCCACCATGTCCTTCGACCGACTTTCGGGCGGGGGGATCTTCTCGGATCAAGAGCGGCACGGTCACCTCCGGGGCGAAGGAAGTCCTTTCGCCTGCCCTTCTCACCGGGATGACGGCCCTTCTTGTCTCCGGCCTATTGCTGTTGATTCGACCGCCGCTGGTTGTCATCCCCTTGGGATTTTTCATTCTCCTCTGTCTGATCGCCCCTTTTCTCCCCGGGGTTGGATTTTTCCTGCCCGTGATCAGCCGGCGGTATACGGTTTGCCGGGCGGTGGCCCTGACCTTCGACGACGGCCCGGATCCGGATGTCACACCGCAACTGCTGGAGCTCCTGCGGCGGCATGGCGTGCCCGCGACGTTTTTCGTCGCCGGAGCAAGGGTGGAACGACATCCGGGGCTGATCCGGGAAATCCTCTCTCGGGGTCATACCCTCGGAAACCACTCCTATCACCATGACCCCTTGCTGATGCTGCGTTCCCGGGCAAAGCTCCGGGAGGAGGTCGCCCGCACGCAGGATGTGCTTTCGGCCTTCGCCGTCCGTCCGCTGACCTTTCGCCCCCCCGTCGGCATCACCAATCCCAGGCTGCCGGGGGTCTTGAAGGAGCTCGGCATGTACTGCGTGACCTTCAGTTGCCGCGCCTTTGACCGGGGCAACCGGCGGATTGCGGGGCTTTCGGAGATCATCCTAAAGAAGGCCCGCTCCGGCGATATCCTTCTGCTGCACGACGTCGCGCCGAAGGGCGGGGAGGGGATCGGGGAGTGGCTCGCGGAAATGGAGGGGATCGTTTCCGGCCTGAAGGCACAGGGGTATCAGGTTCTTTCCCTGGAGGAGCTGATCGATCGACCGGTGATGGAACGTCTTGCGGCGGGTTCAGCGCCGTCGTGATTTTTCGGGTTCATCCGGTTGATGCGCACTTCCTTCTACCATGAATTGGGAGCTTTCCATCTAAAACTGTGCGCACCGTATGTCTATCCCAACCTCAACTCAAACTCATGCCTTTTCCGCCGGTTCGTCCATGCCCGCCTTCTGCCACGATTCCTTTTGGGAAAAGTCATAGTAGTGCCAATACTGGACGAGCATGGAAACGGCCCGCGAAATGAGGCGGGGATTGATTTTCCAGGCGGCCTTCAGGACGTTCCAGAACATGGTTGTCACCGCCGGGGGTACCCGGAACATGAAGTGGCGGAAAATACGGATGATCATGAAAATCCGGAAGAAATTCTTTTGCTTCGTCGAGTAGAGATCGGTCATGTAGACGACGTTTTTGAGCCAGCCGATCATGCGGCGCTCAAAATGTTCCGGCTCATATATTTTTTTGAAGAGGGCCTTCTGGCCGTAATAAAGCTCCCGGGACGTCAGGTTCTTGGGAATGATATTCGTCGTCAGGTGCCAGAAGCCCCGAAAATCCTCGTTGAGACGCCCTTCGGCCTTCATGCGGTCGTACAGGGGGGTGTTGTTGGGGGCGTTGAGGACGCTGATGGAGGCGATGGGGCTTGCCGTCTTATCGAGAAAATCCTCAATTTCCTTAAAAACGGCGGGCGTG
>JAPLJY010000318.1 GCA_026388345.1 Deltaproteobacteria bacterium
GCCACGACCGGGTGGACGAAGACCTTCCCGTCCCGGAACTCCGGCGGTTTCTTGTCCATCTCTCTTAGCACGGGGAAAAGCATCCCCCGGCTCATCCGCATGGCCGTCTCCAGGACCATGTCGAAGGTCTCCTTGCCATGGTCGGCGAAATACGGATACTTCGTCAGCGCCGCCGCGTCGAACTGTTCGTAAAGCAGGAATTGCAGGTTCCGCAGACTGATGAATTTTTCCGCCATGACACCCTCCTTATTCTGGAAGTCAATATCTTTTCCGGCCCATTACGAAGCCGCCCATATCGGGTGAGATCATCCGCGGGGGAGGAGGCGAAGCGGCTCGCCGACCGCCGCCCACCAGGGCAGCGCGATGAACAGCACCACCAGATAGGCGGCGAGCGTCATCCACAACCCGAAACGGAAGATTTCCACCGCCGTGAGATGCCCCCGTTCGTAAACCACCAGGGACGAGGCGCTCTGCGCCGGGTAGTACAGGACCGCATCGCCGGCGATCATCACCGCAAGACCGCAGATGACGGGGTTGAGCCCCGTGGCCGCGCCGATCGACATCGCGATCGGGATGGTTGTCGCGAGAAATCCGGTGATGTTGGGAATGAGCAGACGGATCGGTGCGGCGGCCAGGAGCAGCACGACCACGACCAGGACGGGCTGCTGCGAAAAGGCCGGCATGCCGCGCACGGTGATCTCCGCGATCCAGGCGCTGGCGCCGCTGCTGCTGAGCGCTCGGGCCAGCGACAGCGAGGACGCGAGCACGAAGAAGTTGGCCCAGCCGAAACCCTTCTCGAACTCCTTCCAGGTGAGAACCCCGATGCCCGGCGTCAGCAGGCAGGCCCAGGCGAGGATCGCCGGCAAGGCCGGATTCCAGTGGTGCCACGCATCCGTTAGCCACAGCAGAGAAGCCCCGATCGTGATCGCGAGCGTCCGGATCTCCTTTCCGGACAGGGGTTTCGGCTCTGCGGCCGGCAGCGGTGAGAGCGGCGTGTCGAATCCCTTGCGGTACAGCAGGTAAATCAGCACGGCGCCGAGGGCGAGCAGTACCCTGTAGGGCACGCACATGAGCGCCAGCCAGCGGCCCCAGGAGATTCCGCCGATCAGGGATGCGGCCAGGACCGGGGTGATCCCTCCCGTCAGCAGGACGGTGGAGGCGAGCCGGTTGATGGAGTTGAGCGCCAGCATGATCGCCTTGGCAAGCGGTGCGCCCCGGGGCACGTGGCCCAGATCCAGCGCCTGTTCATAGACGAAGATGAGGATGCCCGTGCGGGTCGTCGCCGAGGGAAGCAGAAGCGTGAGCAGCGGAAATGAGAGCAGCATTTGCAGGTAAAGGGCCCGCGAGCGCCCCCGGCAGCGCCGGAGAAAGAAACGCGCCACCCTCTCGGCGAGCCCGCTCCGCAATACCGCCAGGCCGATGGTCAGGACGCCGATGAGGAAATAGGCCACCGGTTCGGCGAAACCGACCAGCGCTTCCGGGAACCCCGGTACGCCCCCGGAGAGCACGAGCGCGATGACCAACAGGATCCCGGTCACCGCCGCCGGAATCGCATCGGTGCACCACAGGCCGATCGCCATCACGGCCACGGCCAGTACGCGCTGTCCGGCCGGGGAAAGACCGGCAGGCGTCGGCAAGGCCATCAGGGCCGCGGACAATCCGGCCATAAAAACGGTGATCAGGAGCGCCCGCCATTCCGCCTTCACGGCGTTCGGCCCGTTATCCCCTGAATGGTCTGCGCCTCTTTGCGTCGGTTCCATCTTCAATCCATATCCGCCGCTTCGCCGCAACTCCGGCAGCGTTTCGCCCCCCGGAAGAGGGCGTTTCCGCAGCGGGGGCAATGATAGCGCTTCTCCTCCGCCTTCCTTGGGGTAGATTTCTTTCGCATCTTCTTACCTTCCCACGGATCAGGTCTATAGCCGTCTAACATAAAGTTGGAGTCGAGTAGACCGGTTTTCCCCGATATACAGGTTGATGTTTGTTTTCTCCTTTTACCGTCCGATTTCACGGCTGTGCCACATTATCTCACCGTGTATCCGTTGGCCCCAGCCCCTCGCATCCAGCCGGCAACATTTACATCATTCATATCACACTTATGGAGGGAAAAAACATCATTGATTGCCTTTCGAAGTCCAGCATTTTCTTCGAGGGCAACGGTTTGTGGATAAAAGCACGCATCACCGAAAGAACCTTTTTTCTCAGCACCGCTCCTTTCAGGTTATAGGGTGTTGTGGATCAGACAGGAGCGGCAATAATGTAAATTATCATTTGCAAATTTACTTTAAATATGTAAAGTCGAATTAACATTTCTGAGGTTGCCCATGGAAGGTTTTTTTGCGGAACAGGCCCGGCTCATCCGGGCAGTCGGCGAGAGGAGGCGTTATCTCTACGACGCCGTCGATCGGGATCTGCGCTGCGTCGGGATTCTCGGCGCCCGGGGGACGGGCAAGACGACGCTGATGCTCCAGATGGTCAGAGAGCACTCCGCCGGCGGCAGTGATCGTGCCCTCTATGTTTCCATAGACAGCCCCTACTTTCAGGCCCACGACCTGTTTGAATTTGCCCGAACCTTTCATCAGCATGGCGGCGAAATTCTTTTTATGGATGAGGTTCACAAGTATCCCGATTGGTCCGTCCATATCAAGTCGATCTACGACGGCCTTCCCGGTCTGAAGGTGGTCTTCACGGGATCGAGCCTTCTGAAGATTGCCCGGCAGAAGGGGGACCTGAGCCGCCGGGCCGTGATTTATCATCTGCACGGCATGTCGTTTCGGGAATACATCAATTTTACCCGACATACCGCATTTACCTCTTTTTCACTCGAAGAGATCTTGAAAGATCACCAGGCGCTGGCAGCGGATATTTGCCGGGACTTGAAAATCCTGCGTCTCTTCAAGCAGTACCTGCGATCCGGTTATTATCCCTTTTTCCTGGAAGGGGAAGACTATTACCGGCTGAGACTCAGAGAGGTCATCAACCATATTCTGGAGGTGGACCTGCCCTATATCAGCGGCATTGAAATCCGGCAGATCGCCAAGATCAAGAAACTCCTCTACATGCTTGCCGTCACGCCGCCGTTTGCACCCAATATTGTGAAACTATCCGAAGCAACGGAAATTTCGCGGCCGAAACTTTACGAATATCTTGAACATCTCCAGGACGCCAAACTTCTCAATCTATTGCGTCAGAGGGGAAGAGGCTATGCGATCCTCACCAAACCGGATAAAATTTACCTGGAAAACGGCAACCTGATGCACGCGATTGCAGAGGATATGAACGCCGGAACGCTCCGGGAACTCTTTTTTGTCAACCAGATCCGCAATGCGTTTTCAAACCATCCCGCCCTCGTCGACGCGATGGTCGAGCTGACCGATCGGGGGGATTTCTGGGTAAAGTCGGCTTATACCTTTGAAATCGGCGGCAAGACCAAAACCTACGACCAGCTCAAGGGTATCAAAGACAGTTATATCGCCGCCGATGATATCGAAACCGGCTTCGGAAACAAAATTCCCCTCTGGCTGTTCGGCTTTCTCTACTGATTCAGGCAGGGGCCGTCAGCCTGGGCCCGGCCCAGATCGTCCCCGGGCAACCCCTTCGCAATATTTACAGTTGGAAGTATAAGAAGACCAGCCTTGTGAGTCAATAAAATACTGACCATAATAAATCGTTGACATACCGGGACGGTCCCCTTATACTTTCTCAACAAAAGAGGACGTTCTTTCTGGATCTTGTCAGCAAATACTTAAGGAGGGGAAAATATGAATATCACGGGACGCATCAAAGGAATTTTGCTTAAACCCAAAGAGGAATGGCAGACCATTGCGGGGGAAACGACACCGATTGCCGAGTTGTATAAAAAATATATTTTTTTATTGGCGGCCATCGGACCGGTTGCCTCTTTTATCGGCATGTCCCTTGTGGGAGTCAGCCTGCCCGGGGGAGGAGCATACAGGGGATCGATCACAACAGGTATTGCGTCTGCGGTCGTTCAGTACGTTCTCACCCTCGTCAGCGTATATATCCTCGCGCTGATTATCGATGCCCTTGCCCCTACCTTTTCGGGGGAGAAAAATCTCAACCAGGCCTTCAAGCTGGCCACGTATTCTTATATACCGGGTTGGCTGGTCGGTATTTTCGCGCTCATCCCTGCCCTTGGGATCCTCGCTATTTTGGGGTTATACGGTCTATATCTCCTCTATCTCGGGTTACCCGTTCTGATGAAATCTCCAAAAGAAAAATCCACGGGGTACACGGTTGCCGTAATCATCGCTGCGATCATTATTTTTGTCGTGATCGGCGCCATCTCGCGGGTCTTTATTTGAGGCTTCATGACCGGTTGAAGCTTTCACAGTGTGGAGGTTTGAAAATGTTTCGGATCAGAATTGTCCTGCTGGCCACCCTTTTTCTCTGCGGTTTCAGCGTGCCTCTGTTTTCTGCAACCAGCGAGCTGAGCGTCCAGGTCAAGCAGGGACAGGTGCGCTCCGAGCCGTCTTTTTTGGGGAAAGTCACGGCCACCCTTGCCTACGGAGACAAGGTGGAGATCATCGAAGACAAGGGGGCGTGGAAAATGGTGTCGATCCGCAAGATCAAGGGATGGATGCACGAGTCCGCGCTGACCACCAAAACCATCGCGCTGCAGGCGGGAAAGGCGGATGTCAAGACCGGAGCGACGAGCAGCGAGTTGGCCCTGGCCGGAAAGGGGTTCAATCCCAAGGTGGAGGCGGAATTCAAGAGCAAGAATAAGCATCTCGATTACGCCGCGATAGACCGGATGGAAAAAACGTATACGCTCAAACCCGGCCAGGTGCAGGCGTTTCTCAAACAGGGGCAGGTTCAGCCCGAGGGGGCCGTCCGATGAAACGAGAATCCTTTTTTCTTTGCCTGCTCCTGCCGGCCGTCCTCCTCTTTTCCGGCTGCCAGGCGATGATGACCGGAACGGCAAAGGTGACTACCCAGGCCGAGAAAGCCGGTGTGATCAGCCCCGAAAAGGCGCAGTCCATCAATAAAAGCACCGAAAACATTGCCGAAGCCGATGCCAAGAGGAGGGAGGAGTTCACCCCCGAGCAGGAGTATTACATCGGCCGGTCCGTGGCGGTGGTGATCCTGAGCAAGTATCCGCCCTATGCGAACCCGCCGGCCAACGAATATTTGAACCTCATCGGCCAGGCCCTGGCCCAGGTCTCGGACATGCCGGAGATCTTCCTCGGTTACCGCGTTCTCGTTCTGAACTCCGACGAGATCAATGCCTTCGCCACGCCGGGCGGGCACATCTTCATCACCAAAGGGCTCCTCCGCTGCTGCCGCACCGAGGATGCCGTCGCCGCGGTGCTGGCCCACGAGATCGGACACATCCAGCTCAAGCACGGGATACAGGCCATCAAACAGGAGAGGACCAGAGAGTTCGGGAAGACGCTCGTCACGGAAATCGGTGGTGAAAAGCTCCTGGAGTCCTTCAGCGGCGCCATCGGGGACTTCACGAACATGATGATCAACACCGGCTACTCCCGTCCATTCGAATACGCCGCCGACGATATCGCGCAGACCCTTCTCCGGCGCCTCGGCTATGACCCGAACGGGCTGGTGGAGGTGCTGATGGTGATGGATAAAAAGCTGAAACCGGATGATGCCGGTTTTGGAAAGACCCATCCCGCTCCGCAGGACCGGATCGAGAAGGTCCAGAAGAAGACGGGCATCAAGTATTCCCCGGTGCTGACCCCGAACGATTTGTGAGAACATCATGAACGCCCTCTCGCCGGCAATCAAAAAATTGCTTCAGGGGCTCCTGGCCGCGCTGATCGGGTCTGCGGTGGCGCTGATCCTCTGGTCGCCGGGTTGGCTCGACAACTGGGAGGCGAGAACCTGGGATTGGCGGGTCAGGCTTCTGGCCAAACCGGGCAAGGCCACGGAGAAGATCCATCTCATCCTGCTCGATCAGAACAGCCTGGACTGGGGAAGCCAGGAAAACGGCCTGCCCTGGCCCTGGCCCCGGGAGATTTACGGCGCCATCATCAGCTTCTGTAAAAGAAACGGGGTCAAGGCCCTGGCTTTCGAT
>JAPLJY010000320.1 GCA_026388345.1 Deltaproteobacteria bacterium
GGCAAAGCCCCTGAAGGAGGAACGGATGAACCCGGTCGGCGAACCCTCTCGATTCCACGGCGCTGCGAAGTACATCCTTGACGATGAACTGGCCAAGATCGTGAATGTCTCCATGGCCCTGGAGATGCCGCTCCTGCTCAAGGGCGAACCGGGCACCGGCAAGACCATGCTGGCCCATGCGATCGCGGAGAGCCTCGCGATGCCGCTCATCGTCCTGAACGTCAAATCGAGCATGAAGCTCCTCGATGCCCTCTACCAGTACGACACCCTCACCCGCCTGAACGACAGCCGCTTCGGCGATTCCAAACGGGATGTGAGCAACATTGAGGAGTACATCCGGATGGGGAAGATCGGCCAGGCCTTCGTTGCCGACTGCCGGACGGTGCTTCTGATCGACGAGATCGACAAGGCCGATACGGACTTCCAGGACGACATGCTCGACGTCCTCGACCAGATGCAGTTTGATATCATGGAGATCGACAAGACGGTCACCGCCCGGAACCGCCCCGTGATCATCATCACCTCCAACGCGAAAAAGGACCTCTCCGATCCCTTCCTCGGCCGCTGCAATTTCCACCACATCGCCTTTCCGGATCCGGAGATGATGCGGATGATCCTGAACGTCCATTTCCCGAACCTCTCCGAGGGACTGGCGAAGGCATGCCTCAACACCTTCTACCGCCTCCGGGAGTTCCGGGGGATCGAGAAGAAACCGGCGACCCGGGAACTGATCAACTGGGTCCGCGCGCTCCAAGCCGATCCCGATTTCGACCTGAAAACGCTTGAAAAAGGCGATATTCCCTACCTCGGGGTGCTCTTCAAGAAGAGCGTGGACCTGAACCTTGCACTCCAGCAGGGGGGACGAGCCCACAGGTAAGGGGGCAGCCATGTTCGTCGATTTTTTCTACATGCTCCGGGAGCGGGGGGTGCCCGTCACCCCCACCTCTTTCCTTCGCCTCCAGAAGGCCCTCGCGCTGGGCCTGATCGGCTCCGTGGACGACTTCTACACGGCGGCCCGCGCCATCCTCGTCAAAAGCGAACGGTACTTCGACACCTACGATCAGGTCTTTGCCCACCATTTCAAGGGGGCGTCGCTCGAAGAGATCACCGATGTCGATCTGATCGACATCGCCAAGGCGCTGCTCGAAGAGTGGCTCAAACGGCCCAAGGAGATGGCGGATGCCTTGGGGTTAGACGAAAAGCAGCTCGCCCAGCTTACGCCGGAGGAGCTGATCCAATATTTCCTCGACCGGCTCAAGGATCAAAAGGAGGCCCATCACGGCGGGAACCGCTGGATCGGCACGGGGGGGACGTCGCCTGTCGGCCATTCGGGCCGCCATCCCGGCGGGATGCGCGTGGGGGGCGCCTCCCGGAACAAGTCGGCCGTGAAGGTGGCGATGGAGCGGCGCTACCGGGACTACAGCCAGGAGGGTCCGCTCACGGAGCTCCAGATGGGAGAGGCCTTGAAGAGGCTCCGGCGGATGATCCCCCACGGCCCCCGGGACGTCGTCAACGTGGAGAAGACGATCCGCGAGACGATGAAGAACGGCGGCGAGATCTCGATCGTCTTCGACCGCCGTCTGACCGACCGCCTCAAGGTGATCCTGATGATCGACAACGGCGGCTGGTCGATGGATCCCTACATCGAGATCGTCCAGACCCTGTTCAACTACGCCCGCTCCCAGTTCAAGGATCTCAAGATCTACTACTTTCACAACACGCTCTACAGCCGTGTCTGGCTGGATCCCCAGCGCCACCTCCGGCCCGAGGCCGTCGAGGAGTTCACGCGCCGGGATCCGGATACCCGGCTCATCATCGTCGGGGACGCGGCGATGGCCCCCTACGAGCTCGTGGGGGCGAACGGCTCCCTCTACGTCGGCCAGAAGGACAGCCAAAGCAGCGAGGCGCGCCTCAAATTTCTCGCCCGCCTTTTCCGGCACGCCGTCTGGCTGAACCCGCAGGCGGAGGCTGGCTGGGGCTACACCTGGACCATCGAGGCGATCGGAAGGATTTTCCCTATGTTCGAGCTGACGCTGGACGGGCTGGAGAAGGCGGTGCAGCACCTGATGAAGCGGCATTAGCAGCATTTTTTTCAACAGGCTGTCAGGACGATTTCTTGCCGTTCCGGTCCGTGGGCGGGGGGCATAAGGAGGAGAAATGACGAGAAGGATGCTATGGCTTGCGTTGCTGGCGTGGGGGATGATCCTCTGCGGGCCAATGGTTCTCTGGAGCGCAACGCCGCCGGTCGGCGGGACGCTCCCCGATTTCACCCTCGGCGTGCCGAAGGATGCGGCGGAAAAGAGCTACCTCGGCCTCTCCGGATCGGGCGCCTTCAAGATCCCCCAGATTCGGGCGAAGACCGTCGTCGTCGAGATCTTCAGCATGTACTGCCCCTACTGCCAGAAGGAGGCGCCGAACGTCAATCGCCTCTACGAGAAGATCGAGGCGGACCCGGCCCTGAAGGGGAAGATCAAGCTTATCGGGATCGGGGTGGGGAATTCCGCCTTCGAGGTGGGGGTCTTCCGGAAGAAGTACAACATCCCCTTTCCCCTCTTTCCGGACGGCGATTTCGTCCTCCACAAGCTCCTGGGAGAGGTGCGCACTCCCTATTTCATCGGCGTGAAGATCGGCCCGGACGGGTCGCATCAGGTGATTCACTCCCGCTTGGGGGCGTTTGAGAGCGTGGAAAAGTTTCAGGATGAGATCGTCAAGGCGTCCGACCTGAAATAAGGAGGTGTGAAAATGAAAAGGCGGCTCATCCTGGTTTTTGGTCTCATCGGGGCGGTCCTGCTGGTCATGCCGGCGGTCCGGTTCGCTTTCGCGCTCTCCGACGCGTACAAGGACAACATCTACAATCCCGGCAGTCTCAAGCCCGTGGACAGCGCCCTGAAGGTAAGGATCGGCGGCAAGGCGCCCGACTTCACGCTGAAGGCGGTCTCGGGGGAAAAGGTCTCCCCAGCCCAGTACCGGGGCAAAAAGAACGTCGTCATCTCCTTCGTGCCCGCCGCCTGGACGCCGGTCTGTTCGGACCAGTGGCCCGGATATAACATCGTGAAAGAGATGTTCGACGCAAACGATGCGATCCTCCTCGGGATCACCGTGGACAACATCCCCACGCTCTTCTCCTGGACGAACCAGATGGGGAAGCTCTGGTTTCCCGTCCTCTCGGATTTCTGGCCGCACGGCGCGGTCGCGAAGAAGTACGGCGTCCTGCGCTCCGACGGCGTGACGGAGCGGGCCCTCTTCGTGATCGACAAGAAGGGGATCATCCGTTACATCGACGTCCATGACATCAACCAGCGGCCGTCGCTCGAGGTCCTGATGGGCGAGCTGGAGAAGCTCAAGCGGGGAAAATGATGATTGAGAAGAACTTTTAAAAAGGAGAAGACCATGAGCAAAATGATCGAAAAGTATTCTTTCGGCATCGGCGACCGCTTCGCCCGTCAGGGCAAGGCCCAGCTCGAGGCGCTGGTCAAGGCGAAAAGCCTCGGCGTGAATCTCGTTCCGGTATGGAACAAATCCTTCCGGGAACACACGATCGTCCATACCCACCCCGACACGGTCCGGACGGAAGCCGACGCCGCAGTGAAGGCCATCGGCTGGAAGGATTCCTACTATGTCGATGCCGACCACATCAATATGAAGAACGTGGACCTCTTCCTGGCTTCGAGCGATTTCTACACCCTCGACGTCGCCGATTTCTCGGGCAAGCCGGCGGACGATGTCAGCATGAAGGCCTTCATGAAGGCGCATCAAAAATTCATCGGCAAGCTCTCCATCCCCGGCATCGACCAGTCGCTGGACATCACCGAGGCGATCATCGACTCTTCGGCCCGTAAATACCTCCTGGCGATCCAGGAGGCGGGAAAGATCTACCGTTACATTGAAGAAAAGAAAGGCAAGGGCAACTTCATCACCGAGGTTTCCATCGATGAGACCGACCTTCCCCAGATCCCCGTGGAGATGCTCTTCATCCTTTCCGCCATCGCAAGGGAGGGCATCCCGGCCCAGACCATCGCCCCGAAGTTCACCGGAAGGTTCAACAAGGGTTGCGATTACGTGGGTGACGTGAAGCAGTTCGAAAGGGAATTCAACGCGGACCTCTGCGTGATCGCTTTTGCGGTGAAGGAGTTCGGCCTGCCCGCGAACCTGAAGCTCAGCATCCATTCGGGCAGCGACAAGTTTTCGATCTATGGACCAATCGGCAAGGCAATCCGGAAACACGATGCGGGCCTGCACCTCAAGACCGCGGGAACGACCTGGCTCGAGGAGCTCATCGGCCTGGCCTGTGCGGAGGGCAAAGGCCTGGCCATCGCCAAAGAGATTTACCGGAACGCCTACGGACGGCGCGAAGAGCTCTGCGCCCCCTATGCGGCCATCATCGACATCGATCCCGGCAAGCTTCCCAGCCCCGACGCGGTGGACACGTGGGACGGGACGAAGTACGCCGAAACTCTGCGGCATGTCCAGTCCAACCCCGCCTACAACTCCAACTTTCGGCAGCTCCTCCACGTGGGCTTCAAGGTTGCCGCAGATCTGGACGAGCGGTACTATCGGGCCGTGGCGGACAACGAGCAGGTCATCGCCCGGAACGTTTTTGAAAACCTCGTCGAGAGGCATATCAAGCGGGTGTTTGTTTAAAATCCGAAATATCTTGACAGATCTCGCGGATGTGTTATGAAACCGCAAAACGTGATACGGTGATCGGAAGATGTCTGAACTGGTCCGCTTCGGTGTTTCCCTGGAAAAGCCTCTCCTGGAAAGGTTCGATTCCCTCATCCGGGAGAGGCAGTACACGAACCGCTCGGAGGCCCTGCGGGATATGATCCGCCGGGAGCTGGTCCAGAGGGAATGGCGGGAGGGCCGTGACGTGGCCGGCGCCATCACGCTCATCTACGACCACCACCAGCGGGACGTCCTCTCAAAGGTGACGGATATGCAGCACGGGTTCCAGAAGGTGATCATCTCGACCCAGCATATCCACCTCGATCACCACAATTGTCTGGAAATCATCGCCGCCCGGGGAAAGGCGGAAGAGGTGCAGCGGCTGGCCGACGCCCTTACCTCCATCAAGGGGGTCCGGCACGGGACCCTCAGCATGTCGAGCACGGGCAGGGAGATCGGATAGCCGTATTATTTTTTTATGCTGGCGTGTTACGAATCGCATATTAATGGCATCAGAGCGGTTGAGAAGGGGAAAAGACCATGCACATGGCGGATGCCCTGCTCTCCCCCACCGTCGGGACGACATTGTGGGCCGGATCGGTTGCGGTGGGCGGATACGCGTCGAAGAAACTGAAAGTTCAGATCGATGACCGAACGATCCCCCTGATGGGGGTCCTGGGCGCCTTTATTTTCGCGGCGCAGATGATCAATTTCACGATCCCCGGGACGGGTTCGAGCGGACACCTGGGCGGCGGGATGATCCTGGCCATTATCCTCGGTCCTCATGCGGCCTTTCTCGTCATGGCCTCGGTCCTGACGGTCCAGGCACTTTTCTTCGCCGACGGCGGGCTGCTTGCGCTCGGCTGCAATATCTGGAACCTCGGGTTCTATCCCTGCTACCTTGTGTGTCCCCTGCTCTACAAACCCTTGATCGGGGAGAGTCAAAATCCCGGACGCATCGTTGCCGTATCGCTCGTGAGCGCCGTTGCGGCCCTGCAGTTCGGCGCCTTTTCCGTCGTCCTGGAGACGCTTCTGTCCGGCAAGAGCGAACTTCCCTTCGGCGCCTTCCTGCTGCTGATGCAGCCGATCCATCTGGCCATCGGCATCATCGAGGGTTTTGTGACGGCAGGGATCATCAATTATGTGCGTAGCGCCAGACCCGAGCTCCTCGAAAGCATGGCTGCATCACGACCCTTGGGCGCATCGATTTCCCTGAGGAAGGTCATGGCGACGTTCGCAGCGTTGGCGGTTATCACCGGCGGGGCGCTCTCCTGGTTCGCTTCGACCCATCCGGACGGCCTTGAATGGTCCATCGAAAAGGTCACCGGCAAAGGCGAACTTCCGGAACAGGGGCACGGGATTGCTGCGATTCTGAAAGGGATTCAGGAAAAGACGGCATTCCTTCCCGATTACGGCTTCAAGCCGGCGGTGAATGAGCCGAAAAAGGGGAAAGCGGCGCCTGCCTGGCCCGGTATCGAAGCGGGAACCTCCACAGCCGGCATCATCGGTGCGGCGATCGTTTTCGGCTTCATCCTGCTGATCGGCGTGGGGATCAGAACTTACCGGGGAAGGAATGCTTGACGAACCCATGACCTTTGACGCGCAGTATTTCGATATCGGCCGGCTTGACCGGTTGTCCTACGGGGACACCTTCGTGCACCGGCTGGACCCGCGCGTCAAGGTGATCGCGACGATGCTGTTCCTGTTCACGGTGATCTCCTTTCCCAAGTACGAGGTGGTCGCGCTGGTCCCGTTCTTCCTGTTTCCGGTGGTGCTGATGACCATCGGCGAAATCCCCGTCCGGTTCATTCTCAAGAAGGTGCTGCTCGTTTCACCCTTCGCGATCCTCATTGGCGTCTTCAACCCGTTTTTGGATACCGCAACCATCGCCGTCATCTCCGGGATCCCCCTATCGGCCGGGATCATCTCCTTTCTTTCGATTATCCTGAAGTTTGCGCTCACGGTCAGCGCGGCGCTCCTGCTCATCGCGACGACGTCGTTTCCCGGCGTCTGCCATGCCCTCAGACGACTCGGACTGCCCCCGCTGTTTGTCTCACAACTCCTGTTCCTGTACCGCTACATCTTTGTGCTCATGGAGGAGGCGATGCGGATCACCCGCGCCCGGGACATGCGGTCGGCAGGTTCTCGCGGCGCCGGTATCAAGGTGTTCGTGCGTCTGATCGGGACCCTTTTTGTCAGAACGGTGGATCGTGCGGAAAGAATCTATTACGCCATGCTTTCCCGGGGGTTTCAGGGAGACATCCCGAGTCTCAAACGGGCCCGTATTGAGGCGGCCGATCTGGCATACCTAACGGCGATGGTCATGTTTCTCGCGGTCTTCCGCTTTTTCCGCATCACCGAAGGGATCGGGTGTTTTGCGCAGGGGTTGTTGCGATGAGCCACCACATCATTGAGTTCAAAGACGTGTTCTTCCGCTACCCCGATGGGACGGAAGCGCTCAGGGGAATCCATTTCCGGATCACCCACGGCGAATCCGTCGGCATCGTCGGCGCCAACGGATCCGGAAAATCCACGCTTCTCCAGCACATGAACGGCTGCCTGCTGCCGACTTCGGGAACGGTGACCATCGGTGATCTTTCCCTGACGGCAAAGACCCGAAAGGAGATCCGCAAAAAGGTCGGGATTATTTTTCAGAACCCCGATGACCAACTCTTCATGCCGACGGTTTTCGACGATGTCGCATTCGGCCCCCTCAACCTCGGTCTGGATGAGGATTCTGTGCGGGAGAGGGTCCACTGGGCGCTCGGCATGGTACATGGCCTCGATCTTCGGGACAAACCGCCGCACCACCTTTCCGGCGGGCAGAAGAGCTCCGTCGCCATCGCCTCGGTCATCGCCATGGAACCCGACATCCTCGCGCTGGATGAGCCTGCGGCAAACCTGGACCCCAGGTCAAGGCGATCGCTGATCGCGTTTCTCAAGACCTTTACCCATTCCAAGATGATCGCCTCCCACGACCTCGATCTGATCCTCGATGTATGTGAGCGCTGCATCGTAATCGGGGACGGCAGGGTGGTCGCAGACGGTCCGTCGGCGGAGATCCTCTCGAACCGAACGATGCTCGAGGAAAACAGCCTGGAGCTTCCGCTGTCGTTCCAAAGACGCTCAAGCGGATGACCAGCCGCATATTCATCTTACCTTGACATTCCTCAAATCTGCCCGTATAGAGTGTCCTAAACAAACCGTTTCACATCCGGATTCTTATCCATGTGAGTCGTTCAGGATTCATCCGATGGCCCGTTTATCGTCTATTTTCAACAAGATCAATTCGGTCGATTCATCAGACCCTCAAAGCAGGCAGGCGTATTTGACCAGGGTTCTGTTATCCGCCCTTTTGTCCATCTGCCTTCTTTTCACCCCGGTTACACTCATCGGCTGGCTTATCGGCAGCATCCCGCCGGATACGAGCCTGATTCTGATTTCCATATGCGCTATTTTGGCTCTTGGATTATGGATGTCCCTGAAAAAACAAAATCCCGTCGGCAGTTTTGTTCTTCCCGCGATCATCTTCACCGTGGCCCTGTACGGCAATCTCATCGGCGGCGCGCAGGCGCCGGCGATGTTGCTGTATGCCCTTGCCATCACCCTTGCTGCGATCCTGCAGGGAACAAAATCCATGATCGCCTTCCTGATGCTGAGCCTCATATCCTTTGCCGGGATCGGCATCGCACAGCATACCGGCGCCCTGATCCCGGTCTGGTCCTGGGAAACGGCATTCGAAAGCCGGCTGGTCATTTTCATTTTGACGATGACCTGCATCGCCTTTTCCATCTGGCTTCTCAAGGCGCAATATGAAAAGGCCATCAGCGACGCCGTATCTCACCGGGAGAAATACCGGCAACTGGTTCAATACGCCCCGGCGGGGATCTATGAGGTCGACTTTGTCAAACAGAAATTTGTCAGTGTCAACGAGGCCATGTGCGAGCATTCGGGTTATTCAAGAGACGAGCTTCTAAGAATGAACCCCGTGGACATTCTCACGGAAGAAAGCCGGTTGCGTTTCTTGGACAGGCTGGCAAAATTCCTTGCCGGGGAGACGGTGCCGGAAACCGTCAGCTTTGAGATCTGCAAGAAAAACGGGGAGCGTGTATGGCTGCTGCTGAACAATCGCTTCATTTTTGAAAATGGGATACTGAGGGGCGCCCATGTCATTGCCCACAACATCACGGCCATCAAAGAGGCCGAGCACAAGGTGCGCGTATCGGAAGAGAAATATCGCAACGTCGTGGAATATGCCAATGAGGTCATTGTTGTCATCCAGGACGGAAGGTTCAAATTTGCCAATCGAATATTTACGGAGACGACAGGGTATTCTGCGGAAGAGATCGCCTCCCTTTCCTTTGCCGATTTAATCCATCCTGAAGACCGGGACAGGGTCGTCGAGCGTTATTTGAATCGTCTCAAAGGTATTGAGCCTTCATTCAAATATGAATGCCGGATCATCTCCAAGTCCGGAGTCATAAGATGGATCGATATCAGTTCCGTGTGCATCGACTGGGAGGGTCGGCCCGCAACGCTGAACTTTATCAGTGATGTCACCGATCGCAAACAGGCCGAAGTTGCCTTGCGGTACAGCGAGAAAAAATTCAGGGACCTTGCCGAACTCCTGCCGCAGTTGATTTTCGAGACAGACAGCCATGGCCGATTGACCTATGTCAATCCATCCGGTCTTGATTTATTCGGTTACTCCCGGGAAGACCTGGCCGGCGGAATCAATGCCCTGGATGTCATTGCCCCTTCAGACAGGGGACGGGCGGCAGAGAATATCGTCAAGATTGTAAAGGGAGAAATACTTAGCGGAGCGGAATACACCGCGGTTAAAAAGGATGGCGCGACCTTTCCCGTACTCATCTATTCCGCCCCGATCACCCGGAAGGGTCAGACTGTCGGATTGCGTGGGATCATCATCGACATGACCGACCGCAAACACCTGGAGGCCCAACTGATCCAGGCCCAGAAGATGGAATCGATCGGGACGCTGGCCGGAGGGATCGCGCATGATTTCAACAACCTGTTGATGGGGATTCAGGGCTGTATTTCGTTAATGCAGTTGGATCTGGATGCCTCCCACCCCCACCATGAGCGATTGACGCAGATTACGAAGCAGATTGCGAGCGGGGCGGATCTGACGAAGCAACTGCTTGGGTTTGCCCGGGGCGGCCGCTATGAGGTGAAGCCGACGAACTTCAACGATATGATCAGGAAGACCGCCTCCATGTTCGGCAGGACAAGGAAGGAGATTGCCATGCACCAGCGCCTGACCGGGGATCTCTGGACGCTGGAGGTGGACCGGGGACAGATGGAGCAGGTATTGATGAATCTGTATGTCAACGCCTGGCATGCGATGCCGGGGGGAGGCGAGATCCATCTGGAAACAGAGAATGTTTTTTTGGCGGATGAAGAGACCCTTCCCTTTGCAATCAGGGCGGGGAGATATGTGAAGATATCCGTGACCGATACCGGTGTGGGGATGGATGAGAAGACACGGGAGCGGATTTTTGATCCCTTTTTCACGACGAAGGAAATGGGACGGGGGACCGGCCTGGGGCTGGCGATGGTCTATGGGATCATCAAGGGCCACGACGGCATGGTCCGTGTTTACAGTGAGCCGGGGCGGGGGACGACCTTTCATATCTATCTGCCGGCTTCCGAAAAGGAAGTGGTCAAAGCGGAAGCAGCTCCCGAAAAAATCTTAAAAGGCACGGAGACGATCCTGCTGGTGGATGATGAGAAGACGGTCTTAAGTGTGAGCAGGGAACTTCTGAAATTCCTGGGATACCGGGTCTATGTGGCGGGGGGCGGACAGGAGGCGATTGCCGCTTACATGGAGAAGCGAGGGGAGGTTGACCTGGTGATCTTGGACATGATCATGCCGGGGATATCGGGAGGGGAGACCTTCGACCGTCTCCGGGAGATCGATCCGGCAATCAGGGTCCTTCTCGCCAGCGGTTACAGCATCGAAGGACAGGCTCAGGAGATCCTGGACCGGGGCTGCAACGGTTTCCTCCAGAAGCCCTTTCATCTGGAGAAGCTGGCCAAAAAGGTGCGGGAGGCGTTGAGTCGGGAATGAGGGGGGGATCTACCGACCTTCCTTCCTGTTGAAGAGGGCCGTGGCGCTTTCGTGGACGTGCCGGACCGCCACCCCGTGTTCGGCCGCGGCCCGTTTGCAGTCCTCGTACTCCGGGGAGGCGGTGATCACGCTGCCCTCCCGCTCCCCGATCTTGATCCGGATGACCCCGAACCCGGTTACAACCTCCTCCCAGCGGCGATCGAGGCACAGGCGCTCACACCGTGAGATCCGGACACCGAACGTCGATGTCTCGGCCAGGATGACGGCCGCGATGGCCTCCGTCAGGTCCGGATTGCAGATCACCGACAGAAGCGTCCCCGGCCGGTTTTTCTTCATCTGGATCGGCGTCAGGAATACATCCAGCGCGCCTGCGGCGAAAAGCCGCTCCATGGCGGTCTCGTAGAACTGGGGATTGAGGTCGTCGATGTTCGTCTCGATGACCATGACGCCCCGCGATTCGGCGCCGGCGGCCTCCCAACCGATCATGACCCGGAGTGCGTTCGGGATGCCGAAATCGCTCTTACCGGCGCCGTAGCCGATGCTCTCGACGGTCATGGCGGGAAGCGGTCCGAATCCTGCGGCGATCTCCCGGATGATCGCCGCACCGGTCGGTGTGACCAACTCCCCTTCGATATCCAGTTTTCTCCAGGGAATGCCGCGCAGGATCTCGGCGGTGGCCGGCGCGGGCAGAGGAAAGACGCCGTGGGAACCTTTCGCATAGCCGTGAAAGGTGGGCATCGGGCTGGCGACGACCTTCGGCCAGCCCAGCATTTCGAGACAGAGGGCCGTGCCGACGATGTCGACGATCGCATCCACCGCCCCCACCTCGTGGAAGTGGACCTCTTCCGGAGAGCTGCCGTGGACTTTTCCCTCAGCGTCGGCGAGCCTCGTGAAGATCCCTTCGGCCGTCCGTTTCACACGGTCGGAGAGCTCCGCGCCGCGGATCATCTCCCGAATGTCCTTCAACCGCCGGTGATGGTGGTGATGGTGATCATCCAGGAGCACGCGGACGTCCGTCGCCTCGATGGGCCCGGCCATCCTGCGGCCGACCTCGATCGAAAAGCCGCCAACACCGAGGCCGGCGAGACCTTCCCGGAGCCTCTCCGGGTCCGCCCCCGCGCCGATGAGCGCCCCGAGCGTCATGTCGCCGCTGATGCCCGCGAAACAGTCGAAATAGGCGATCTTCATTTGTTCACCATGTGTGCGAAGTATCCGGCCCCAAAGCCGTTGTCGATATTCATCACGGCGACGCCGGCCGCGCAGGAGTTGAGCATCGCCAGGAGCGCGGAGAGCCCTCCGAAGCTTGCACCGTAGCCCACGCTCGTCGGAACGGCGATCACCGGGCAGGAGACCATCCCCCCGACGACGCTGGGAAGCGCCCCCTCCATCCCGGCCACGACGATCAGCACGTTCGCCTGCATGATCCTCTCCCGCTGGTCGAGCAGCCGGTGCAGGCCCGCGACCCCGATGTCGTAGGAGCGCTCGACCCGGCTGCCCATCGACTCCGCCGTAACCGCGGCCTCCTCCGCCACGGGAATATCGGCCGTCCCCGCGCAGAGGACCATCACGTACTTTGCGTCTCCGGCGGCCCTGTCGGTCTTTTCCCCGGGCCTCTCGACGACCAGGAGCCGGGCGGTCTCGTGGTACGTGCATCCCTCGACCGCCGCGGCGATCCTCCCGGCGACGTCAGGCGCCACGCGGGTCGCGAGGACCTTTGCGTGGTGTGCGGCAAGCCGTTTGACAATCTCGACGGCCTGCTCGCAGGTCTTCCCCTGGCAGAAAACGACCTCCGGGAAACCGGTGCGGATGCCGCGGTGCAGATCGAGCTTTGCGCATCCGATATCGTCGTAGGGCAATGTGCGCAGGCTATCGAACGCCTGATCAACCGGCATTTCGCCGGATTTTACCTCATCGAGGAGCCTTCTGAGCCGGTGGGTATCCATCTATCTTGCCTTCTCCTTGTCCAGGACCGCGTTCATGCTTCCCGTCCGGTAGCCGGTCAGGTCCAGTGCGGTATAGAGATACTTCAATTCCGTGAACTTCTCCGCCACCTGCCGCCGGATTTCCGGTTCGGCGAGGCGCTCTATCTCCTGCGGTTCCACCTCGATCCGCGCGATATCCCCGTGATGACGGACCCGCACCTGCCGGAAACCCAACCCCTTGAGGAAACATTCCGCCTCCTCCAGACGCGTCAAGACGTCGGGTTCGATCCGGGTTCCGTAAGGAATGCGCGACGCCAGGCAGGCAAAGGCCGGCTTGTCCCAGGTCGGCAGCCCCAACTGGCGCGACAACTCCCGGATTTCCTTCTTGGTCAGCCCCGCCTCGCGGAGCGGACTGCGAATGCCGAATTCCGCGGCCGCTCGTCCCCCCGGCCGGTAGTCGTCCAGATCGTCGACGTTCGATCCGTCGGCGACCCAGGGGATGCCCCGTGCCTGGCCTATTGCGACGAGCTTGCCGAAGAGCTCTTTTTTGCAGAAATAACAGTGATCGGGGTTGTTGGCTACAAAGGCCTCGTTCTTGAGTTCGTCGGTATCGATCCGGTCCACGGGGATGTCCAGCCGATCCGCCGTCTCCAGGGCCTCCTCGACCTCCGAACGGGGGTAGGTCTCCGAGGAGGCCAGGACGCATACCACCCGGTCTCCCAGGACCTCCCGGGCCACGGCCGCCAGCAGCGTGCTGTCGCAGCCGCCGGAGTAGCCGATCACCACGCCGCCCATCTCCTTAAGCAATGAGCGGAGCCGTTCTATTTTGAAATCGATGGTTTCCATAACACCTTTCCCGCTTAAAGATATACAGGAACTGCCTGCCTTCTTAAGAAAGGGGGCCGGCACCTTCTTCCTTATAACCGGGTGTGCAACCCGCAGGCGGGGAGTCTCACAGGAGTTCTCTTCATGCCGGGGCGAGTATGGGATAAAAGACCCCCCTGTGTCAAAGATTTTTTACGTGCTGTCAAGCCAAAGTAGAAATGTCCTATTCCTAGCAAAGTAGAAATGTCCTATTTGGTCAATAGGCAGATATCCTCCGTTGTCGGGAGGGCATCCAGTCTTTCCAGCTCTTGTTCCAGGGGTGATTTTTCGCTGGTTTG
>JAPLJY010000369.1 GCA_026388345.1 Deltaproteobacteria bacterium
ACGAGCTGGCCCATACCAATATCCCGGGGAACCGGAATGCCAAGCGGTACGAGGACGTCCAGGACCTGCTTGCGGTCGGAATCCATGTCATCACGACGATGAACGTCCAGCATCTGGAGAGCCTCTACGACACCGTGGAGCGGGCCGCCGGGGTGAAGGTGCGGGAACGACTCCCCGACAACGTGCTGGCCGAAGCGGATCAGATCGTCAACGTGGATCTCACGCCGGAGGACCTCCAGGCCCGTCTACGGGAGGGGAAGGTCTACCCGGCCGAAAGGATCGGGACCGCGCTTTCGAACTTCTTCCAGGCCTCGCACCTGGAAAACCTCCGGGAGCTGACCCTTCGTGAGATGGCTGCCCAGATCGATCTGCGGCGGCACGAGACCCCGGTGGACGATGGGACCTTGACCCCGGACCAGATAATGGTCTGCCTGAGCTCCCGGGGGCCCAACAGCGAGAAGCTCCTCAGGTACGCCTCACGGCTGGCCGGGAAGCTCAACCGAAACTGGTATGCCGTCTATGTGCAGACGCCGGCGGAGGAAGCCACGGTGATCGACAGCCGGACCCAGCGGTTGCTGTCCGGCACGCTGACCCTGGCCAAGGAACTCGGCGCGATGGTCTTCACCTACAAAGGGGAGGATATCGTCGCCACAGTCCTCCGTTTTGCCCATGAATACCGGGTCGGCCACATCGTGCTGGGATCTCCCGCGCCCGTCCCCTTCTGGAAACGGATCATCGGCCGCAGGAGCATCCCGGAGAGGCTGATGGAAGAGGCCCGGGGGATGACCATCGTCACCCTGGATACCCGGCTGCAAGAGCCCGGCCCTGGGCCCGTGGTCCGGGAAGAGGTCCCTCCGCCGGCGGTTGCGCCTCGCCCACCCGCGGAGGAAACCCCGTTTCTGCTGGGCTCATTCCTGAATGAGGACGGGATTGTCCTATGGGGGGAACCCGTCGATAAAAACACGGTCCTGGAAAGGCTGGTCCGGTCCGCCTGCCCGGACAGGCGCCTGCAGGACGAAGCGCTGCAGGCCGTCCGGGCGCGGGAGGCGCAGGGCAGCACGTTCTTCAACGAAGGGGTGGCTTTCCCCCATGCCCGGCTGGCCGGCCTGACGAGGTCGCTGGTCGCCCTGGGGCTGACACGGGGGGGCGTCCCGGATGCTGCCGTGGAAAAGCCGGTGGAATACGTCTTTCTGAGCCTGTCCCCCCTGGAGAATCCGGAAATTCAGGTTCGGATTCTGGCCCTGGCCGCGCGCACCCTCCAGAACCGACACCTCTCCCAGGCGCTGCGGGCGGCGGCCGATGCCCGCGAGGTGCAGTTGGCTCTGAAGAGCTGGGAGGAATCCTCACCGTCCTCTCAGGTCGCACTCCCCCCAGCAGGCACGGGTTGAGGTGCGAGTGACCATCGAGAAACTGCCGGACCAGGGCTTGCCGAGGGTCTACACACCGAAACTGTTCGAACAAAAGACTACTGCCGTGTTCCAGCACGTCTATGACGCCTACTATGGCGCGGGGCGCAGTGTGTATGCGGCGGCATGAATAAGCCAGCTAATCAGGGAGCCGGGGGTTTTCTCCCCCAGCCCCCACACCACCACCTGGCATGCGGGTCCGCACCGGGCGGTTCCCAGAGGTTACCGAAACCTAACCGGAGAATTGACAACTTCCTGTTATCCACAAACAGCCGGCCTTGACGAAAATGCAAGACTTCAACCGGTAATCCTTCGCAGTTTTTACGCCACCGTGATCCCAGGCATCCTGAAAAGACGTGCCTTGCAGCCGTCGATTCCGTGAATTGACAGTCTGCCGGCCCGGCGGATCTCCGGATGCACCCGAAGCCCTCGCGATATTTCCCAATCATTTTCCGGGGGATGATTCCACGGGGGAAGGAAGACGCACCCCGCCTTTTCTTTCATCGATGTCACCGGGATACGTCATCGCTTTCTGGCCCCGCTCCCGGGTGCGGATGCGGATCACCTCCTCCACGGGATAGACAAAGATCAGCCCGTCCCCCTGTTTGCCGGTATAGGCAGAACTGAGGATGGCCTCGATCGCTGCCTCGAGATTGCGATCGCTCAGAACGATATTGACCTGGATCTTGGGCAGCATGTCAACCATATAAGTGCCGGAACGGCCCGCCAGCTTGATGCCGCCCTGGCGCCCATGCCCCCGAACTTCAAATATATTCAGTCCTACGATGCCGATTTCACTCAGGGCGTCCTTGACATCGTTGACCTTGTCTTCACGAATGA
>JAPLJY010000050.1 GCA_026388345.1 Deltaproteobacteria bacterium
TCATAGAGGGCAAGAATGCGGTTTGAGATAAAATAGACATCCGGTATCTCATGGCTGACCAGGATCGCCGTAAACCCGAATTTCCGCTGATACTGGGCAATCATGCCCAGGATGGCATTTTTCCGGACCGGGTCCTGGCCGGACGTGGGTTCATCGAAGAGGACGATTCGAGGATCCGTTACCAAAGCCCGCGCCAGAGCGGCCCGCTTTTGCATGCCGCCGGAGAGCTCCGAGGGATACTTATGGGCCGCATCCGCAAGTTCCGTCTGTTCGATTCTGGCCATAACCTTGCTATCGATCTTGGCCTTGCTCAGGTTCGTCGTCTCCCGAAGGGGAAGGGCGATATTTTCATAGACGGTCATGGAATCGAAAAGGGCATTGTCTTGAAACATATAACTTATCTGGGCGAAATTGGCGGCGCTCTCGCTTTTCTTCATCTCGCTCAGGGGTTTGCCCTTGAAGAGAATGGTCCCTTCATCCGGCTTGAGCAGCCCGATGATATGCTTGAGGAGCACACTCTTGCCCGAACCGCTCAGGCCGATAATGGTAGTGACCTGTCCCTCGTAGATCTGCAGGTTGATCCGTTCAAGGACGCTTCGATCGCCGAAACGCTTGGTGACATCCTTGAACTCGATTAAAGGGCTTTCCATGGGGCTATCCTCAGATGAGCAGCGACGTCACAACATAGTCCGATACCAGGATCAGCACGCAGGAGATCACAACGGCCGAGGTGGTGGAGAGCCCGACGGCCTTGGCGCCATGACTGTCCGTGCGCATGTGGGTAAAATAACCCTGGTAACAACAGACCGTGGATACGATGACGGCAAAAACAATCGCCTTGATCAAACCATCGGTGATATCTTTTATGTCCATACTGGTCTGAACACGATAAACATAGGTGCTGGCATTGGCGCCCAGAAGCAATACGCCGGAGACGTACCCGCCGATAATGCCGACGATGTCGAAAAGGGCGGTGAGCAAGGGAAAGCTGATGATCGAAGCGGTAATTCTCGGGCTGATGAGATATCGGAGCGGATCAATACGCATGGTGTCCAGGGCGTCAATCTGTTCGGAGATGCGTTGAATGCCGATCTCTGCGGTGATCGCCGAACCGGCCCTGGCTGCAATCATGATTGCCGTAAGAACCGGCCCCAATTCCCGAACCAGAGTCAGGGACACCAGGGTGCCGAGAGCCCCTTGCGCGCCGAATTTAACCAGGGCATGGTAGGATTGAAGGCCCAGCACCATGCCGGTGAACAGGCTGACGAGGATGATAATCATCGTGGACCGTGCACCGATGTAATAAATCTGCTGGACGATCTTGATCAGTTGTTTGGATCGCAAGATCTTCAGGAACGCCAAAAGGAGAAAAATGGCTGATGCGCCCAAATGGTCGACCCACTTGATCGCCGCCCTGCCGATCACGGCAAACGGCCCTGACCATAACCTGCCAAGCTGCCATCCCGCTTTTCTGTTCCGACTGTCGGCATCGAGTGCCATACCAGAACTCCTGTGATTGGCGCCATATGGCGAATCGTAACGGTTCCGCCTTCGAAACGGTTTTACCCGTTGGACACTTCGTATGCTACTTTATTAATTTACTCCGTGGAACTTGTCAACGAATAAGGAGCCGCTTCTCTTAAAGCTCTCCTCGGCAAGCCGCGGAGAATGCGCTCGCCGGCGGATATCAATCGAAGTGATTGCCTGAAGCCTTATACGGGGGTCCTTCAGAAGCCTCATTCGTGTCTTAGCGCCACGATGGGATCCAGGCGGGCGGCCTTTAGGGCCGGGAAATAGCCGAAGACCACCCCCACCGCCGCCGAGAAGAGGAAGGCGACCAGCACGATCCCCCCGTTGAAGACGAACGGCACCTGGAGCACGGCCGAAAGCCACAGCGATCCGCCCAGGGCCAGGACGATGCCGATCAGGCCGCCGAAGGAGGAGAGGACCACCGCCTCGACCAGGAACTGGGTGAGGACCTCCCTCTCCAGGGCGCCGATGGCGAGCCGGATGCCGATCTCGCGGGTGCGTTCGGTGACCGACACCAGCATGATGTTCATGATGCCGATCCCGCCCACGAGCAGGCTCACGGCCGCGACCGCGCTCAGCAGGGCGGTGAGCATCTTGGTGGTTCCCGTCAGCATGTTCGTGATCTCCTTCATGTCCATCACGGTGAAATTGTCGTCGTCGCTCGGCCCCAGATGGCGCCGGTCGCGCATCAGCCGTTCGATGTCCCTCTTGGCCTTGTCGGTGGAGGCGCCCTCCCGGACCGAGATCTGGATCAGGGCCACGTCCTGATTGCCGGAGACGCGGCGCTGGAAGGTGCGCAGCGGGATCACCACGAGATCGTCCTGATCCGACCCCATGCTGCTCTGTCCCTTGCCCTCCATGAGGCCGATCACCTCGCAGGAGAACTTCTGCAGGCGGATCCTCTCCCCCAGGGCCTCCTGGCTGCCGAAGAGCTTCTTCTTCACCGTCTCCCCCAGAAGACAGACTGATGCGCCGGCGCGCAGCTCGCCGTCGTTGAAGGACCGTCCCACCCTGAGGACCCGGCTGGTGACCCTGAGGTACCGGTTGTCGGTCCCGACCACGGCGGTGGTCCAGTTCTGGTTGCCGGAGATGGCCTTGAGCGACTGGGTGGTGACCGGGGCCACGGCCGCGATATCGCTGATCTCGGCGTCGATGGCCTCCGCGTCGGCCTCCTTGAAGAGCGACGCGCCCGAGGCCTGGCCCGGCCCCATCCGCTTTCCCGCGGTCACGATGAGCATGTTGCTCCCCAAACTCGCGATCTGCTGCCTGACCTGGAGGGTGGCGCCGCCGCCGATGGTCACCATGGTGATCACGGCTCCCACGCCGATCACGATGCCGAGGATGGTGAGGAAGGAGCGCAGGACGTTCCGCCTGATCTCGCGCAGGGCGAGGAGGATGGTATTGCCGATCATAAGGATTCCCTCCCGTTGGCCTGATCCGATGCGACCAGGCCGTCCATGAACCGGATGATCCGCGTCGCATAGGCGGCCATGTCCGACTCGTGGGTGACCATGATGACGGTGATCCCCTGCTCGCGGTTTAGCTGGGTCAGGAGCTCCATGATCTCCCGGCTCCGCGCCGTGTCGAGGTTCCCCGTCGGCTCGTCGGCCAAAAGGACCGCCGGTTTCGTGACGATGGCGCGGGCTATCGCGACGCGCTGCTGCTGTCCCCCCGAGAGCTCGCCGGGCGAATGGGTTTCCCACCCGGTGAGCCCCACCGTCTCCAGGGCCTCGCGGGCGCGCGCCCGCCGCTCGGAGGCGGAGGCGCCGCGGTAGAGGAGCGGCAGCTCCACGTTCTCCAGGGCCGAGGTGCGGTTGAGGAGGTTGTAGCCCTGGAACACGAACCCCTGATAGTTGCGGCGGAGCAGGGCCCGCTGATTGCGGCTGAGATTGCCGACCTCGACCCCCTTGAAGCGGTAGCTCCCGGCGGTCGGCGTGTCGAGGCAGCCCAGGATGTTCATGCAGGTCGACTTGCCCGATCCGCTCGGCCCCATGATCGCCACGAACTCGCCCCCGGAGATGTCGAGATCGATCCCGCGCAGGGCCTGCATCGAGGCGCCTCCCTGGCCGTACACCTTCGTGACCCCGCGGAAGGCAACCAGATTCTCGGGCTGCGGCCCGGCGCCGCTTGCGTTTTGCGCTGCGGTCGTCATTTTACCCCCGCCAGGATGTCAATGATGAGCGGCATGCCGGGCGCAAGGTCGCCGGAGGTGACCTCGGTCAGGCTGCCACTGGTCGAGCCGGTCGTGATCGGGACGGCGATGGGCCGGCCGTCCTTGAGGACCCAGACCCGCTGCTTCCCCTTGCCGGCGCCTCCGTCCTCGCTTCCCTGCGACGGACGGGTCGGCCGCGGGAAGAGCGAGAAGAACAGGCCGCGGGAGGTTTTCTCTTCCACCTGCACCACGGGCGGGGTGAAGCGGAGCGCCGCGCCGGGGACCAGGAGGGCGTCCTTGAGTTCCCGGACCGTGATGTCCGCGGTGGCCGTCATCCCCGGCCGCAGGGCGAGGTCGGGGTTGGCCACCTTGAGGATCGTTTCGTAGGTCACGACACCGGAGGTCGTGGAGGAGCCGTAGCGGGCCTGGGTGATCAGCGCCGTGAAGATGCGGTTCGGGTATGCGGCCACGGTGAAGGTCGCCTTCTGCCCCTCCCGGATCTTGCCGATGTCGGCCTCGTCCACGTTGACATGCAGATCCATCCGGGTCAGGTCTTCGGCCAGGCTGAAGAGCACCGGGGACTGGAAGGCGGCGGCCACGGTCTGCCCGGGCTCGACGCTGCGAACAAGGACGATGCCGTTGATCGGTGAGCGGATCACCGCCTTGGCGAGGTCGGTTTCATTCGCATCGAGGACGGCCCGGGCCTGGGAGACCGCTGCGGCTGCTGCGGCGGTGTCGGCCTGGGCGCGGGCGAAGGCCGCCTCCGCCGCATCGACCTCGGCCTGCGAGGAAAGCCTGCCCTGGCTGATCTCGCGGGCGTTTTTGAGCTGCGCCAGTTTCGCCCGGGTCTCTGTGACCGTGGCCCGGGTCTGCAGGACCTTCGCCTGCGCCGATTCCAGAGCCGCCCTGGACTGGGTGATCGTCGCCTCTAACTTCGAGGTGTCGAGTCTCACCAGGACCTGCCCGATCTTGATGCGGCTGTTGTAGTCCGCCTCCACGCTCTTGACGATCCCGGAGAGCTCGCTTCCCACGTCCACCGAGTTGGTCGGCTTCAGGGTGCCGGTCGCCGTGACGATCACCGTGAGGTCGCCCCGCCGGACCTGCTCGGTCTTGTACTGCGTCGTCGCCGCCTTCGGGTCGGGTTTCAGAAAATACCAGGCGGCAGCAACCGCGATCGCGATCAGGAGGATGACGGCCGCCCACCGCCCCCATCTTCGGCCGGGGCCTTGTCCATCGCCGATTTCCAGGGTTTTGGCAATCGCGTTCTCATCCGTTTTTGCGGTCATGACTTCTCTCCATTCACAGGTGTTTCCTGTTCAACCGGGATCAGCGGGGTCCATCCGCCGCCCAGGGCCTTGTAGAGCTTGACCAGATTCGTGACAACGGCCCCGTCGCTCTGGGCGAGCTGGTCCCGGAAGCTAAGAAGGGACCGCTCGGCCTCCAGCACCGTACCGAAATCGGTCAGTCCCGTCCGGTACTTGATCTGCGCCAGTTCGACCGCCGCCTCCGCCGATCGGGCCGCCTCGCCGAGAGACTGCCGCCGCTGCTGTTCCTGGGCATAGGCGGAGATTGCGTTTTCCGCCTCCTCCAGCGCAACAAGCACGGCGGACTCATAGGCGATGAGCGTTTGCTCCTGCAGGGCGGACTGAACCTCGATGCTCCGCCGGATCGCGCCGGCGTCGAAGATCCGCCAGGTGACGCCGGAAGAGCCGCTGGAGGTTGCGCTCCCCGAGGAGAAGAGGCCGCTGAAGGAGAGGGCCTCCAGGCCGATGGCGCCGCTCAGCTTGAGGTTGGGGTAGAGCTCCGCCGCGGCGACGCCGATCCGCGCCGTCTGCGCTGCCAGTTGGCGCTCGGCCCGGCGCACGTCGGGCCGTTGCCGCAGGAGGTCAGCCGGCACCCCGACCGCGACCTCCGGGGGGACGCCCGGGACAGGCCCGGACGCCTCCAGTTCCGCGTGCACCGCGCCCGGCGCTTCGCCCAGGAGAACCGCCAGGCGGTTTTTAGCCTCCGAGATCGCGGTGCGCAGGGTCGGGATCTGTGCGCGGGTGTTCTCCTGGTTGTAGCGGGCCTGCTGCACGGCCAGATCGTCGCCTAAGCCCGCCTGGTAGCGCCACAGGGCCAGGCGGTGCGTCTCCTCCTGGCTCTTCAGACTCGCCTCGGTCACGGCAAGGCGGGCCTGGCCGGTCCGGAGATCGACGTAATTGAGACCGACCTCGGCCAAAAGCGAGACGAGGGTATCGTGCAGATCCTCTCCGGCGGCCTGAAGATCCGCCTCGGCCGCCTCCACGGAACGCCGGACGCCGCCGAAGAGATCGATCTCCCAGGAGGCGTCCAGGCCTGCGGAAAAAAGATCGCTGGTCGTCGCGGCCCCCATCTCAGCGCTGCCGCGGCTGCGGGTGACGGAGCCCGTGGCGTCCAGCGTCGGGTAGAGACCGGCCCGGTTCAGGCCCCGGCGGGCGCGCGCCTCGCGGACCCGCGCCTCGGCCTTTTTCAGGTCGCGGTTTCGAACCACGGCGCGTTCGATCAGTTTGGAGAGTTCCGGGTCGTTCAGGGTCGTCCACCAGGCCGCGAGCCCCGGTGGATTCGCCTCGACCGTGAGCCCCCCCTGCAACGGGGTATTCCAGGCGGGGGAGGCCGCCGTTCGGGGCGGGACGTAATCCGGGCCCACGGTGGCGCATCCGGCCAGGACCGCGACCGAGAGCGCCAAAGCAATCCTGGATATCGCCCCTGGAAGGATTCCGGTTGATAACAACTTCATCGGCAACCCCCATTTTCAGGCGTTTCCGCTTTGTTTATGCCCCGGCCTTGTTCGGCCGCCGCACGAACGGCGGTGATCCCGGCCAGGGAGAAGGTCACGACATGCCGGGCGTAGGCCTCGATATCATCGATTCTCCGCGGACCGTCCTGACTTTCCCCGCCCTCTTTGAACCGGTTCCGAATGACCATCGGGTTGATGCACTGGCTGATGATTCCCACCTCGCAGAATCTCACCTCCCTCTCCGCAACCTGCGGGCCGAGGAGCTCGCGAACCATCTTTTCGGTTCGTTGCTGGAGGGGCCTGATCTCTTCCCGCATCACCTCCTCCAACAGGCCGGTGGGGTTGGAAAACTCCCGCTGCATGAACCAGAACTCCCGGTTGTTCTCGTCGGCGATGCGGTGGAGCAGGGCCATGACATGTCCCCGCAGGCGCTCTTCCGGCGGTGCATCGGCGGCCACGCCGCCGTCCGGGGGATGAGCTTGGACGGATTGGGCAAAGGCGTGCCGCCAGGCCTCGCTGTACAGGGCTTCCTTGCTGCCGAAGTGGTAATTGACCGCGGCGATGTTGGTCCCGGCCCGCAGGCAGATTTCCGCGACGGTCGCATTCCGGTAGCCCTTCTCCGCAAAGATCTCGCCCGCGGCCGCCAGCAGTTTCCCGCGGGTTCTGGTCGTATCTTCTCTCGGGATTTTCATCTTTGCCTCTCCTTCATTATTTTCAGCAGACATTTAAAATACACATTTGAAATTGTCAATGGGTATTTTAAAACGGCGGCCTTTTCCTCTCCCAAGCCATGACGAAGGAGATCGGAGATCTTTTTGTGCGGTCAAAGATGATTTGAAATCACCTTGGTTTGGTGTTACTGTCTGCACGATGAAAGAAGAAATTTCATGCCGATGGTCTTTCAGAAGGACGAAGCCCACAAGTTGATCGACCGGATGCCGCCTAATGCCACATGGGATGATCTCATGAACGAGATATACGTCCGCGAAGTGATTGAACGCGGTTTGGCCGACAGCAACGAGGACCGGACCAGGGATGTGAAAGAGGTTCGGGCAAAATACGGTTTGACGGAATGAAGGTCCATTGGATGGATAAGGAATCATGCCCGAAAGCCTGATAGAGCGTTACTTGACCGACATGGGGGAAGTCCGGGGCACACGGTCGAATGTGCCGGAGACGTCGTTCTATCCTGCGTTGGAACGGCTGCTCTCGGACATTGGGAAGAGCCTTTCCCCCAAGGTCCGCTGCGTCATCAACCTGGCCAACCGGGGCGCCGGGCTGCCCGACGGCGGCCTCTTCTCTGCGGATCAGTTTCGCCGCAAGACACGCGACGCGGACGCCAAAGAGAATCCCTTCCTGGTTCAGAACCCCTCGCGCGGTGTGATCGAAGCCAAGCCCCCGGCGGAAGATGTCCGCCGGATGGCCGACACCGGGCAGGTGGAGCGATACTGGAAGCGGTACGGCATGGTGCTCGTAACCAACTTCCGCGCCTTCGCCCTCATCGGCAAAGGCCCGACCGGACAGCCGTGCGTTCTGGAATCCTTCACATTGGCCGAGTCCGAGAGCGAATTCTGGCGTCTGACCGACCATCCGCGCCGGGCGGCGGCGGAGCATGGCGAACGCATGCTGGAATATCTCAAGCGTGTGCTGCTCCACAATGCGCCGCTGGCCGCTCCGCAGGACGTGGCCGGCATTCTCGCCTCCTATGCCCGTGACGCTCATCTGCGCATCGATCAGGCCGATCTCCCGGCCCTGACCAGCCTTCGACAGGCGCTCGAAGACGCCCTCGGCCTGCGTTTCGAGGGCGAGAAGGGCGAGCATTTCTTTCGTTCGACTCTCATTCAAACCCTCTTCTATGGCGTCTTCTCGGCGTGGGTCCTGTGGGCGCGCCGGCGCGACGCCAAACCCAGCGAAAAAACCGGATTTGCCGACGCCCTCCGCGACACCGCGGCGCCGTATGCCGTCGCCGGCGGTTTCGACTGGCGCGTTGCCCCCTACCTCTTGCGCGTTCCCATGCTTCGCGCCCTTTTCGTACAAGTCGCCGACCCCGCCCGTCTCGGCGCGCTGGGTCTGATCGAGGTTCTCGACTGGACCGCCGCCGCGCTGAATCGCGTGGACCGCGCGGAGTTCTTCCGGTCCTTCGACGAGGGGCACGCCGTCCAGTACTTCTACGAACCCTTCCTGCACGCGTTCGATCCCGACTTGCGCAAGGAACTCGGCGTCTGGTACACCCCCGAGGAGATCGTCCGCTACCAGGTCGAGCGTGTGGACGCGGTCCTCCGCTCCGAACTCGGTCTCGCCGACGGACTCGCGGACCCGAACGTGGTCGTCCTCGATCCCTGTTGCGGCACCGGCGCCTACCTGCGGGCCGTCCTTCGCCGCATCGCCGTTACCCTGCACGACAAGGGGGGCGACGCCCTGGTCGCGAACGATCTCAAGAAGGCCGCGATGGAGCGGGTCTTCGGCTTCGAGATTCTGCCCGCGCCGTTCGTCATTGCGCATCTCCAACTCGGCCTCGAACTCGAAACCCTCGGCGCGCCGCTCAGCGACCGCAGCGATCCGCCCGAACGCGCCGGGGTTTATCTGACCAACGCCCTGACCGGCTGGGAGCCGCCCAGGGAAAAACCGAAACAGATCGCCTTTCCCGGTTTCGACGACGAACGCGACGCCGCCGGCCGCGTGAAGCAGGAAAAGCCGATCCTCGTCATCCTCGGCAACCCGCCATACAACGGATACGCGGGCATGGCAATGGACGAGGAACGCGATCTGTCAACCGCCTACCGAACGGCGAAGAAGGTTGCGGCGCCGCAGGGGCAGGGCTTGAACGATCTTTATGTCCGGTTCTTCCGCATGGCCGAACGCCGTATTGTGGAGAAGAATGGGCAAGGCATCATCTGCTTCATCTCAAACTACTCCTGGCTCGATGGCCTCTCTTTCACCGGCATGCGCGAACGGTACCTCGATGTGTTCGACACGATCAGCATAGATTGCCTGAACGGCGACAAGTACAAGACCGGCAAACTTACGCCCGACGGCCAACCGGATCCCAGTGTGTTTTCGACCGAGTTCAACCACGAAGGCATCCAGGTCGGCACGGCGATTACGTTGCTCGTCAAGGTAGGTGCCAACCTCTGGGTGGCGCCTTGCCCGCGACCGGAGGTCGCGGGTCACCAGGTGCAGTTCCGTCATTTCTGGGGCAAGACGAAACGCGCTGAGTTACTCGCTGGTCTTGGACAATACGAGACGTTGACGCCCGCGCTCGGCATGGGACTCTCGCTTATGCCGGGCCAAGTTGCCACCGGCTACCTTACTTGGTCGCTACTGCCGAAACTCTTTCCGGTCTCGTTCCCCGGGGTTCAGACGAAACAGGACGGTCTACTTACCGACATCGAACGTGTCCGGCTCGAAAAGCGGATGTTGCTATACTTCGATACGGAAGTATCCGACGAGGAATTGAAGCGTCAGGTCTCCGGATCGATGGACGGAACTGATGCGTGTGAGCCAAGATCCACGAGAGCCTATCTACTGAAACGCGGTTATCTCTCACAATACGTCGTTCGTTACGCGTTCCGGCCTTTCGACTGCCGATGGCTCTACTGGGAACCCGAAACCAAACTTCTTGGGCGTAAGGTGCCGGAATACTTTCCCAACGTTTTTCCAGGCAATCTGGCGTTGGTGTCGCAGCAGAAACCTCGTCGGGATTGGGCTCCACCACAGGTCATTTCCATACTGGGCTGTCTCGATCTAATGGATCGAAGCGCTACGTGCTTCCCTCTTTATCTGCGCACAACCGCCGAGCACGCGACGTTGTTGGAGAAAGCAGGCCACAAGCCGAACCTCAGCGAAACGGCGGCGCAGTATCTCGGCGCGTTGAAGGCGACGCCCGAAGACCTGTTCTACCACACGTTGGCAATCCTGCACGCCTCGGCTTATCGCACCGAAAACGCCGGCGCCCTGCGTCAGGGCTGGCCGCGGATTCCGCTTCCGCAGGCGAAGGATTCGCTGCTCGCCTCCGCGGCCCTTGGGCGGCAGGTAGCGGCCCTGCTGGACACGGAAGCGCCGGTTCCCGGCGTGACCGCCGGGACGATTCAAGACGAATTGAGGGGCATTGCGGTCTTTCAGCGCGTGGACGGAAAACCCGCGAAGCCCGAAGCCGGCGACCTGGACCTGACCGCCGGATGGGGCCACGCCGGCAAGGGCGGCGTCACCATGCCGGGCAAGGGGAAGCTGATCCGCCGGGATGACGGCGCCTGCAACATCTTCCTCAACGACGACGCATTCTGGCGGAACGTGCCCGGGACGGTGTGGGACTACACCATCGGCGGCTACCAGGTCATCAAAAAGTGGCTCTCGTACCGCGAGAAACCCTTGCTCGGCCGCGGCCTGACGCCTGACGAAGTCCGCTACGTGACGGAAATGGCCCGCCGGCTCACGGCTCTGATTGCGTTGCAGTCATGCCTGGACGACAACTACCGGAACGTGATCCGGACGACCTATCCGTGGACGAACAAATAGTGATCGCGGAACCGGAGGATGGGAGAAGGGCAAGGATGTCATCGGAGGAAGGTGGGTCATGAAAAAGGCAATCAAAGCCGCGCTGTTGTCGGCCCTGGTTTTCCCTGGCGTGGGACAGATGTATCTCAAGCGGTACCTGCGGGGGCTGATCCCGATGGTTCTCACGCTGGCCGGCATGGGCGTTATGATTGTGCAGGCGACGGTCCGCGCTCTTCAGGATCTCGAGAAAATACAGATCCAGGGCGGGCTCGTGGACCTGAACGCCTTTGCCAATCGTGCGGCGGCCCCCTCCGCATCCGGTGACTGGTATTCCCCCCTCATCATGCCGATGATCGTCGTTTGCTGGCTCTTTTCCGTGATCGACGCCTATATGCTGGGGAAAAGAAAAGAGTTGCCCGTGGTCCAGGATCGGGCGAAAGGCGAATGAGGAATTTCCATCGAAACAAAAATGGTTCATCCGGTTTTAGCATACGTGTCTAAACTGCCTCCCTTGTCAGTAAAACGGCAAAGTCAGGGAAAGTTGAGGATTTAAAATGGCAAACAGTATCTGATGGCCCGATATTCCATTTGATATCTCAATGGGTATCCGGCAGCCTTCACAAGGGTTTATATCATATAATAAATATTGCCCTTTTTTGTTCCAGCCTACATTGTTTATCACGACAGGGGGCGCCAGATGACAGATCCATCCAGGCCAAATCAAGAACTGCTCGAAGAGATATCCGCCTTAAAACAAAGAATCCATGAATTGGGACAAGCGGAATCAGAGCGAAAGCGGGCGGAAGAGGCGCTGAGGGCATCACAGCAGATCATCGAAGGGGTTATCAACGCAATACCCGTGAGGGTATTCTGGAAGGACAAGAATCTCGTTTTCTTGGGCTGTAACGCGGTATTCGCGCGTGATGCGGGATTTGCCGATCCGAAGGACATCATCGGGAAAGATGATTACCAGATGGTGTGGCGTGATCAGGCGGAATTGTATCGCGGCGATGACCGCCAGGTCATCGAGAGCGGCTGCTCCAAGTTCCTTATCGAAGAACCCCAGAAGACTCCCGAAGGGAACACCATCACGCTTCTTACGAGCAAGATGCCTCTGCGCAGTTCTGAGGGGGAGATCAGCGGCGTACTCGGAACGTATATGGACATCACCGATCGCAAGCGGGCGGAGGAAGCCTTACCGCAGAGCGAGAAGCGCTTCCGGGAGCTGGCTGAACTATTGCCTGAAACCATTTTCGAAACGGATATACAGGGCACTCTGACCTTTGCTAACAAGAATGCCTTTATTTGCTTTGGATATACCCCAGAGGACTTTGCGGGTGGTTTGAATTTGTTGGAAACGGTTACTCCCCATGATCGTGGTCGGGCATTGGAAAACGCACAAAGAATTATGAATGGGGAAAATATTGGCTCGAACGAATACACCATACAGAGAAAGGATGGTAGCACCTTCCCGGCCATAGTCCATACAACGGCCATTATTCAAGACGGCAAGCCTGTCGGTTTGCGGGGATTCGTTATTGATATTACCGAGCGCAAGCAGGCGGAGGAGGCGCTCAGGGAGGGTGAACAGCGGTTGCATAGTATTGTCGATGGTTCTCCGATCCCTGCCTTTGTCATCGGGAAGGACCACCGGGTCATCCATTGGAACAAGATCTTGGAAGAAATGAGCGGAATCAAGTCCGAGGAAGTAGTAGGTACCTGTGGGCACTGGAGGGCCTTTTACAATGAAGAGAGGCCCTGCATGGCAGACTTGCTGGTGGATGAGGCTGTTGAGTTGGTTCCCCGGTGGTATTCCGGCAAGTATATAAAGTCTCCGTTCATTGAAGATGCGTATGAGGCCACGGATTTTTTCCCGGCCATCGGACAGGATGGAAAATGGTTACGCTTTACTGCCGCCGCAATCCGGGATTCAAAGGGGGTGATTGTTGCCGCCGTCGAAACCCTGGAAGACATCACCGAGCGCAAGCAGGCGGAGGAGACGCTGGAGTTTCACGCTAATCTTCAGAGGCTCAGTTCTCAATTGTCTTCAAATTTTGTTGAGAGTGGTGATCTGGACACAAGAATCAACCATGCGTTAAAGACAATAGGCGAGTTTTTTAATGCAGATCGGGCGTATGTTTTCCAGGTGTGCAATAATGGTAAAACGATTGATAACACACACGAATGGTGCGCTCGAGAAACAAAACCGCAGCTTGACAATCTCAAAGGTATTACACCGGAAATGGAATTGCCCTGGTTTTGGAAGGTCATGCAGGCACATGAAACCTTCCAGGTTGCTTCTGTCCATGATCTGCCACCTCAGGCCAGCCTTGAAGAAGCACATTTTGAAGCACAAGGTATCCTGTCTCTGGTAGTCGTTCCAATCATAACGGATAACAGGCTGATAGGATTTCTCGGCTTTGATTCAACATCATTTGAACGAACTTGGTCGGATGACGTTATAGCCATGCTTAGATTAACAGGTGAAACCATTGGTCATTCCCTGGAACGCAAGCGTGCGGAGGAGGCGCTCAGGGAGAGCGAGGAACGGTATCACCGCATCGCCGACACAGTCACCGATTACATATTCACCTCATACATCAAGGATGGCAAGGTAGTGAAAACGGTCCATGGTCCGGGGTGTATTGCCGTCACCGGATATTCGGCTGAGGAATTCGCCGCCGACCCCTACCTTTGGTTCAACATGGTGTTCCCGGAAGACCGTGACCGTGTGAAAAAGTACGCATCGCATATCCTCACCGGCAAAAACCTCGACCCTGTAGAACATCGTATACGGAGGAAGGACGGTAGCGTGCGGTGGGTACTGAATACGCCGGTTCCTCATTATGATTCCTCAGGAGCTCTCATTTCCTATGACGGGCTCATCAGTGACATCACCCTCCGCAAGCAGGCGGAAGAGAAACTCCAGGCCAGCAAGGCACAACTGTCCAACGCTTTGGAAATAGCCAATCTCGGCCACTGGGAGTACGACGTTGCCAACGACCTCTTCACATTTAATGACTATTTCTACAAAATTTTCCGCACCACGGTCGATAAAGTCGGCGGGTATACAATGCATTCCGCCGAATACGCCCATCGCTTTGTCCATCCCGACGACATGGATGTGGTCGGGGAAGAAACTCGGAAAGCCATCGAAACAACGGATCCCCATTTCAACCGGCAGATTGAACACCGAATGCTCTACGCAGACGGCACGGTCGGCTATATCACCGTCCGCTTTTTCATTGTCAAGGACTCTCACGGTAGGACGGTCAAGACTTATGGCGTGAATCAGGACATCACCGAGCGCAAGCGGGCGGAAGAGGAATTATTGCAAGAACAACTGCTCATGAAAACGTTACTGGACAGTCTGCCCGGTATTTTTTACCTTTACTCGTACCCCGACCTGCGTCTTATACGGTGGAATAATAACCATGAGACCCTTTTAGGATTTGGCCCCGGGGAGATCAAAGACCGCCCAATTCTGGAATGGCACATACCGGAAGCGAAGGATGCGGTTTTAGAGGCCGTGGAAGTGGTAATGGAAAAAGGCCAGAATACGATAGAATCGCCCCTATTGACGAAAGACGGCCGTCCGATCTCGTTTGTCATGACCGGCGTCAAGTTAGAGGTTTCAGGCCAGACATATTTAATGGGCGTGGGTATTGACATCACCGAGCGCAAGCGTGCGGAGGAGGAAAAGCGACATCTTGAGGTGCGTTTGCAACGTGCGGAGAAGATGGAGGCCCTCGGGCAACTGGCCGGCGGAATAGCCCATGATCTGAATAACGTCCTGGGGATACTCAGTGGGTATTCGGAACTGTTGCTGATGGAAATTCCTGAAGGGAATCGGTCCAGGGGTCACGTTGAAAAGATTTTGCAGTCCACGGAGAAAGGGGCCGCGATCATCCAGGACCTTCTCACATTGGCCAGGCGGGGTGTCACGGCGTCAGATGTGATCAATCTCAACAGCGTTGTTTCAGGTTTTCTCAAGACCCCGGTGTTTGAGAAGATGAAGGACTATCATCCCCGTGTGACCTTTCTGACAGGGTATGACAAGAACCTTCTGAATATCAAAGGCTCCCCTGTCCATCTGGAAAAGACGTTGATGAACCTCGTGTCGAATGCAGCGGAGGCTATTTCCGGAAAGGGAGAGGTGACGATCCGGACGGAGAGCCGATATCTTGACAAGGCCATCAGGGGCTATGATGAGGTCAAGGAGGGGGATTATGCCGTCCTGACGGTATCCGATACGGGGATGGGCATCCCGGCCGAGAACATAATAAAGATATTTGAACCGTTCTATACGAAGAAGACGATGGGCAGGAGTGGGACCGGGCTGGGATTGGCGATTGTCTGGGGAACGGTAAAAGATCACAATGGGTATATTGATGTGCAGACTAAAGTTGGACAGGGAACCACTTTTACGCTTTACTTCCCGGTAACACGGGAGGAACTGATCGCACCGCAGCAGAAGGAGCCTATAGAACAATACATGGGCAAGGGTGAATCCGTTTTGGTGGTTGATGACATTGCCGAACAGCGGGATGTTGCCTCCGGATTGCTTACACGGCTGGGGTATGAGGTTCATTTGGTTTCCAGCGGGGAAGAGGCAGTGGAATATCTCAGGGGAAATAAGGCGGACATTCTGGTCCTGGACATGATCATGGCGCCGGGGATCGATGGCTTGGAGACCTACCAAAGGGTTCTGGAAATCAACCCGAAGCAGAAAGCGATTATAGTCAGCGGTTTTTCGGAGACGGAGCGGGTCAAGGAGGCTCAGAAGCTGGGGGTGGGTGCCTATGTCAAGAAGCCCTATGTGATGGAAAAGATTGGCGTGGCCATTCGGGATGAGCTGAGTAGAAAATAGATGACAGCATATTCTCCATTACAAACGGTATTCATTGATCCTCAGTTATACAGCCTGGTGCTGATAAGGTAGGTGTAAGAGATGGCCATCCTGTGGGAATATAATACCTTTTCAAATCATAAAGTACGCATGAAACGGAAGAACCACAAAATTCGCACCGGGAGGGGGAATCATGGAGTTCAACGTCCTGATCGGCGGTGAGGGGGGGCAGGGGGCCTTTTCCGTTGAGCTGGAGCTGACGGAAATCCTGACCAGGCTCAACCATCATTTCTTCGCCACCAAGCACTACATGTCCCGGATCCGGGGCGGTCACAACCACCACATGGTCCGTATCGCCGACCGCCCGGTCCATGCGCTGAACGGGGGTAAATGGGACATGGTCGCCGCCCTCGACGACGAAACGGAGCCGCTCCACAAGCCGGACCTCCGCGAGGGCGGCATCTTCCTCTCCCGTGCCATGACGAAGGAGATCGGAGAGGAGGGCAAGAGGCTCTTTGGGGACATCCGCTCCGCAAACACGGCCCTGGTCGGCTGTGTGCTGGCAGCAATCGGCGTGACGCCGGAAAAAATGGCGGAGGCGGCCGAGCCGGGGAAGGCGGAATACCTCAAGAAGGGGTATGATTTTGCCGTGCGGTGGAAGATTGCCGGGGCGTTTCCCGTTCCTGCTACCGCCGTCTGCCCCGTCAAATTCGATGGAAACCAGGCCCTCGCCTTCGGGGCGCTTTTGGGCGGCTGCCGGTTCATGGCCGGCTACCCAATGACACCCGCAACCTCGATCCTGCACTACTTCTCCGAGGCCGCACAGGACCTCCCCGTTCATTTCGAGCAGGCCGAGGATGAAATCGCCGCGATCAACATGGCCCTGGGCGCCTCCTATGCCGGTGTCCGGTCGATGGCGGCCACCGCCGGAGGCGGCTTCGCACTCATGCAGGAAGGGGTGTCGCTCGCGGGGATGACGGAAACGCCGATCGTGATCGCCGTCGCCCAGCGGCCCGGTCCGGCCACCGGTCTTCCCACCCGGACCGAACAGGGGGATCTGAACTTCGTTCTCCACGCCGGCCACGGGGAATTCCCCCGGGTCCTCTTCACCCCCGGTTCCATCGTCGAGACCATCGAACTCGCGCGGAAGGCCTTCGAGCTGGCCGACCGGTTCCAGATCCCCGTCTTTCTGCTGACGGACCAGTACTTTGCCGACTCCGTCCAGGTGGTCGAGGAGGAGGAGATCCCGCTGGATCTGATCACCCGCGAATACCCGGTCTTTGATGCAACCTACAAGCGGTACCGCCTGACGGATGATGGAATTTCTCCGCTGACCTTTCCGGGGCTTTCCGACGCGCTGGTCAAGCTCGACTCGGACGAGCACGACGAGGAGGGGAAGATCACGGAAGATCCGGATCTGCGGAAGCGGATGATGGACAAGCGCCTGGGCAAGCTCGATCTTCTGAAGAAGGAGGCAATTCCGCCGACGTTTTACGGCGCGGCGGACGCCGCCGCGGTCGTCCTCTGCTGGGGGTCGAACCGGCTGATCGTGAAGGAGGCGGCGGAGCGGCTCAACGCCGACGGGCTCCCGGTTGCCGTCCTCCACTTCGGGCAGGTCTATCCGCTGACGCCTGCCATGATCGCCCCTTACCGCCTGGAGCAGAAGAAGCGGATCTGCGTGGAGAACAACGCAACGGGCCAGTTTGCCGGATTGCTGAAGCGGGAGCTCGGCCTCGCCGTCGATCACAACGTGCTCAAATACGACGGCGACTGTTTCACCGTCCGGGAGCTCTATCAGACACTCAAAAGCCTTTTGATGTAGGGGGAAGAGATGGAACCGAAAATCGAGACCGCCTGGTGTCCCGGCTGCGGCAACTTTGCCATCCGCGACGCGCTGGAGAAGGTTCTCCGGGAACTTCCCATCCCGCGGAACAGGATCGTCCTCACATCGGGGATCGGCCAGGCCGCGAAGATGCCCCATTATCTAAGCGTGAACTATTTCAACGGCCTCCACGGCCGTTCCCTGCCGCCTGCCGTGGGGATCAAACTCGCCCGGCCCGACCTGACCGTCATCGCCTATTCCGGCGACGGCTGCATGTACGGCGAAGGGGGGAACCACTTCATCCAGACGATCCGCCGGCGTCTGGACATCACGATCCTGGTCTCCGAAAACCAGGTCTACGCGCTGACGAAGGGCCAGAGCTCGCCCACGACGGGCCTTGCCGTGAAAAACGACCTGACCCCCGGCGGCAACCCGAACATTCCGCTCAATCCCCTTGCCCTCGCCGTCACGATGGGCGCCCCCTTCGCGGCCCGCGGCTTTGCCGGCGACAAGGAACACCTCGCGGCGCTCATCCGGGAGGCGATCCTGTTTCCGGGCACGGCCGTCGTGGACATCCTCCAGCCCTGCGTCAGTTTCAACAAGACCAACACCTACGCGTGGTACCGGGAGCGGGTGTTCAAGCTGGAGACGCCCCTGACCGACCGCTATGAGGCCATCAAGACGGCCGACCTGTGGGGAGAGAAGATCCCGATCGGTGTTATCTACCGCAACGACGAGGTCCGGTGCCGTGAGGTCAAGGAGATCTTCCGGGTCCCGCTGACGAAGGAGGACGTGGCTTCCCGCCTCAACATGCGCTGCGTGATGATGCGGTGAGGGATCACGATTTCCAAAGGTCCCTTATCGATCGTAGGCCTCGCTCAACAGTTCCAGGGGGTGTTTTACCTGAATCGCATTTTCTTCCGTCGTTAATCCGTCTTTCATCTGCATCATGCAGCCGAAGCACCAGCTTGTGACGATGTCCGCTTTTGAATCCTGGATGTTCTTGATCTTGGCCTGCCGAAGCTTGAGGGTCATGTCATAATGTTCCCCGAGCCCCCAGGGACCGGCCAGACCGCAACAGTCGTTTGCGCCCTCCATCTCCACGATTTCCAGCCCGGGGATCCGCTTCAGCAGACTGCGGGTGTAATTGGTCGTGGCGGTCATCTTCTCGCCCAGCTTCTCATGGCAGGAGAGATGGACGGTGACCTTTTTCCCGAGCTTCCGGGAAGGCTGCTTCAACTTGTCGACCCCGATCACCTCCATGATGAACTGCGCGGGTTGATAGAGTTTCCCGATCAGTGCGAGGGCCTTTTCCTCATAAACCTTGTCTTTGAGCTTGGCAAAGTCTTTGGCGTACTCCTTGATGCCGTAGAGGCAGGAGGGGCAATGCGCGATGATGTATTTGTAATCACTGAGTTGGTCGATATTGTACCGGGCAAGCCTATGGGCCTCTGCAAGGTTCCCTGCGGCGCTGAACGGCTCCCCGCAGCAGCGCTGGGGGGGGAGGGAGATTTTCCAGCCGTTTTCCCGTGCGATGCGGATAAAACTCTCCGCGATCGGTTCCGCGAAGAGATCCGAGCTGCAACCGTAAAAATAGGCGATGTCCGCCCGGGTGGCGGGGATATCCGCCAGTTCCGGGTGCCTCTCCTTGAGGCTGCTCCCGGATAACTTCGGCAGGTAGCGCTGATACGGGATGCGTGTGGGGAGGAGTTCCTTGGGGAGGGCGGAAATCAGCTTGCGGCTCAATTTGTTGGACCAGATCCCCTGGGTGGCTCCCAGGAGGCTGATGATCGCCTTGTACAGGCCTGGATGCGACATGATGTAGTCGATCGCCGGGGCGGCCAGCTTGCTGCGCCTACCCTCCCGCATTTTGATCACGATGTCCCGCATGCTGGCATTGGTGGCGCATTTGAACGTGCACTGGCCGCAGAGCAGGCAAAGATCGAATATCTTCCGGAGCAACGGATCATCCTTGAGGGTTCCGAGGTCCTTGTCGATGTCCAGGGCCATGGCCAAGGCCCGTTTGAAGGTGGGGGCCGCCTCGGAACGGGTGGCGAATTCTTCCGACAGCTTCTGGAAAACCGGGCAACCGTCCGCACATTGAGAGCAGAAGGAACAGGCGCCGTTGTAGAGATGGGAAAAATCCCGGAAGCGGGTGAGGTTGAGCTGGCTGTCCTTCTCATCGATCCCGACCATCTCCTCAATCGCCTTATACAGGTCCTTGTCGCGGGCCTCGCGGATGATCTTGACGCCCGGATGCAGGATCTTCTCCGGGTCCATCAGGTCCTTGATCTTGACGAACAGGTCGAAGAGCCCCAGCCCGAATACATGGGGCAGGATCACCCCCCTGGTTCTCCCGTCGGCATGTTCCGCGCTCATGCTCCCGCCCAGCTCCGCCACTTTTCGGGTGATTTTGCTCATGACATGGATCAGCTTCTCCCGGTCCTGCTGCTCGCTCAGGTTGAGGAGCAGGTAGATATGGAAGTTGCAGTCCCCCGCATGTCCGTGCGTGCCGGCCACCACCTGTTCTTCTCCCAACACCTCTTCCATGTAAGCGATGAACTCGGAGATCTTCGCCACATCCCGGGGGATGACGACGCATTCGATCATCGTGAGCGGCCGTTTCTTCGGGTCATAGGTATGCAGGACCTGCAGGGCGCTGCGCCGTCCCGCCCAGAGGGCGTCCTGTTTTGCGGGGTCCATCGCCACGTCGAAACCGAAACAGGTCTTGGAATAATTCTTGTCCAGCAGTTCCTTCAGCGCCTTGACCTGGCTTTCAATCAACTCAGCGGCCGCCTGTTTTTCCATCAGATAGATCTGGCCGATTCTTTTGGCCGGGTCCTTCGGGTCCGCCTTGACGACGACGTCGTCGAACTCGATGAGGTACATCACCGTTGCGTCCTCCCGGATGCCCAGGGCCGGAAACCGCCGGCGGATGATATCGAGGTTCGTGGTTACGGCGGTATCAAAACAGGATGGCCCCAGCGCAAAGATTCCGGGGATCGCGCTGCACGCCTCCTTGAGATCCGAGAAGAAGACGCTGCAGGTCGCTTTTTGGCCCGCCAGCGGCAATGCCCTCAATTTGGCCTCTGTAACAATGCCCAGGGTACCCTCGGAGTGGGCGAAGAGCCGGGACCAATCCACCGGGACCCCCTGCTCGATCTGCCTTAAAATGTCCAGCACGTTGTAGCCCGAGGAATTCTTGGGCACGCGGGGGAAATCCCGGTCGATCACCTCCGCGTTCAAGCGGACCAGTTCCAGGATCTGTTTCCAGGGTTGGGCGTTGGAGTCGATCTCCGAGGTCCACAAACCGGTCCCGTCGTGCAAAACCACGTGCAGGTCCAGGACCTGATGCTGGGTCGTGCCCAATTTGCAGGAATTGGCCCCCGAGGCGTTGTTGGCAATCATGCCGCCGACGGTCGCCATGTCGGTGGAGGCGGGGTAGGAGGCCACGAAAACGGAGTAGGCCTTCAGGTAGTTGTTCATCCGGGTGCAGATGACGCCGGCCTGGGCCAGGATGACCTTGCCGCCCTCGGGATGATCCTTCAGGACCTCGAGTTTATCCAGGAAGCGCATGTCGAGCACGATGCCGGAACCCACGGACTGACCGGGCAGGCCGCTTCCCGCGCCCCGGGCGTTGATGGGGATATGGTGCTCATGGGCAAAGCGCACGGCCTTTTCCACATCCGAGTGGTGCATCACCCCGACCACCGCCAGGGGGGTAAGGCTGATCGGACCCACATCGAAGGAATATCCCAGGCATCCCAACCGGCCGGTTTCAATCCGGGATTCGGCAATGCCCGCCTCGATGAGGCCTTTGCGAATGAACTCCTGATCAGGACATCCGTTGGAATTCTGGTGTTGTTCTGCTGCATTCTCAGATTTTGTCGGTGTATTCATCATTTGGCTCCCTTGAAAAAGTAGAATCAACGGTTCAGTTTGTCGAGTTTTTCGGCGGCCAACAGCGTCAGATGGGTGTTCCTGCCGCCGTAGCCGGGTTTTTGACCCTCCGGCAGGGAAACATTCACCGTCGCCTCGCCGCCGAAAATGACGGCGATCTTTCGTCCGGCGCGATCGGGATTGGCGATCAGCACCAGCGTGATATCGGCCACATTCGTTCCCGAGGGGCCGGTCTTGATGTCCTGACCCAGCTTCTTGAAGAAAGTGGCCGAGTCATAACTTGCCAGATAGGTTCGATAATCGAGGCCTTCGCTCCGGGCGAGCCTCAGGGTATCCCTGTCGGCGACGGCTCCCGCCAGGTCGGAATGGCCGTCCACTCCATCCGTGGAGAAACCGGCAAAGGTGACGTCGCCGCCGTCTTTCAGATAAGGGGAGACGACCCTCCAGATATTCTCGATTTCCAGCGAGACTTCCGCCTTGATCTTGTCGGCCACCGAGCCGGTTTTCCAGCCGATCAGGTGCACCGTATAACCAAGCTGTTTGGCCTTCTCTCCGGCGGCCTCCATCGCCAGGTCGTTGTTGGCGATGATGACGTACTGGCTTTTCCCCCCGGTCAGCAGGGGCGAGTCCATGGGCAGGGTTTCGTTCTCCTGTCTGCCCAGGTTGTCTTCGATATATCTTTTAACCGCGGGAGGAGCCTGATCCCAGATGTTGTGGCCCGTCAGGACCTTCTTGGCGGATTCGAAGGTCGATTCATCGCCCACGGTCGGTCCCGAGGAGATGACCGACGAGTCATCCACCACGCCGGTCTTGGTGACCGGAACATCGGAGAGAACCAGCGAAATGAATCCGCCGGCATCCTTGGCCATTTTGCGCATCCCGCCGCCCTTGAGCGGATCGAAGTGCTTCCGGACCGCGTTGATCTCGTCGATCGTCGCCGGCACTGTCAGAAGCAGGTTGCAGACCGCCACGTAATTTTCGAGGGTGACCCCTTCCACCGGCAGGGCCATCAGGGAGGAGCCGCCACCCGAGATCAGCGCGATCACGAGGGTCTTCGCATCGGCGCTTTTCAGGAGCCTGACCATCTCCTTTGCGCCCTCCATGCCGGCTTGGTTCGGCGTCGGATGGTTGGCCGCCATCAGTTTGATCCTGTCGGAGATGGGTTCTGCGGCCTGGTCCTGATAGACGTTCAGGACGCCGGCGGTAATCCGGTTCCCCAGGATCGCCGCCAGTTCGGCGCCGGTCCGCCGGCCGGCCTTACCGCCTCCGACGACGAATATCCTTTCGAAACCGGCAAGGTTGTATTTTCGATCGTCCACCGTCAAGAGCTGCGTCTTCTTATCGAAGCTCACATGGCGCCGTACGGCCGATTCGGGGAACACGCTTTCCAGTGCATGCTGGAGGATCCTTCTGGCATCGGCCTGTCCCGATCGGGAATGGGATTGGTTTCCGGAACCGCCTCTCCCTTCCGATGGGAGATTTGTGTTAACCTTGTTGTCTGACATACGGCCTCCCTAAGGCAATCTTAAACCATCGCCCATGCGCGAGTTAGTGTCCTTTTTGCGTTTGCCACCACAATATCCGAATCCTCATCGCCGAAGGGTTTCACCTCAAAGCTGACGATCGGAGGGTTTTTTTCGTTCAGGAATCCGATCCCCTTCAGTACCCTCAGGAATTCCACCAGTTCATCGACATCATTTTCACCTCCGGGGAATCCGAATCGGGGGTGGGCGTCTCCATAGGCCGGAAGATTGGAATCCTTGACGACGCAATTTCCGAGATGGGCATGCACCAAATACTCTTTCACCGGTAAAATGGCCTGTTCCGCCGTTTCCCGGATGAGCGGGAGATGGCTCAGATCCACCATGAGGCCAAAGTTGTCAAACTCCGCCGTTACATCTTCCGCATATCTTCTGGCCAGAGAGACCGGCCCCACAAGGCTCTTCTTGTCGATATCATAGTCAAAGACCTCGTGAACAACCCTGATGGCGCCTTTCGATTTGGCATAGCCACAGAGTTCTTTGGTTGATTTCACCAGCGCCCGGTACGCCTCTTCCTTTTTGCGTTCTTCATATTTTCCACTGAGGAAGGCAAAGCCAACGGCGCCCATCTCATAGGCTTCGTCTATCCCCTCTTTAAGTGTGGCAAGCGCCTTTTGTCTGCCTTCCTCGTCGGTATCGTTGATGTTGAGCCCCGTGGTCAGCAGCCGTGGCTGTGCACCGTATGACACGGTCATATGGGATGTCGCAAGCATCTTGATCACCTGTCGCCTGACCTCAATATCCTTGATCCACGAAAGTTCGATTGCATTGAAATAGTCGTCGACAACGATCTTTTTGACCGTTTCCACAACAGGCCCTTCTCCCTTGATCGTAGAAGGATAAGCCATAAAGTGTATCAGCCCCACCTTCATGTACTTATACATTGAATCATTCATGATTCTTCCCTCCTTTGTTGTTTAATCAGACATTGCGTTGGGGTTCGGGAACCATACAATGGGCGGCCATGTGTGTCAATGGCATAATGAAACTCACCTTCCATGATTAACCAACCGTCCCTTTTCCCCGCAACATGTTGATCTCATCCTCTTGGTAACCCAGCTCCAGCAAGATCTCGTCGGTATGCTCTCCCAGCGCAGGGGCGCGCATCGTATTTTCCGCTTTTGTTTTCGACAATTTGAGCGGATTGTTCAGGAGCTTGATTTTCCCGTACTCGGGATGATCCCACTCTACAAAGAAGTCATTGGCGAGCGCCTGTTCATCACGCGTCACTTCCAGGGGCGTCGTTACGGGGGAATATATAATTTTGGCCTGATTCAAAATCGGGATCCACTCCGCCAGCGTTTTGCCAAAGAGAACGTCATCCAGAATCCCGACCAGTTCTTCGGCATGCTCAAAGCGCGCCGCATAGGTGGCAAAGCGGGGATCCGTTTCCAATTGGGGGCGTGCAATGGCCTTGCAGAACTGAGGCCAGTAAAGTTGGGAGTTGGTCATTCCCAGCATGATCCAGCGCTGATCGGCGGTCCGATAGACATTGCGAATCGGATTTCCCATCCGGCTGCGCTGAGGCCTCACGGGATCGTCACCGCTGATCAGGCAGCCGGAGATGTCAAATCCAAGAGTCCATATCGCCGTGTTGTAGAGAGAGATCTCCACTTCCTGCGCGACGCCGGTTTTCTCCCGGATGTACAGCGCGGACATGACGCCGGCCAGAAGACTCAAAGCCGTGATGTTGTCACCGTAGCCCGGCCGCGAAATATTGGGGGCCGTGTGCTCATCGTGCATCAGATCCATGACGCCGCTGCGCGCCCAGAAAGCCACCGTATCATAGCCGCCCGTGTTTTTTTCCGGACCTTTTTGTCCATAACCGGTCAGGTTGGCATAGATAATCTTTGGATTGATTTTGGATAAAATGTCGTAGGTGAGGTGGAATTTATCCATTTCATAGGGTCTGAGGTTGTTTAAAAACACGTCGGCGGATGCGATCAGTTTGTGTAAAACGTCTTGGCCCTCTGCGGAGCCCATATTCAGCGCAAGGCTCTTTTTATTCCTGTCGGCATGCTCCCAGAAATAGTTCACGGGGTGGGGTTTTGCCCATCCGGCCATCCCCTGTTCCTGCACATAACGCCAGTTATCTCCCTTGCCCGGGGGTTCGACGTGAATGACATCGGCGCCCCAACTGCCCATCAACATTCCGACCACAGGCACAGCCACAGCGCCGCCCACTTCCACCACCCGAACACCGCTCAATTCTCTTGCCATAGATTCAATCCTTTTTTGAATGAGTGATGCATTCAGCCATCGTCAACCCGGCAACCCATTATGCATTCACAATCTCCAACAATTGCTTGGCCCTCTTCATCACGGGATAATCGATCATTTTCCCATCCAGATTGACGGACGCGATCCCCTGCTTTTCCGCCGCTTCGAAGGCATCAACCACCTTCCGGGCATAGGCAATCTCCTCCTGCGTCGGTGAAAAAACTTCATGAACGATTCCGACCTGATCCGGATGGATCACCATTTTCCCCTGAAAGCCAAGATTCCTGACGAATTCACACTCTCTCTTCAATCCCTCTGCGTCACGAAAGTTTGGGTAGACCGTATCGATCGGCTGCTCACAGCCGCCTGCCCGGCTCGCAGCAACAATATGGGCGCGTGCATAGAAAAGCTCATGTCCCTCCCGGCTGAGCTTTGTCCCGATGTCCAGGGTATAATCGACCGCGCCGAAGGCGATGCACTTCAGGCGGCTGCTTGCACCCGCAATGGCGGCAGCGTGAATCACGCCGCTTCCCGTTTCGATGATCGGGACCATTTCGATCTGTCCCGCGGGCATCTTCGCTTCTCTCTCCAACTGACCGATAAGCCAATCGATGCATTTGATATGATCGGCTGATTCCACCTTCGGAGGCATGATCCCCGTCGGCCGGCTCTGAATGATCGTGGTCAAATCCTGATAACAAAAAGGGGTGTCGATACTGTTTACCCGGACATAAACATGCCTGTTCTGCCGTTCCTTTAAAACATCCCGAACGATGATCCGGGCCGATTCCTTCTCGGAGAGGGCCACGGCATCCTCCAGGTCCAGAATAATGCAATCGGCATTCGAGGCGAGTGCCTTGTCGATCTTTTTCCGGTCCGTTCCTGGTACAAAAAGCATACTTCGATAGCGTTTCATACGATCTCCCAAAATGACTATATGGTTTCCAAGTCCAGTTTTTTGATCGTTTCAGGAAGCGGCAAGCCTGAATCCGACCATCCCCGATATTCATAATACTCTTTTAGCATGGAGTTTATGTCAGGCAGATTATCGGCCGATCCACCCGTTCCTCTCCTCTCGACCCTTAATCGCCTGGGCAATCCATCATCCTGTTTTTTCAAACCAAAGCGAATGTTATGCAATCTTTTAAGATTGGTAATCCTCTCTCCTGTCTTGATCAGTTCTTCCACGGAGACATCCCACCCTGTAACGGCGTTTAACCATTGGCACAGATCGGTTAACGATACCCCGCCGAACAATACGAATTTACAGATCTTTAACGAATCGCATATCGACATGAAATCTTCGGTTTTCGCAGCAAATATTCCCTTGCCCTCCACGGCAAAACGATCCGGCGGTTTGGTCAGACCCATTTCAGGACAAGTAAGTACTTTTTCGAAATTGTGGGTCATTCCTTGATTATGCGTTGCCCCCACATTCGATACCGCGTAGAGCACGGCGAGCCCGTTATGAGCCCGAGGATCGTGCATGGATGGCTCGAGACCCTTGACGTGTATTGCAAATTCCTTGCATTCGGGGTCCAATTTCTCGGATGCGATCTTAACCCCTTCCGCCAGAAGCCCCCCGATTCCCTCACGGTCTGCAATCAGGCGAATCAACTGCAGCATGACATCGGGATTTCCCCACTCTAACTTAAGTCCGCCGGTTTGATCCGTACTCAGGAAACCCCTTTCGTAAGCCTCAAAGGCAAAGGCGATCACACCTCCCGTGGACAATGTATCGATACCGTATCGATTGCACAATTCATTGGCCATACAAATGGCAGCCAGATCATCAATGAGAAGCAGTGCACCGAATACAGCGACCGTCTCATATTCCGGACCGGCGCCATTGACAGGCGAATACTTTCCCTCGTTGATTGCAACGACCCTTCCACAACCCACAGGACAGGAGGCGCAACGGTATTTTCCGGTCAGGTACGTTTCCGCCAATTTCATACCCGAAATATTTGCAGCCCCGGACCAACTTCCTTCCTTCCAGTTTTTGATGGGCAGATCCCCCAGTTTTTCAATATTGACGATACCGCCGGAAGTACCAAAATTGGAAAGACCCGCAGTCCCCTTGATTAAATTTGGTGTCACACCGCGAATGGAAGCAACAAGGGTTTTTTTATCGTATATTTCGTTCTTTCCAGTGCCATATACCGCAATTGCCTTCAATCTTTTGGAGCCCATAACGGCTCCCATTCCCGTCCGTCCGGAGGCCCTTCCGTCCCTGCCGTCCGTCATGATGACCGCAAACCTGACCAATTTTTCGCCTGCAGGCCCGATCGAAGCGATCTCCGCATCTTTGTCGGTTTCTTTGCGAACGGCATCATAGATATCATACGTATCGATGCCCCAGAGATGCTTCGCCTCCCGGATTTCAGCTTTTCCGTCCTTGATCCACAGATAAACCGGCTGTTTCGCTTGCCCCCGGATGACAATGCCGTCGAATCCGGCCCTCTTCAACATCACGCCCCAGTGACCGCCGCAATCGGATTCCCCCCAAAACCCGGTCAATGGCGATTTTGCCGCAACGGTGTGCCGGCCCGAACAGGGAATGGGTGTGCCGCAGAAGGGACCTGTCATGAAAATCAAAACATTTTCAGGTCCCAGCGGATCCGCCCCGGGCCTCAATTCCTCGTAAAGGTATTTTGCCGCAAGGCCGGTTCCGCCCAAATATTTTCTGAACGAACCCTCCTGCGGGTTGGTACTTTGGATTGAACACTCCCCGCGGGTGAGATCCACGATCAAAATTTTGTGCATATAACCACGGCCCATATTGACACCCCTCAAACCCGGAATACTTACAGCGCGGCTTCGTAAATGTTGACGATATCCTGATGATCATACTTTCTCATGTTGTTGATCAGAATTCGCTGCCGGTTGATCGCATCATCCGCAAACTCTTTGATATCTTCTTTCTTGACCCCGAGATCTCTGAGTCTTTGCGGGAATCCAAACGTCACAGTCAATTCCTGAATAAATTTGACAATCTTGTCCGTTGCATCCTTGCCGTTCGCATAGCGTAATCCCAAAGCGGTGCACATGAGCTCAAATTTTTCATAATCGGCAATGGCATTGTATTCGAAAACATAAGGCATCAATACGGAATTGCTCAGTCCATGCACGATATGATATTTCCCTTCAACGGGATACGACAGGGCCCCGACACCGCCCCCGCCGGCATTGCCTATCGAGATTCCTGCATAATGGCTTCCCAGAGTCATGGCGCTTCTCGCCTCCAGATTGTCCCCGTTCCCATAGGCCTGCAAGAGATATTTCCCGATCAACTCGAGCCCCTTGATGCCGAACTGTGACGACATGGGGCTTGCGTTGACCGACGTATACGATTCAATGGCATGACCGAAAGCGTCCATCCCACAGATGGCCGTCACTTTCGGGGGACAGGTGACGGTCAGGGAGGGATCCAGAATGGCTACATCACAGACAATGTGCTTGCTTTGGATTGCTGTTTTCGCATTTTTGGCCTTATCTTTGAAAATGGCGTACGGGGTAACCTCCGATCCCGTTCCCGCCGTCGTTGGGATCAGAATTTTTGTAATGGTGCTGCCCGGAACATTGTTTACGCCCAAATACTTGAAGATGGAATCGCCGTATCTGGCGACAATGGCAGCGCCTTTGGCAACATCCATCGGACTTCCGCCACCCAATCCAATAAAAGCATCCACTTTATTTTCAACGGCCAATTTGGCGCACCGATCTACCGACAGGATATCAGGCTCCGGTTCAACATCATCAAAAGTGAGAACGTTAACCTTCGTGTCCTTCAGGATTTCCTGAAGCTTCGTCAGGATTCCCGTTCCGGCGACACCGGGATCCGTCACGATGCAGACGCTTTTACTCGACAGATCTTCCAGCACCTGGGGTACTTGCGACAGGGTTTGATTTCCGAAAATCACCGAACCGGAAGCTTTGAAAGTGAAATTTTGTTTGCTCATCGTTTTATCTCCTTCGTTTTTTATATTGTATTGTGTTCAATTCCATAAACATGATCAGGATTCTAAAAAAGCAATCTCGGGAACCACATGGTGAGATTCGGGAAAAAGATCATGAACAGCATGACGCAGGTCACGGCCGCAATGAACGGCAATGCCGCCCAGGCGATGGCTTCAATCTTCAATCCCGACAACCCCATGCATACATACAAATTCACGCCCAAAGGCGGCGTTGATTGCCCGATGGCCAGGTTTACAACCATCAGAAGTCCGAAGAATATCGGATCGATGCCGAGCTTCAGCGCAATGGGCAAGAAGATGGGGGTAAACATGAAGAGAATGGCATTGGTCTCCAGAAAGCAACCGGCAATCAGCAGTACGACGGTAGTGATCAGAAGAAATACCGTCGGAGAGGATGAATATGCAAGAATGCCATTCCCAATACGCCCGGCGATGCCTTGTGTCGTCAGAATCCATGAAAACAGACTGGCCGATCCGATAATGATCAACACCATGCCGCTCAAGATAGCCGATTCGGACAATATTTTTAAAAAAGCGGCGGGTTTGATATTTTTATAAATAAATGCAGACACCAAAGAGACATAAACGGCGAGGACCGCGGACAGTTCCGTCGCCGTGAAGACTCCGGTGTACAGCCCTCCCAGGACCAATACAGGCGCCATCAACCCCCAGATCGCATCCTTAAACCTGGTCACGGTTTCCCGGACGCCGACGCGTTCTTCTCCTGAATATCCCCGCTTTTTCGAGATGAAATAAACGGGAATCGCACAGGCGATTCCGCAGAGAATCCCCGGAACGACTCCGGCAAGAAACAGTTTTGTGACGGAGGTGTTGGAGACAATGCCATAAACAATAAAGGCGATGCTGGGAGGAACGACGATGCCGAGAGATCCGACCACCGAAATCAATCCGCAGCAAAACGCCTTGTCGTATTTCAACTTTGTCATCGACGGCAGGAGGACCGAACCCAGCGCGGCGACGTCCGCGGGCCCCGAACCTGAGATTCCCGCCAACAGGACGCCCACCACAATGACCACATAGGCAAGCCCTCCGGTAACCTTCCCGATAATCCCGTTTACAAAACTGATCAGCTTCAGGCTGATGTTTCCTTTCTCCATCACAAAACCGCTGTAAATGAAAAAGGGAATGGCCATGAGGGGGAATTTTTCCAGCGTCCCGAAAAAGACGGAAGAAACGCCCGACAACGGCATCAGATCAAAATACGAGATCACTGCAATACTGGATAATCCCAAGGAGAGGGCGATCGGTATGTCCAATACCATCAGAAGAAAAAACAAAATACACAACAATAATCCTGCGGTCATGATGTCATATCCCCCTTGGTTGCGTTACTCGATGATAGATGGCCAAGCGTTTTCGTATGTCGACGGCTTGCCTTCCGTGGCAAATGTGGGAGTGGGCTCGTTTCATATCACAAATTCAATCCCGATTCCTTCGGACGATCCATTTTGTCCCAGAATTTAGAAACCGCCTCAAAGATACAAAACAAAGCCCCGATCGGAAAAGCAATAAAAAACCACCAGGCCGGCCATCCCAAAGCACTGTCCACCTGCCCGTATTTCCAGGATTCATAGGCGTTCTGAATGCCGAAATAGAACAGAATCCCAAAAAAGATCAGGTAGGAGACTATCTTGAGAAAAACAAAATATTTGCGGAACATTGCCGGTGATTTATCGACCAGGATACTCATTCCCACATGGGAATCCCGCTTTACCCCCGGAGCGCTCGCCAGCAGCGCGACAAAAACAAGCATATAGGTGAGTATCTCCTCCGAAGCCGCGAGTGATGCGTTCAGAACATATCTTGACAGAACATTGCTGAACCCCAAGAGAATCATCCCTCCAAGGACCAGACCGCTCGATACGCTGTCGATGGAATGGATCACTTTCCAGAATCTGACCACCTTGACACCCCCTCTGCGGATAGAGTCCCTGAGGTCTGTCTTGTACTGGCAGACCTCAGGGGTGTAATCGATTCGATACCTAAAAATTTCATTACCTCGATTTGGCTTTCACTTCCTCTTTCAACTGGTCAATCAGACTCTTCCCGATCTTGCCTTGCCACCTTTCATAGAAAGGCTCGACCTTTTTCTGAAACAGTTTTCTCTGCTCATCGGATAGATATACGACTTTCACTCCCGAGTTCTTGATGACATTGAGGCGCTCCTCCGCCTTATTCTTGACAAACTCGGCTTGATAGCGCATCGCTTCCAAGCCGCTCTCCCGCAATATCTTCTGATCGCCGGCAGAGAGGCCGTTGAAGAAATCCTTGTTGATCACGAGCATCGTGGGGTCGTAGGAATAATTTGCAACCGTATAATATTTAACCAGCTCATACGCCTTGGATGCCCAGGTCTGATGAGGGCCGTTTTCCTGTCCATCAATCGTGCCCGTCTGGAGAGCGCCGACAGTCTCAGGCCAGCTCATGGCTACGGGGTTGGTTCCCAGCGTACGCCATAAGTCTAAGTACATCTCGGAGTTGGGAACCCTCATCTTCAGGTTTTTCATATCGTCGGGGACCTTAATTTCACGGGTCCTGTTGCTGAAATCCCTGAAATCATTTGCCCCCCAGCCCAGGACGATCATGTTTTGCTTCTCATACAACTTCTCTATATCTTTGCCGATGGAGCCGTTTTCACAAGCCATGGCCACATCGTAACTTGGAAACATGAAAGGCAAAGTGAATATATTAACCGCCGGCACGAACGAAGAGCTCTCAATTCCTCCAAGAATGCCCATCTGGATGGAGCCGCCTCGAATCATCTCCATTTCCTTGACGGTGTTTCCTGCTGCGAGCTGGGCGCTGGGATAGATCTGAATATCGAAATCTCCCGTTTTCTTGCCGACCAATTCCTTGAACTTCCTTGCCCCTTCAGCCCATGCTGAAGAATCTTCCGCAACAAGCCCCAATTTCACCGTTGTTATTTTGGCGGCTTCAACCAGATTAACATGGACGAACAAGGTTAAAACAAAAAACCCCAGAACAAAACTCATAGCCCTTTTCATATATTCCTCCTCATCCTTATATTGAAAAAACCGTTTGATATCTGAATACAATGATCCGCGATATATCTTTACAATCGCATTCGTCACCTCCTTCAAACTCGGGTTGATCCCTTGGAGCACGGCCCCCTGAGGCAGAAAAACCCCCTAACTCAAGCTGCCGACTCCAGCCTAATCCAAGCCACAATCCAGTCGCCGATAGCGCCTCGCTCCCTATGGGCAATCATGCGTAGTTCGGAACGGGCACCAGGTCCTGCACGTGAATTTCCAGCACGGCCGGTTTCTCCTGGGCCAGCGCCTGCTCAATCGCGGGTCCCAGTTGGTCCGGGTGAGTGACCGCTGCTGAGAACGCACCCATCCCCCGGGCGATCTCGGCGTAGTTCCCTCCGACCGATTCCCATGCGTAACTTTCCTTCCGTTTCTTTTGGAGGACTCTGATGGCATCCAGGCTTTGATTGTTATACACGAGGGTAAGCGTCTTGATGCCGTATCGTACAGCCGTTTCGATCTCGAAGCCGGTCATACCGAAGGAACCATCTCCCACGATGGTGATGACGTCTTTGTCCGGAGCGGCGAGCTTCGCGCCGAGCGCTGCCGGGACCGAGTATCCCATGCAACTGAAACCGCCGAACCCCACAAATGAGCCGGGACGCGTCGACACAAAGTGATGGCTGATGTAAGCCCGGACCTGGCCCGCGTCGTGCAGAATAATGTGCTTGTCCTTGTCGAGAATCCGCATCAGCTCGGTGGTAATCCTGTAGGGATCGATCGGAACCGCGTCGCTGCGCAGGTGGCCCTCCCACTCGGCCATCCACTCCTTACGGCATTCCGCAATTTCGGGAACCACCCGGCGCCGGCGCCCCTCGACCTTTCGCTTCGTCTCCTCGAGTGCCACGGCTTCCGTCGCCATTGCATACATCTGCTGGAGAACACTCTTGATGTCCCCAAGGATTCCGATATCAAGCGGGTAGTTTTTCCCTAGTTCGGTCTCGCTGATGTCCACCTGAATCAGCTTCGTCTGCGGGGGCATGGGCTGGAAGTACCGGGTCCCGTGCTCGCGGAAACTGCAGCCGAGCGCCAGGACACAATCCGCCTTGGCGACCATCCGGTGGGCCTGTTTGGTTCCATAGGTAGCGCGCGGAAAGCCGCCGAGGCCGAGACTCAGGTCATGGTCCTCAGGGAAGGATCCCTTGCCCGGAAGCGATGTCATGACGGGAATCGCGAGGGTCTCGGCGAGCAGACGAAGTTCAGCCGCTGCCTCCGACCGGAGGATACCCGCACCCGCGTAGATGACCGGGCACTCGGCGTCGAGAAGCGTCTGGACGGCCTCGCGCACCCGCCCCGCTTCTCCGAGCACCCGAGGGGCGCGGCCGAACGGCCGGTACGATTCGACCTCTCCCTCCACGGGTTTCTCCATCAGGTTCATCGGCAGGTCGAGCACCACCGGGCCCGGCTTTCCGGATGTCGCGATCGTGAAGGCGCGCCGGATGATTTCCGGAATGCGCCCGACAGTCGGCACGCGAAATGCCCACTTCGTGAAGTACGGGAGAAAGGCCAGATGGTCTAACTCCTGGAGCGCTCCCTTGCCGAACATCTCCATCTCGCCTTGGCCGATAAGAACAATCAGCGGTATCCCATCGATGTAGGCGTTCGCAATCGCGGTCAGGCAATTCGTGACCCCGGGCCCCCGCTGGATCAATATCACGCCGGGGCGATTGGACACGCGAGCATACCCGTCCGCCATGAAGCCGGCTCCTTGTTCATGGCGAGTCAGGTAATTGGGGATACCGAGATCTTTCACCGCCTGCATGAGGGCGAGGATGGGGCGTCCGGAATACCCGGCGACCATATTCACCCCTTCCCGCTTCAAACACTCCACGAGCAATTCTGCAGCTTTCACACCATCCTCCTTCAGTCCGGCGGTGTCTTGGCCCTTCGGTTATCGATCCGGGCTATCCTGCCGCACAATAAACAGCACCCGCGCTCAGGAAACCGCCACCCACATTCCTCTGCCGAATCTCCGGTCTGGGACGTCGACGAACAGGGGTATCAAGAGGTGCCGGCCACGGGATCGCGACAACCACTTGTCGCCCTACGCGCCCCACGCAACGAAAAACATAAACGTCGTCCATCACAAGCGCACAGCTTTGATCAGCTTGACCTCGCATTCTTCGTCATACACTTTTGTGTGCCGAATGCCTGCGATCTCCTGGATGACGATCTCGAATGTTGAATAGACCGGATTATCCCCTTCGTAGAAGTGCGCACCCCAGCATCGGCCGTCCAGATCGATCAGCACCCCATGCACGTGAACTATGGCCTCTCCGTCTTCGGTAATGCCAACTCTCCCCTGGCTCGAGAGAAACGAGAGGGGGCCTTCCAGTCTGATCCGTTCGTCCTTCTTGGAGGGGTCCGGCTTGCTCCCCTCTTTCCACGAAATCTCCGCCTTCGCCAAGCTCCCAAAGGAGACAACCAGCGCACCGGCCAGTATGTTGTGCCGCTTCGTCAGCTCTTTGATGCCCCCCAGGAAATCGGTACCCGGTCGGAGCCTGGCGGTGATGATTCTCCCCGCGGTTCCCTCTTCGGACTCTGCCCTGATTTCCGGATGTTTGCGTCCTATCTCGAGGATTCGCATTGCCCGATCATCCAAACCGCCCATGGAGTACCTCCTTTTGAATGTTGTATGTGCCCGTCACCGGTATTCACGCTGCTTCAACGCGCTCCAGTCGTGACTTGGAAGGATGACATCCCCCAAGCGCTCGGTGCGTCTCAGCGACGCCATATAGACTTCCAGATCAACGTGGATTGCGTTAGGCCAGTGCGCAGTTCCATAGGCCTGTCTGGCCTGCCACCCCTCGGCGAGCGGGATGTTGTCGCTGGCGATGAAATAGACGGTATCCGCGGCGTGCACCGCCACCCCCTGCAGCCCCGGGGTGTGGCCCGGAGTCAGGTGCACTTGCACCCCCTCGGCGATCTCGGCGTCGCCGTCGAGGACTTCGTACTGGTCGGAGCGCAGAGGCAACGGCGGGTACGCCTCGTAGGCCCACCGATGCGGCGCAAGGGGCGCCGCCGCATATTGGAGCTCCTTGCGCTGAACGAAGATGCGAGCCCGGGGGAACAGGTGGACGTTGGTTGCATGATCCCAATGCAAATGCGTGAGGATCAGAATGTCGATGTCTTCAGCACGGACGCCCAGGGCCGCGAGTTGCCTCACGGGGTTTTGATCGGGATCCCGGCTGTAGGGCGTGTGCAACTCTCTCGCCTCGGGGTCATGTCCTCCCGTGTCCACGAGAATGTGATGATCCCCGCCTCCGATGTACCAGGCCAGCACCGGGGCCTCGATCTGGGTCCCCATGTTCTTCAGGTACGTGAAGATCGATTTGTCCCGGCCGACCGTCCCCACATGCAGTGGGTGTAGAACAAGACTTCCCATCACCGCTCCTCCTCGGCGCGCAGCGTCACGCCAAGCATCTGTTCGTACAACCGGCCGAGGGCCGACACGTCTCGCGCACCGAGGCCCATCCCCTTTGCCATCTGGAGTACCTGGAACGCGCCCGTGGACACGAAGAGCGGAACGCCGAGCTCCTCCCCCAGGGTCTTCGCGAGCCCCAGATCCTTGTGGCAGATGTCCAGGGTCACCCAAGTGTCCGCAGCCTCCCGGAGGATCCGGGGGATCCGATTCTCCCAGCACCAACTCGTTCCGGAGCTCTTGCTGATGAGATCGTGCAGAGTGGCGAGATTGATACCTGCCCGCGCCCCCATGGCGAGCGCCTCCACCACAAGCACGGTCTGTGTCATGGTCAACAACTGGTTGATCAGTTTGGTCGTAAGGCCGGCGCCGATCCCGCCCATGTGGTAAATGGCGCCGGCCATCGGCGTCAGGACGTTCCGACACCGTTCGAGCACCTCGGACTTGCCGCCGACCATCAAGGTCAATGACCCCTGTTCGGCGCCCGGCAAGCCGCCGCTGATGGAACAATCGAGATAGTCTGACCCGCGCGCCTCGATGGTCTGGGCGAGGCGGCGGGTGAGGATGGGGGAGATCGTGCTCATCTCCACCACCGCCGCGCCGGACCGGATCCCCGCCGCTATTCCGTCGGCCCCCTCGATGGCAGTCTCCACTGCTTCAGCGTCGGGCAATACGGTGATCACTACGTCGCTTGTGGCGGCAAGCGCGGCTGCCGTTGCGGCGGGCCGGATGCCCGCCGCAACGGTTTCCCGCATGACGTCGCCGGAGCGGTCGAATGCCTGGACCGAGAAGCCCGCTGCGAGGACACGGCGAGCCATACGGCTCCCCATCCGGCCGACACCGACGAAACCGACAGTCATCCCAGCCACGAGCAGTCCCTCACTTTACCGCCTGCACTTTCTCGTAGACGCCTTCCCCCCACGCCTTCGGCATGAACTCCTTCCAGACGTTCTTCGTAGCCTCCCGATACGCACTGGCGTCGGGCTGCACGATCGTCACGCCCTTGCTCTTCAAAGTATCGACGAACTTCTGGTCATTGGCGATGTACTCCTGCTCGATCTCCTTTCCGATCTCCCTCCACGTATCCACGAAGATCTTCTGCTGGTCTTTCGACATCTTGTTGAATGCGGCATCGTTCATCATCAGAAAGCGGAAGCCGCGCACGTGGTATGTGAGCGCAACATACTTTTGCACCTCGAACAGGCTGTTGGAGACGATCAATTCCAGGGGGTTCTCCTGTGCGTCGATCGTGCCCTGCTGCAAGCCGGTGAACACCTCGCCCCACGCCATGGGAACGGGGTTCGCGCCCAGGGCTTTCCAGGTGGCGATGTAGATGGGGGCCTCCATCACGCGAATCTTCAATCCCTTTAACTCCGCCGGAGTCTTGCCCGGGGTGTTTCGGGTGGACAACTGGCGGGGACCGAAATAGACATAGTCTAACAACCGCAGACCGCCGCTCTCCTTGAGCACCCGGTTCTTCCAGCTCTGTCCGATCTCGCCGTTGAGCACCTTGCGGGCGTGATCGTTGTCCCGGAACACGTAGGGTCCCCAGACCATGTCCAGGAAGGGCATCTGGGTGAGCCCCATCAGTCCGATGTGCACCGATCCCATCCGCATCCCCTCCATCACATCTTTTTCGCCCCCCAGGGCGCCCCCCGCGAACAGGGCGATTTTCACCGCACCGCCGGTCCGCTCCTCAAGCAGCTTCCCGAACTTCGCCTCATAGCGGGCGTAAATTCCCTGTGCGGGCTGAACTTCGGCAAACTTGAATTCCAGCACGGGCCCCGCGGCCGCCGCGGCGCAGGTTGGTCCCGCAAACACGACCGCCAAGACCAGGACGACTGCCGCAACAATGATAACGCTCATTTTTTTCATCATATCTTTCCCTCCTCCTAAAGTTGTTAAAATGCAGGGTACGGAAAAATCGTCCGGTTTCCCTGAACCCACCTCTCCACGACGAGTCCGCGCCATTCTTCCCGGAAACCCGTCACCGTCGAACCGCGTCGCTCGCGGCTACTTTCCAAAGATCAGGTTCGGCAACCAGAGCACCAACTGCGGCACATAACTGATCAGGAACAGCACCAGGACCAGCGCCAAGATGAAAATGAGCAATGCCCGCGCTACGTCTATGACCGGGGTTCTCGCGATGGCCGCCGTGATGAACACATTGAGTCCGACGAATGGGGTGAGCAGGCCGATCATGAGGTTCAGGGTCATGACAACCCCCAGGTGGATCGGGTCCAGTCCCAGCTTCATGAGCACCGGGAAGAAGATCGGGACCGTAAGCAGGATGATGGGCACGGGCTCCATCACACATCCCAGGATCAGCAGGGCCAGGTTGATGATCAAGAGCAGGACGTAGGGATTGCTGCTCAAGGACAGGAAGAACTGCATCAGCTTGGGCCCCATCTGCTCCGCGGTGGCAACGAAGCCAAGAAGCGTGGCGCCGGAGATGGTGATCATGATGGCCGCCGTCGTGCCCCCCATTCGCCAGCAGATCCGGTAGACGTCGCGAATGGTAAGTTCCCGGTAGACGCCGACGGATAGAAACAACGCATACACCACGCCGAGCACCGCAGCCTCGGTCGGGGTAGTGATCCCGCTCAAAATGCCTCCCATGATGATGACGGGCATGAGGAGGGCGGGAATCGCAGGCCAGAAGGTCGCCAGAATTTCCCGTGCGGTCACCCGCTTCTCCGCTGCGTATCCGTGCCGCTTCGCCACAAAGTAGGACGCGGCCATCAGAAAGAGGCCCATGATGACCCCCGGCACCGCCCCGCCCAGGAAGAGCCTGCCGATCGAAACCTGGGCGATCGTACCGATCAGCACGAACGGGATGCTGGGGGGGATGATCGGGCCGATGGTGGACGCTGCGGCGGTCACCGCAGCGGCGAACGCCGGCGGAAACCGGGCTTTGATCATGGCTGGAATGAGCACGGAACCGGTAGCCGCGGCATCCGCGACGGCAGACCCCGACATGCCGGCCATGATCATGTTCACGACAATAACGACGTGAGCCAGCCCACCCGTGATCCACCCCACCAGCGAGGTGGCAAACCGCACGATCCTGGCGGTGATTCCACCTGCGGACATCAGCTCACCGGCGAGCATGAACAGCGGAACAGCGAGCAGAGGGAAGGAGTCGACCCCATACAACATCTTTTGCGGGATCACTCCGAGCGGAAGCGCCAGGGAGCCGGAAAGGTGAAACAGCAGATACAGCAGGCTGCTGGCCACCATGGCGAGGCCAATGTGCATCCCGAGGACCATGAGGAGCAACATCATGGCAAAAAGCAGAAACAGCATCATCGCGACACCTCCTGGGCTGTATCGGGCGTTCCCCGGTCACCGGTGCCGCGAACCACCGCCACCACATCTGCGGCGGTGTAGATGAGCAAGACACTGCAGCAGAACACAACCGGAAAGTAGAACACCGTCACGGGCCATTCCAGGGCCGCGGAGAGAAGGGGCCAGAACCGGATCAGCAGGGGAACACCCTGCCATACCACCACTCCCAGCACCAGCATCGATGCGAGATCGACGATGACTCCAAGCCACTTCCGTAATCCAGGAGGAAAAGCATTCACCAGCACCTCAACCCGGAGGTGCTCGCGGCGCTGGAAGGCAACGATGGATCCGAAGAAGGTGACGTAGACGAGGCCGAGGCGCGCGAGTTCCTCGGTCCATGGGATAGCCGCGTTAAAAGCATACCGGCTGACGACCTGCAGCAGTGTCAGGAACACCATGGAAATCATCAGGAACGCGGTAATGATCTGAAAAACCACTTCTAAGCATTTCTTGAAAGGCATTCAGCACCCCCTTGGAGACGAAAATCCGTGATCCCGCTTGATTCCCGTGAACCCCTTGAGCCGTACAGATTCGATCCTCATGCCGCCCTCCCGATCATTTCAATCTTTTTTAACTTTTTGACCATTTCAGACAACAAGCACATTTAGCGCCACGGATTCAGCTGAGAAGATAACAACCAATATGGTTGATTCCGCCTTTTCAATCGCTCAAGGTGTGACGACCACTTTCAGGGCTTCCCCCTTTTCAATGAGGTGGAAACCCGCCTCCACTTCCTCCAATGGCACGGAATGAGTAACAAGTTCTTTCAAAGGGATTTTGCCTTTGCCAACCAGCTCCAGGATCCGGTCCCAGGTTTCAGGTGTCCTTCGGTATGCGCCTTTGAAAACCAATTCTTTTTCGACGAGCAGGTTGGAGTCAAAATCGACCCCTCCATGAGAAAGGCCAATCACCATCACGGTTCCAGCCTTTCGGACCCACCGGCTTGCCTGAAAAAGATTCTCTCTGCCACCGGCACAAACAAAGACAATGTCCACACCTCTCCCATGGGTACGAGACATCAGTTGATCCGTCGGATCTTCTTCATCGACGTTAAAAACAGCGTCGGCGCCCAATTCCTTTGCCTTTTCAAATCTCCATTGATCCACTTTTAATCCCGTAATAAAAACCTCGGAAGCGCCTGCCGTCTTTAAAAGCATGAGAGTGGCCAACCCTATGGAGCCTGTGCCGAGAATCAATACCTTGTCCCCCGGCTTGAACCCCGATTTGAGATAGGCGTTCATGGCGACTCCCAACGGTTCCATGGCCGCCCCCACTTCAAAAGAAAGGTGGGCAGGAAGCAGGAAGAGGTTGTTCGCCCGGGTGGCAACGTACTTTGCCATTCCACCGTCGAGCTGCAAGCCAAGGCTCTTGCGATTCTCACAAATGTTAACCCTCCCAATCCGGCAGAAAAAACATTTTCCGCATCCCATGTCCGTATCGGAGACCACCCGGTCGCCCACCTTCCAGTCTCCACAGTTCTTTCCTATTTCAACGACCGTTCCGGAAATCTCATGACCGAGGACTCTGGGGATTTTCACGGAGCGGGACTCCCAGGGGTGCCAGCGATAGATTCCGACATCCGTTCCACAGATGCCGCAGGCGCCCACCTCGACAATGACTTCGCCGTCGGGGTAATTCTTGGGAAGGGTCGGACAGGGAATCGCCCGTATTTCGATGCCGGGTCCCGGGTTCGTTTTCATGACCGCCTTCATATGGTTCTCCATACAAGCCACTCCTTTTTTCATTTGGCAGTGTTCCACTTCGTTTATTTTCTTATACGGCAGATCGATGTTTCGCCAGCATCCGGGCGGGCCGGAAACCTCGGCATGCCCGGAGTGCCGAACCGGTCGTCATCCGATCGTCAGAACTTCGCTAATCTGGCGTATGGGCGTCACATCGGTGAAATTGGAGATATCCGCGCGCAGGACGCCGCCGGTGGCCGTGCTGCCCTTCTCATAGCCGTCGGCCGAGTCGAAATAGAGGTTGCCGATGCAGACGTACGGGGCCGGTTGACCGCCGCCGCCGGAGATCCCTCGCAGGACTTCCGCCTTCACGAGGCCGAAGGGCTTCAGATTCTTTTTCACCAGGGCCATATGCGTCGTGCGGTAGTATTCCAGATCGAAACGGCTACCTTTCTGGTTCGGGTACATCACGCTTACTTTGTACATGCCAATCTCCTTTCGGTTGCACCCCATGTTCGCTCATCAGTCATCATCGGTGGTATTCGATAGGGCTTGTGCCTAAACATCCTCAATTACTCCCGGAGGGTGAACACTTCCCCCGTTCGTCACATCAATATCGACTTTGTACTTGAAGTAATCTCCCCGGATATAACTGTGAACCAGCTGCAGGGGCTTATTGCCCGGAAACCAGTAGTAAACTTGACTGAAAATAATGGTAGCAAAAGCGCTGCAATTCAGGAAAGCGGCGATATCCGGATCCGCGGGCATCGCTTCGATAAACAATTCTCCCCGTCCGAAGGTAAAACCCAACCGACGCTGAAGGACTTCCGGCATTGTCTTTTCCGAAAGTTCGTCCAGGTCAATTTTGTCGCCATGTTCCGGACACAGGAAATTTTCAACGTAAGAGATGGGAATACCATCCAAGAAACGGACTCTCTGGACTCTTGAGATATCATCCTCGTTTTTGAGATCGAAAAATTGCCTTATATCTTTGGGAGCTCTTGCCTCACCGATCTTGATGCGCATTATTCCAACAGGGAGAGTTTTGTACTTTTTCCCATCCGCAATGATGCGGGACAAGTTGCCTGTGTAAATCCACTGCTTCTTCACCGGGATATTCTCGGCAACGAAGGTTCCTTTGGCCTGACGCTTTACAACAAGCCCTTCAGATTCAAGATGGGATAAGGCGCTCCGAATCGTGATCCGGCTGACACCGAACTGGGCAATCATTTCCTGCTCGGTCGGGAGTCTCTGACCGGGCTCAAAGAGACCGGAGAGAATTTTGTTCTTAAGGAATGACTCAATGAGGAAGTAAAGGGGAACCATAATCGTCTCCCTACCTGTACATCGCGACGGATGTCAACATGGTCTTATTGTAATATCGTTATAACCATATTACGTTTGGTGATGATACCAAAGCTTTCAGGCATGTCAAGCCTTTTTCTCACCGCATCGTCCACCGGGCAGCCCCGCCCTGAAAAGTGCACTCTCCATTCCGACAGAGGGAAGAATTCCCTGGAGAAAGCGGACCGTCTCCAGGAGCGTCGGAAGATCAACTCCCGTCTCAATCCCCATTTCGGATAACATGAACACCATATCCTCCGTGGCAACATTCCCCGTGGCGCCGGGGGCAAAGGGACAACCGCCCAGACCGCCGACGGAGGAATCAAAGGACCGGATTCCCGCCTCGACGGCGGCCAGCGTATTGGCGAGACCGAGACCGCGGGTGTTGTGAAAGTGGCAGCGGAAGGTCGTATCGGGAAAGGAATCCCGGCAATCCGTGACGATTTCGGTCACCTGCCGGGGATTTCCATATCCCACGGTATCACAGAGGGTGATACGCCTGACACCCAGATCGTATGCCTTTTCGATATAGTGCAGGACCCGTTCCGGCGGTACCTTGATCTCAAAGGGACACCCGAATGAAGTTGCCAGATCAGCGGTGATCTCGGTCTCCGGATAGGCGGGAAGCAGGTCCATAACGGCGGCAAGCTCCGCCAATGATTCCTCATGGGTTTTGCCGACGTTGCTTTGATTGTGGGCCTTGCTTACGGAAAAGACGAAGGAGATCTCCCGGATGCCGCAGGAAAGCGCGTCGGCGGCGCCTTTCCGGTTGGGAACGAGGGCACTGAAGCGGACCCCCGGAATCGATGCCATCACCTCCCGCGCCACCTCCTGAATGTTGCCGAACTGCGGAACGGCGCGGGGACTGACAAACGCCCCGAGTTGGATATGGCTAAGACCTGACGCGGCCAGGCGCCGAATCAGTTCGATCTTCTGTTTCGTTTCGACGAATGCACTCAGGTTCTGCAGGCCGTCGCGGGGTCCGACCTCCAATATATCCACCTTCTTAGGCACATTCATATCGATCTCCTTATGATGATCAGGACGCGAGGACGAAGAGGGCGTCGGCGACGACAGGCTTCGACCCCGCGATGATCAGGGGGTTCAGGTCGATGTCGGCGATTTCGGGATGGAGGAGGGCGATCGCGCCCACCGCTTGGAGGATCCCGGCGAGGGCGGGCAGGTCCACGGCGGGAAGGCCGCGGAATTCCCCGAGAAGCGCCTTTGCCCGGATGTCGGTCAGCATCTCCTCCGCCTCGGTTGCGCTGAGCGGCGCGGCGCGGAAGGCGGTATCCTTCAGCGCCTCCGCAAAGACGCCGCCCAGGCCGAACAGGACGCAGGGGCCGAAGCCGGGGAAGCGGGTCATCCCGGCCACGAATTCGCGGCCGCCTGAAACCATCTCCTCAATGAGGATGGGGATCTCCTTTCCGGCGGCGGCGCGGATCGACCGGAAAGCTTCGCGCAGGGCCTCTTCCGTCCGGATGTCCAGGGCGATGAGACCCCGGCCGGACTTGTGCATGATCTCCCAGGCGCAGGCCTTGACGGCAACGGGGAATCCGATTGAGCGCGCCGTCTTCACGGCCTCGTCTTCATTTGCGGCGATCCCCTCCCGGGTGATCGGGACGCCGTAGGCGGCGAGGACCTCTTTCGCCTGGTGTTCGTCGAGGGCCTTCTGCCCGGCGGCAAGGGCCGTCTTGATCATCCCCGCGGCTTCCGGGTTCTCCGGGGGCAGGGTGGGCATCACGATCGGCTTGCGCCCGCGGATCTCCAGATGGCGGAGAAGCGAGGCCATCCCCCGCGCCGCCTTCTCCGGCGAGTCAAAGACCGGGACATCGTGGTCCATGTAAAGGGAGGTATTGTTGTCCTCGCGGCCGAAGAAAGAGGAGATGACCAGGGGCAGGCCGTATTTCCGGGGGAGCTCCACGGCGGCGGTCATGTCCATCGCCATCTGGGCCAGGAAGGTTTCCAGGGGCATGTCCCCCATGATTTCAAGCATGTGCGGATACACCGCCTTCATGAAGCCGGAGTTCATCGCGCCGTGGACGGCGATTGCGTCCACCTCCCCGCTCTCCAGGATCATCGCGGGGATCGTTGCGGCCAGGACCTGCGTGTCCAGGTGAAAGGTCAGATCAACGGGGTTCGCGCTGGAGGCGTGGCCGGGGATGAGCTCCCGGATCATTTTTTGCAGGGCATCGGAGTAGCGGGGCACCGTCATGCCGCCCTGATCGGCGTTATGGGAGATGGCGGTGCCCGGTCCCCCGGAGTTTGTGACGATCCCGAGCCTGCGGCCGCGAAGGGGCGGCTGGGCGGCGTGCATCCATCCGTGGGCGTAGAGGTCTTCGATGGAGTGGCAGCGGATGATTCCCGCCTGCTTGAAGATGCCTTCGTAGAGAAAGTCGGGGCCGGCCAGCGCGCCGGTGTGGCTCAGGCCCGCGCGGGCGCCGGCGGCCGAGCCGCCCACGTACTGGGCGAGGATCGGCTTTTTGGGGGTAATCTTCTGCGCGGTTTCAATGAATCGCCTGCCGTCGTGGATCCCCTCGATGTAGAGGATGATCGCTTTCGTCTGTTCGTCATCGCCCAGGTATTCGAGGGCGTCGATCACGTCGATGTTGGCCTCGTTTCCGCAACTGACCGCCTTGCTGAAGCGGATCCCCCGCTCACGGAGATAGGGAAGGGTCTGGGTGATGTAGGTGCCGCTCTGGGAGGCCATCCCGAGCGATCCCGGCCGTTTCTCCATGGTGGCGACGGTGAGGTTGAGGGAGATGGCGGTGTTCACGATTCCCATGCAGTTGGGGCCGAGGAAGCGGATGCCGTAGGTTGCGGCGATCTCCCGGAGCCTCTCCTCCAGCGCCCGCCCTTCCGGCCCTGTCTCCTTGAAGCCGGCGCTGATGATGACCGCCCGCTTCGTGCCGATCTTCGCGAAGTCTTCGAGGATCGGGACGACATGGGCGGTCGGGACGACCAGGAGGGCGAGGTCCGGGGCCTCGGGAAGGTCGAGCGGCGAGGCGTAGGCCTTGTGCCCGAGGACGGTCTTTTCGGTAGGATGGACAGGGTAGAATTTACCCTCATAGCCGTCCTTCAGGATGGATAGGGCCTGCAGGGTCCCCATTTTTTTCGGCTTATTGCTTGCGCCGGCGACGGCGATGGATTTCGGATGCAGCAGCAGGTGCAGCGGATTTTCCGGCATCAAGTTCCCCCCTTTGGTCGGATCATCGTGGGCATGAATGGCAGCGGGGGAACTATAGGCAAAGGGGTATTCCCTGTCAAGTCATAATCGGAATATTGTCAATCCGGGCGCAGGCCCTGTCGTTTAAAGCGGTTATAGCCAGTTCTCTACTCTACCCTGTTTATCGACCATGCTCTCGGCGGAGCGGTTAGCATCCATCGTCTGCCTTCTATACAGGCCGGGTGTTGTGCCTGTCCAGCGCTTGAAGGTTCTGTGGAAGACACTGGGTTCGGAAAAACCAAGGAGATAGGCAATTTCTTCGATAGGGACATTCCGGTCCTTCAGGTATGCCTGTGCCAGCTCCCCGTGGCCTTCAGCCAGGAGCGTGCTGTATGTTGTTCCCTCTTCTTTTAACTTCAGTATGAAGTTAAGCCATTTAACGTTAATATTAAACTGGTTGAACCGGGTGTGATAAGAACGGGCTTTTCTGATCCGAACGGCAACACATCCATTATCACGCGCAATGAATTACTGCCTGAGTATATAGACTATGCGGACAAGGTAACCGCGAATTTGATCAAAAAGAATGCCGAGGGTTCTGACCCTATGGGGGTTGCTAAAGTCATCTATACGGCTTCGACTGATAACAGGAAAAAATTTATCTATCCGGCAGGAAAATCTGCACGGACAATGCTTTACCTCAGAAAGATTCTTCCCAGAACATTGTTTTACCGCATGATCGAAGGTGTGCTGACAAAATGAAAATGAGGAAGTCATTATCGAATCATTACAGTATGGAGCCGTTACCTGCAGAAGAATCCGTATGCCATAGGTTCTGAACCCTATTATGATTTTATAACCGCCCGCTTCGTGCCGACCTTCGCGAGGTCTTCGAGGATCGGGACGATCTGGGCGGTCGGGACGACCAGCAGGGCGGAGTCCAGGGGGGCGGGAAGGTCGAGCGGCGAGGCGTAGGCCTTCATATGGCTATCGGCCAATGTCAGATCGGCCCTTTCCTCCTATCGCCGTAAATCCCCTCGAAAATTCTGACCGTCTCGCGTCCGTCCTCGCCTGTGACCGCCGGCGTCCTTCCCGCCCGAGCCGATTCGCTGAATTCGGCGATCTGCAGAGCGAAAAAATACCAGGTCGGATCGATCTTGCTGAAAAAAGCCTCGTCCTCGGCCTTCCACAGGGGCAGCATCGACTCCTGACCGGGGATCGTCCACAAGTCGTTGTATGGCGGTTCGAGGACGCCGCTCATGCCCGCGATGAACATGGCTCCACCGTCGGTCTGGACGCCGGCAGAGGCGCCGCTCGATCCGTGGATGTGCACCTTGGCGTAAATGCCGGGCTTCTGGGAATTGGAGACAAGCACCGAACCCATTCCCCCGTTGGCGAAGCGGATCGCGGCGACGGCCGTGTCCTCGACCTCGATATAGGGATGGTTGACGTTGTCCCAGACGCCTGCGATTTCCCTGGCCGGACCCATGAACCATGCCAGAAGATCGAGCTGATGGGGGGCCTGGTTGACGAGGACTCCGCCCCCTTCCAGCGCCCACTTGCCGCGCCAGGGGTCGGCGTTGTAATAGGCCTCGTCGCGCCATCCGAGGATGGTCACCTGCGCGATGGCAGGTTTTCCCAGCGCGCCCGAATCGATGGCATGACGGATGCGCCGCACGCTGGGATACCAGCGCCGCTGGCTGATCACCCCAAGGGCTTTTCCGGCGGCGGCCGAGGCGGCGATCATGGCGTCGCAGTCCGCGACGGAGAGGGCCATCGGCTTTTCGACGAGGACGTGGCAGCCGGCCTCTGCGGCCTCGATAGCGATCTGTTTGTGGGCAGGGTGGGGCGTGACGATGAGGACGGCCTCGACCCTGTCTTTGGCAACCATTTCCATGATAGATCCGCGTGCGCTGATGCCGTGGCGCAGCGCAAAGGCCTCACGCTTTTGCGGATCGCGGCCGCAGACGGAGACGAGCGCGCTGTTTCCCAAGGCGGCGATGGCGCGGACGTGGAGTTCGGCAACCTTGCCGTAGCCGATGAGGCCGAAGCGTAATTTTTCCATGTCAGGGCTCCAGTACGACTTTGAGCAGGCCCGGTTCACGCTTGTAGAGGCGGTCGAACCACGCGGCCCCTTCGGAGAGCGGCGCGACTGCGCTGACGAGCGCGCGGGCGTTGATTTTTTTTCGCGCCATGAGGTCGAGGACAACGGGATATTCACCGGCCATCGCGCAGGATCCGTATAGGTTGATCTGGCGCGTGACGACGGACTGGAGGGGCAGTTCGACGGCCGGGCTCACGTTGCCGATGAGGGTGACCGTTCCGCCTTTGCGCACCAGGTCGATGGCCGTGCGGATCGGGGCCGTGGCTCCGACGGCCTCGAAGGCATGGTCGGCGCCGCGCCCGGAGGTCAGCGCACGGACACGGGCAGGGCTGTCGGGCGAGGCTGGATCGAAGGCTGCATCAGCGCCGAATTGCATGGCGGCTTCCCGGCGCGAAGGGTCCGTGTCCAGCCCGATGAGGATGCCGGGTGCACTTGCGCGGAGGATCTGGATGAGCAGGAGTCCGATGAGTCCGGTTCCAACCACGATGATGGAATCGCCGAGGGCGATCGGCGTGATGGCCGCAGCGTGGGCGGCGACGGCGACGGGTTCCGTGAGAGATGCGTCGATGAAATCGAGTCCTTCGGGCATGGCGTAGACGATCCGCTCCGGCACGACCACATATTCGGCGAAGGCGCCGGAGCGGCTGTATTCGGCACAGGAAACGCCGAGAATCCTGCGGTTGTCGCAGAGATTGACATCGCCCCGGCGGCAGTAAAAGCATTCGCCGCAGTATTCGGTCGAATCAAAGGTGATGTGGTCCCCGGTCCTGAAGTGCGTGACACGCTTGTCGACAGCGGCGATTTCTCCCGAAGCTTCATGGCCCATGATGATCGGAGGCTGGCGCCGTCCTGTGGAGCCGTCCATGCCGTGGACGTCGGAGCCGCAGATCGACGCGGCCCGGACCCTCACCTGGATGTCGTTTTCGTCCCGTAGAACGGGGTCGGGAACGTCTTTGTAGACGAATTTACTGTATTCTTCGAGAACAAGGGCTTTCATGCTGACCTCCTGTTTTACGTCGAGTAAATGAAAGACAGGGTTGTCGCGGTGATAATACCCGGCCCTGACAGGGGCAGTATAATAGCAGCAAATTGACGGGTCGCTCCGTCTACCATATGTGCAACGGATTTTCTGGCATCAAGTTCCCCCCTTTGGTCGGATCATCGTGAGCATAAATCGCAGCGGGGGAACTATAGGCAAAGGGGTATTACCTGTCAAGTCATAATGCGGAGGGGGTAAAAATGAGACAGGGGAGCGAAATCCGCCCCCCTGTCGTTGCATCCTCATGCCTTTGCCTGGCCGGGACGCGCTCTGATCAGGAGGACGGGGACGTTTGCATCGTGCAACACCTGGAGGGCTACGCTGCCGAACATCAGCCGCTTCATCCCGGTATAACCGTGTGTAGCGATGACGATCAGATCCACGGAGCGATTCCTGGCGTAGTCGACAATCTTCTCCTCCGGCCGGCCTTCCAGCAGCTCCGTGCTGACCTTGATCCCTTCGGCCTGGAGCCGGGACTGAACGCCTTCGAGATACCTCATCGCTTCGGTGCGATGGGCATTACTCAGGGCGGCAAAATCAATACTCCTTTCGTACGCCTTGGGAATGTGGATCACCTCGATTGCGATCACCTTCAAGAGGATCACCTCACCGACAATCCCGTCCCGGCCCAGTTTGATGACCTCGGGCAAAGCGCATTCGGCCAATTCCGAGCCGTCCAACGGAACGAGAACCTTTGGATACATGATCTGCACCTCCTTTCCTTCAAAATGCAATGAAAACAATCATGACGCCTTTTCAAGATCCGGATTCCGGATCAGCAGCACCGGACATTTTGCCTCTTTCATTACCTTTTCCGCGACGCTCCCGATGAAGTATTTCTTCAAACCCGTCTTGCCGTGGGAGGCGATCACGATCAGATCGGCCTTCCGCTCGGCGGCCTCCTTGAGAATCTCTTCGTGGGGCTGACCCTTGCGAAGATCCGGAATGACCTTGACATCCCGGCTGCCCGGGAATCGGGCGATGGTCTCCCGGAGTTTTTCATTGGAATAGACAATGCCCTCGCTCAACACGCGATCCGCGATACTCTGGTCGATACAATAATCGGATACGCACATCTGGACCGTCCGGCTGATCACGTGGAGGAAAAAGATCCGCGACCGTCCCTTTCCGGCAATCTCCAGGGCCGTAAGAAAGGCGCGATCCGAATCTTCCGAGAAATCCGTCGGCACAAGGATATTTTTGGGATCAAACATGAAACCGTCCTTTCCCGTCACCCCCCATGGTCAGGCAATCGCTTTTCCAGAGACAATCATTGTCACACACCTCTTTCGTACGAAAACAGGGGGAAAATCCCTCCCGGATCTGGATCTCGCGGATAATCTCCTGTTTGGATCGGCCGATCCGGGCATTGACGTTCCACCGTCTGCCAATCTCCCTGATTTCCTGTATTTTCATCTAATCACCTCCTTATTTCATTGCCATTTCCCCAAGGATGGATGGTTTTGATTCAACCATAGGACGAGAATTCTTTCTGTGCAATACGGAAGGATATCCTGGAAAATACCGGGTAAAAACAGGGGTCAGGAAAGATTCAGCAGAAAAGACCGGAGGCTTGCATGGCGGTTCCTGAGGCCGAGCTTCCGGCGGATACGGTTTCGGTGATAATCAACCGTTTTGGTCGATATGCAGAGTATGCTTGCGATCTCCTTGGTCGTATGCCCGTTTTTGACACAGTCCGCCACCCGGATCTCCTGGGGGGTGAGATCGAAATAGGCCTGGGTGATCCGGTGCAGGAAGGGAGAAATGATCCCGCTGATTCTTGCTTCGAGGGTGTTGAGGCAATCCCTCTGGGGAGGGGTCAGCGCTCCCTCTTTCAATTTTTCGATGCTGGGAAGGATAAGGGTTTTCACATTGGCAAGAACCTGCTCCTGCAACTCCACCCGGTCCTCCTCCCGCTGCCGGAGAAGCACTTTGAGCGCCGCGTTCAACTCCTCGAGATTCCGGGACTGGATGGAAAGCTCTTCCTCTCTCTCTTGGAGCGCCTGTTCGGCCTGTTTGCGCGCGGAGATGTCCCTCATGGAACCGACGATCCGCGGGGGAAGTTCTTCCGATCCGGGAAGGATCGTCGCGGTGATGGAGCAGGTAAAAAGAGAGCCCCCGGAATCCCGTAGCTGGATCTCGAAGTCGTGCACGGATCCGCGCTCCATGATCGCCTGCAGGAAGGAATCTCTCCGTGTCTGGTCGGCGTAAAACTCGTTAATGGATCTTCCAATCAGCTCTTCCCGCCGGAAGGGGGAATAGTTTTCGATGGAGGGGGAGATCTCCAGAATGGTCCCGTCGAGCCCCACCTCATAGTAGATGTCCTGAATGTTTTCGAAGATCCGGCGGTATCTCTCTTCACTCCGGCGAAGCCGTTCCTCGACCTCCCTGCGGTCGGTCAGGTCGGATTTGTGGGGCGTCTGTTTTCCGTCGGCGTTTGTTTTCTTCATGGGAATGGCCCGCCCATGTCGTTTCCCGGTCGATACCTTGAGGGTGCAGACCCGACCGGTCTGGGAATATTATACCACAAGGGGCCGCGCTTGCCAAGGTATCGTCGGCTCATTTTTCCGGCTTTACAAAATGGTGGTTTCTCGATTAAATAGGCATTCGGGAAGAAACAACGAGAGGAGAAGAGAGTATGGCCGAACAGACGGTTTCCAATCCACCCTACGACGTCGTGATCATCGGCGGCGGGCCGGCGGGGCTCACCGCGGGGATGTATGCCGCGCGGGCGGACCTCCGGACGCTTGCAATCGAGGGCGGTTCGACAGTCAGCCAGATTACCGTGACCGATCTGATCGAGAACTACCCGGGGATTCCGGACGGGATCATCGGCTCCGATCTTGTTGACCGTCTGAAGAAGCAGGCCGTCCAGTTCGGTCTGAAGACCGCCTCCGGCGACGTGACGGCGGTGACAAAAAAACGGTGGGGCGAGACGGATGGCTGGGAGATCACCGCCGGCGACATGCACTACGGGACGCTTTCCGTGATCATCGCCACCGGGGCGAACTGGCGGCGTCTCGGCGCTGCAGGCGAGGAGCGTTTCATCGGGAAGGGGGTCTCCTTCTGCGCCACCTGCGACGGCCCCTTTTACCGCAACCGCGAGGTTGCGGTGGTCGGCGGCGGCGATACGGCCATCCAGGAGGCGCTCTACCTCACCCGCTTTGCGAAGAAGGTCACAGTGATCCACCGCCGGGACCGCCTGCGGGCGACGGCGATCCTCCAGAAGAGGGCCTTTGCCAACGAAAAGATCGCCTTCGCGTGGAATTCCGTGGTCGAATCGATCGAGGGTCTTGACCTTGTCCAAGGGATCAAGCTGAAGGACATCAAGACGGGGACCACGCGCGAGCTTGCGGTAAACGGGGTCTTCATATTCGTCGGCCTCACCCCGAACACGGCCCCCTTCCGAGAGTTCGTTGCCGCGGACCAGGGCGGCTACATCACGGT
>JAPLJY010000042.1 GCA_026388345.1 Deltaproteobacteria bacterium
CGTCGCAGCGGGCGGCCATCCAGGCCGACATGTTGTCCTTCATGCTGGGCGTGAAGGGGGAGAGTAGCACAAACTCCTCCTTTTCGGCCCCGGGGAGCTTCATGATCGTGTAGTAGGGATCCATGGCATTTTGACCGCCGGGGCCGGCGACCTGTTTCCCCGGGATGTACCAGAGGTCTTCCTTGTTGTAGAAGACCTGCGCATCCTGCATGTGGTAGACCCGGTACATCCGTGCCTGGATTGTAAGCAGTCCCGGCGGATAGCGGACATGGCTCCGGAGCGCCTCCGGCATCTCGCCCATCGGCTTGAAAACGCCCGGAAAGATCCGGCTGTAGGTCTGCATGATGGGATCGGTCGGATCGCTCACGTAGAGCTGGACCGTTCCGTCATAGGCATCCACGACCGCCTTCAAGGTGTTGCGGATGTAGTTGCCCATGTCCGGGGTCGGCTCCGAATAGGGGAAACGGTCCTTAACCGTGTATCCGTCGATGAACCACAGCAGGCGCCCCTCCGGCGAGATGACGAGATAGGGGTCTGCATCCAGGTGTGCAAAGGGGGCGACCATGGAAACCCGCTCGCGGACGTTCCGGTGGTACATCACCCGGCTGTCGGAGGTGATGTCGTCGGACAAAAGCAGTGTGATGGAACCGAAACGGACCGCAAAGATCAGTTTCTTCAGAAAGGAGAGGGGAACCCCCCCTTTTCCTTCGTAGCGGGAGTAGACGTTCTTGTCGCCCACGGGGTAGTCGAACTCCGGCATTTTGGTCTTGACGAAGACATATTCGTTGGAGTTCTCCCCGAAGTAGATCTCCGGGCGGTTGACCTTCAGCGGTGTCGTCGAGACGGGGGGGATGTCCTTGATGAAGAATTCCGGGAGTCCCTCGGGGGAGATGCGGTTCACCGGCCCCAGGACGACGCCGTAGCCGTGGGTGTAGGCGAGATGCTCGTTGACCCAGGTCCGGGACGGCAGCGCCGGATAGGAGATCTCCCGCGGGGAGAGCATCACCTGCCGGTATTCGCCGTTGATCGTGTAGCGGTCGTTGTCGACGCCGGTAAACTTGTAGTAGGTCCGCATCTCCTGGAGCTGGCTGTACGTCTGCAAGAGCGGGGCATGGTTCCACAGCCGGATGTTCTTCACGGTCAGGTTGTTCTTCTCCAGATCCTTCGCCGTCAGATTGTCCTCCGTCGGGAACTCCTTCTCCTCGATCTGGGTCAGGCCGTAGGCGAGGCGCGTATACCGGATGTTCTTCTCGATGTAAGGGGTTTCGGCGACGATCTCGTTGGGAATGACCTGGAATTTCTGGATCAGGGAGGGGTAGATTCCCCGGCCCAGGACCGACACGGCGATGAGGAGCGCAACGGCGGCCGCCGGGAAACGCCAGTCGGGCTTAACGGCGAAGAAGATCGCGGATAGTCCGGCGACGGCGTAGAGCCCCATCATGAGTTTCAGGACCCAGAGCTGCGTGGTCACGTCGGTGTAGCCCGGCCCGAAGACCACCCCCCGTTTCGTGAAGAGCAGATCGTTGAGGTCGAGCCAGGCGCCGAAGACGCCCCAGAAAAAGAAGAGGGCGATGAGGAGCGCAAGATGAATCCGTGCCGCCGGGGCGATCTTCCAGATCCGGGGCGGGGGAAGAGCGGGTCGGAGACGCCGAAGGGGGAGGGATTCAGGAAGAGCAGAAGATTTTCCCACTGGGCGGAACCGTTGGCGGCGGCGAAGAGGGCGAACAGGAGGGCGGCGACAGGGATCATGACCTTGAGGAGGCCCGGCCCCATCTCCTGCAGCGGGATGCGGAACCCTGCCGCACCAGCCTGGTCGCCGAAGAGGGGTACCCGCGACAGGTGAAGCGCGATCAGCAGACTGCCGCAGAAAATGATGAAGAAGCCCGCCCCGAAGAGGGCGCCGGTCTTGATCTTTGCCAGCAGGGTCACGGTAAAGATCGTCTGGTAACCAACCTCCTGGAACCAGAACCACTCGGTGATCAGGCCGATGATTCGAAGAAAGATTACCAACAGGACCATCACGGCGATGAAGAGGATCACGCCTTTCATCTGTCTCATCTGGGACTGGGGTGTATGGACGGTGGTCATGGTTTCGTCTCCTTGCTGATGAGGACGGATTTAAAATCCGTCCCCGGTGGCCCGGACAGTGCCTCCCGGTATTCGCTGATGAGCAGTGTTTTCTCGGTGCCGTGGTCGATGAAGTCCCACGGCAGGATCTCCTCGGTTTCCTTCCGGCGGTAGACGTAGAAGTCGGGATTCACATTGACCTCCCGGAAGGCGTTTGCCCAGTTGCCTCCCCGCCGATGGACCGCCAGCAGCAGCCTGCCCACCGTTCGGTCGCCCAGCGAGAGCAGGGCCTGGATGTAATTCCACTTCGGGATGTCGTGGATGACCCGGACCGCCTTCTCGCCGCGCAACGCGTCGGTGATTCGCCGGATCCTCCGCTTGACGACCGCCGTATCCTCTAACGGGTGCCATTGGAACGGGGTGCCGGGTTTGGGGATGAACTGATTGATGCTGAGCGTCAGACGCCGGAACCCTTTCCTGCCTTTCGAATACCGGCGTGCGTGGTGCTCCATCCCCTTGACCAGCCGGACGATGGCATCCATATCCTCGTCCGTCTCCGTCGGGAGGCCCACCATGAAATAGAGCCTCACCTGCACCATATCACAATCCATGAGTTTTTCCACTGCAGAAAAAATCTCCCCTTCGGAGATCCCCTTGCGGATCACATCCCGGAGACGCTGGGAGCCTGCCTCGGGGGCAAGCGCGACGGTCTCCACACCGGTTTCCTTCAGGAGCGCCGCCATTTCGGTGCTGAACCGGTCCAGACGGAGGGATCCGACGGACACGGACCCGCCCGCACCGAGAATCGCCCGGCAGAGCGGAATCAGGGCAGGGTGGTCGGAGACGGCCGTACCCAGGAGGCCGATCGTCTTTCGTTTTTCGAGTCCCCGCCAGAAGGAGGCCGAAAGCACCTCGGCACTGCGGAAACGTGCCGGCCGGCAGACGAAACCGGCGGCACAGAAGCGGCAGCCCCGCCGGCAACCCCGGCTGATCTCCGTGACAAACATGCCGCCGAATTCGGTATCTGCGGTGGTGATGCCCTGTTCGGTCGGGAAGGCGTCGAGGTCGAGGGGATAGGGCCGGGCAATCCGTCGGGGAAAGGCGGGATCGAGGGGTTCCCGGGAGGAGATGCGTCCGTCTTCCCCGGTGGTCACCCGGTAAAACCGGGGGACGTAGGCCCCGGCAATCTCCTTCTGGACCCGGGCGAGATAGGCCTCCCGCGGGAGATCCCGTTCCCGGGATGTCGCGAGATCCAGAAATCCGGGGAGAACCGCCTCGCCTTCGCCGAGAAGGAAGAGATCAAAGAAGTCGGCGAGGGGTTCGGGGTTCAGCGTCACGGCGATACCGCCCGCGATGACGAGAGGATCCTTCTCTCCCCGGGACGCGGTATCGAGGGGGATTCCCGCCATCTCCAGCATCCGGAGGATCTGGGGATAATCGTTCTCGAAGGAGAGGGAGAAGGCGACGATGTCGAAGTCGGCGACGGGCCGCTGCGACTCGATGCTGATCAGGGTGTCGCCGGCGCCGGCGGGCGGCTCGTCGCCGGGTTCGGGGAGGAAGACCCGTTCGCACAGGCAGGCGGGATGGCGGTTGATCAGCGCGTAGACAGCCTGAAAGCCGAGGTTGGACATCCCCGTCCGGTAAAGGTTCGGATAGGCGAGGCAGACCGTCAGGGATTCTCCCCAGACCTTCCGGGACCAGCCCTCTTCGCCGGCGAGAAGATCAAGGCATCTTTTCTTTTGTTTCCAAGTCATCTTCGTGCTTTTGTCAAAATCGCTTTTCGCCTTCGCAGATGTTGATCAGTTCGGCAAGCGCCAGGATTTGTGGCCTGCGCCATTTGCCTTCCCTCAATACTGTGATGATCCATGCCATTTTCAGCTTTCCCAGCATGTTCATGATCATGGGTAGACCCGGCATACCGGTGCAGGTTTGTAGCAGATAGCTGGTGAAAATCGGTTGATCAAAGAGGCTGTCCAAAAGAGGGATGACATAGCGGGAATGGGTAAGATGAAGGACACGTTCTGTCGGGGTGTTATACAGATCGCAAAACCTCCCCCAATGTGGCCTGCGTCCCTTCGATCTTCGAGGATAAAACCGCTTCCTGGGTGGTCAGGGGCGAAAGCAGGACATCAGGATTGGCGACGCCGCAGAGAACACCGGCAAAATAGGCCAGGGAACGATTCGCCCTTCCGATCATCGGGATCAGGGAATCCCATTGGATGGTCTCGATCGGGAGTGTTTGAGTTTCAAAGGGTTTCAACTTGTCTATCACCGGCTATTCACAAAGTGGTTTGTCTATAACAATATGCAATCTCTTTATAGACAAACTGCAATGCGGTGTCAATACGAATATTTGGGTTTTATACGCTAACCCTGTTTTGCCGCGGGTCAATGAGGAAGACCTTTTTGTCACCCGAACGGCAGCTAATGCGCTTTTGTCGTGGATTTCAACTTGTACTGCTCATGCATGAGGGCAGAAAAATGGAATTTATCGATTATTGGCGACACCTATAAGTCAACGCTCTTGTGGCATAACTAAAGCTAAGTATTACTGTTTATAACCAACAAATTTTAAATTTAGCTTCATATCTATGCCCCCATCTGCTTTGCCTTCAACTGCACGTCGTGCTCCGTATCTTCATAGCGTTTCGCTATCTGGATAAATTCATCGGCAATTTCCATAAAGGCATCCACGATATCAGGGTCAAAATGGGTGCCGCTGCTCTCGCGGATGATTCCCAACGCCTTTTCATGGGGCATGCCCTCTTTATATACGCGCCGGCAAATCAGGGCGTCGTATACGTCCGCCACGGCCATCAGACGTCCGGAAATCGGGATGTCATCACCGGACAATCCTTCCGGGTAGCCCATGCCATCCCATTTCTCCTGATGGGAATAGGCGATTTCCTTGGCGAAGGAAAGGAACGGCAGATCCAACCCAAGGCGTCGTTCCGCAGCGATGATGGCATCCCGCCCCAAGGCTGTATGGGTTTTCATGATTTCAAATTCCTCATCGGTGAAACGTCCCGGTTTCAGAAGGATGTGGTCGGGGATGCCCACCTTGCCGATATCATGCAACGGAGCTGATTTGAAAAGCAGATCAATGGTTTTGTCATCGTCGAGAAAATGGCTGAACCGTGGATGGCGGCGGAGCTTTTCAGCGAGGGCCCTGACATAAAACTGGGTGCGGCGGATGTGGTTGCCCGTATCGTTGTCCCGAGTTTCCGCCAGCGACGCCATGGCCAGAATGGTAACTTCCTGGACTGCGACAACCTCCTGTGTTCGGCGCTGCACTTCCGCTTCCAAGAACACGTTTTGATCCTTGAGGTAGTCGCGCATTTTCTTTAATTGAAGATGGGTATTCACACGCGCAAGTACAACGGGCGGACTGATCGGCTTGGTGATGTAATCAACCGCGCCGAGTTCGAAACCCTTCATTTCATCCTCGACTTCAGCCTTGGCGGTCAGAAAAATCACAGGGATATCCCTGGTCTTCAGGTCTGTCTTTAACTGGCGGCAAGTCTCATAGCCATCCATGACCGGCATCATGATGTCTAGCAGGATGATGTCGGGAGGCGTGCCGGTCATAGCGACTTTCAAAGCCCGCTCACCGTTGTTGGCAATTTTGACCTTGTACAGATCCTTGAGTAATCCACTCATCAAAGATAGATTGTCCGGTGTATCATCGACGACCAGAATCGTCGGCTTATCCATATAACTTGCCTCTGCCATTTCTGCCTCCTTGCCATTAAGGCTTCAAAAAATAAGCCATCTGCCAGATAACTTCTTGGTCATGCACGATATTATTTACGACGGGTTATTCTCACCCAGCTTATTTTTCAAATAGTCCGTTACTCTCTTGAGTTGCAGATGAGTCCGGACGCGGGCCAATACGATGGGGGGGCTTACCGGTTTTGTAATATAGTCCACAGCTCCGAGTTCAAAGCCCTTCATCTCATCGTCAACATCAGACTTTGCCGTCAGAAAAATAACAGGGATATCTGCCGTTTGAGAGTCGTTTTTCAATTGGCGGCACACCTCATAACCATCCATTTCGGGCATCATGATGTCGAGGAGGATCAGGTCAGGCGGGTCCTGAGAATAGGCGATCTGAAGGGCCTTCTTGCCGGTCGTGGCAATTTTTATCTTATATCGGTCACTGAGCATCGAGCTTACCATCGCCAGGTTTTCAGGTGTGTCATCGACGATCAGTATCGTTTGCTTTTCTTGATCGTTTCCGTCAGTCATCGCTTCATCCTCCAAAAAATTATCCTAACGTTTTCGTCTTACCCCGGGGCTCTCTCCCCATTCGCAGGAAACTACCGATGCTTGTTGAACTTTTCCGCCTGCGATTTCATTAACTCCAGGGCTTGTGCAAAATCGTACTGTTTGACGGCGTGATCGAACGGGCCGAAGTGCTCCATTCCCAGGATGTAGCGCAGGGCATCCTTTTCCGCCTCGAGATAGTCCACCGCTTCGCTGTCATCGTTGGCGAGGAGTTCCATCATTTTTTCACAAACCGCCGTTGCCTTTGCCTCATCCACCGTGTCAACCTCTTCCCGGACTGCCGCCACGGGAAAAGCTTCCATCAGGCCGGCAATGAGTTTGCCGTGCTCTGCGCCGAAGGTGTCCAGCATCGTCCCGATTTCCTCGCGGGGCGATTTCTCCCGGATCGCCTTCTCCAGGGTAGCCGCCATCCCCTGCAGCCCTGTCGCGCCGATGTTCCCGCTGACCCCCTTGGCCGTGTGGGCCAGACGCTCCGCCGTCCCGTAATCGTCGGCATCGAGGCTCTGGCGGATCTGCGCCGGGGCCTGACCTTGATTGTCGATGTACTTCCTCAGCATGTCCATGTAAAAGGCCTTCTTGCCCATGACCCGTTTCAAACCGAGGCTGATATCGAGTCCGGGGATATCGGGCAGGTCGTCCTTCTTTGCCGGTTTTGGTTCCTCCTTTTCTATCTCCTTTGGCGCCTTGGCGGTTTCCTGAACCTCCTCGATCTTCCGAGGCTTCACCCACTTCAACAGCTTGCCGAACAGCTCATCGGGGTCAATCGGCTTGCCGATATGATCCCACATGCCCGCGTCCCGGCATTTTTCAATATCCGCCTCCATGACATTGGCCGTCATAGCCAAAATGGGCAGATCCTTATACCGTTCATCCTTGCGGATCTCACGCGTGGCTGTCGTACCGTCCATGACGGGCATCTGCATATCCATGAGCACGATGTCATAGGAACGTTTATTCACCATCTCGATCGATTTCTGGCCATTCTCCGCCACGTCCACCTTGAACCCGGCATCGGCGAGCAGTTCGCAGGCGATCTGCTGGTTGAACTCGTTGTCCTCCACAAGGAGGATCGAAGAACCCTTGATGGTGTTGAGGTTTTCCATCAACGGTGTTGCCTGCTGAGTTTCTTCCCCCTTCTCATCATGCTTCCCGCCCAGAACCTGGACCAGCGTGTCGAACATCGTCGAAGCGCTTACCGGTTTAATGAGGACATCTTCGAGTCCTGCCAGGGCCGCCTCCTTCAATACCTCCTCGCGGCCATAAGCCGTCACCATGACCATGTGCGGGATGGGAGAGAGGGGCAGCTCCCGGATTGCTTTTGCCGTTTCGATGCCGTCCATCCCCGGCATTCGCCAATCCAGCAATACCACATCATAAGACTCACCGGATTCGGCAGCGGTGCGGATCTCTTCCAGCGCCGCCTTGCCAGAGGCGACATCCTTCACACTGAAGGTCATCCCGGTCAGCATGTCGCCAAGAACGATGCGGCTCATCTCGTTGTCATCCACCACCAGCACCCGCCGTCCCCGCAGGTCGGGTTCGGGCAGGAATGTTCTTGCTTTGGCAATGCCCTTGCCCAAGCGGGCCGTAAACCAGAAGGTGCTGCTTTTGCCGTATTCGCTCTCCACCCCCACATCGCCGCCCATAAGGGTGGCCAATTTCTTGGAAATGGCCAGACCCAGTCCGGTGCCGCCGTACTTCCGCGATGTCGACATGTCGGCCTGCTGGAAGGACTGGAACAGCTTACCGATCTGTTCCTCCGTCAGCCCGATGCCCGTATCACGGACGGCAAAACGGAAAAGGCCGTCATGGTCGGTTTCTTCAACAACCCTGACGGACACGACGATCTCGCCCTGATCGGTGAACTTGACCGCATTGTTGGCATAATTGACCAGGATCTGCCCCAGCCTCAGCGGGTCGCCCACCAGATAATTGGGGGTTCCTTTCTCGACATGGAACACCAGCTCCAGACCCTTTGCGGCAGTCTTCTCGGAAATGAGGTTGGATACATTACCCAGTACCTTCTCCAGTTCAAATTCTGTCTGTTCCACCGCCAGCTTGCCCGCCTCGATCTTCGAGAAATCGAGGATGTCGTTGATAATTCCGAGCAGATGCTGTCCCGACTGCTGGATTTTACTGAGGTAGTCACGCTGCTTCCGGTCTAGGTCCGTCTTCATCGCCAGGTTGGAAAACCCGATGATCGCATTCATTGGGGTCCGGATCTCGTGGCTCATGTTCGCCAGGAAGTCCGCCTTGGCTTTGGCGGCGGCGTCGGCCGCCTGTCTTGCCTCATCGAGATCCTCGAGGATATTCAACATCGCTTTCCGTGCCTTGCTTAACTCATCAACCTGCCGCTGGGAATCGTCCAAAATGTTTAACATCGCCGTCCGAGCCTCTGCCAACTCGTCAAGCTGATGCTGGAGATCCTCCTCGGATTTCTTTCGTTCCAGGAAGGAGTTTTCCAACTGCGCGGTCATGCTGTTGAAGGCCTCGGAGAATTCCCCCATAAAACTGACTTTTTGAGTGAAATCTCCCGCGGCAATCTGCTTGGTGGTCCAGGTCAAGGTTCTCAAGCTTGCGTGGAGACTCTTGAGCGACTGGGCAAAGATCAAGCCCACCTTGGGCGGGTCGAGATCGATCTCTCCCCGCCCCAGATGATAAGCAAAGGTGGTCATTTCATTATATTCAGCAATGAATTTGTTGAGATAACCGACCGCCTGCCGGATTTCATTGTCGGGATAATCCTGCGGCAGCTCGATTGGCACAGGTTTCTTGCCTTTGAGCATCGAATAAAGGACCGCCGTGACCTTGTCGATATCCTGCTCGTTGATCTGGATCATTTGTTATTCCTTCAGGCTGCCGGTTTGACGTTAAACCGGCAGACGCGGTCACCGGAACACCAGCAATCGACCTCTTTTACATCGAATTTCTTTCCGGAAAACGCCAAAAGCAGGCCGCTGATGAATCCCTCATCATAGGTGCAGATGGTTTCTTCGCAGACCGGCAAACCCGAACAGTCCAGATCTTCCGCCACGGTTAGTGTGAATTCCATTTTCGCAAGATCTGCTTTTTCCACCCTCAGGATGCCGATTTTCAAGGCAGCCAGAAGATCCTGCAATTCCTTGACAAAGGCGCCGAAATCGGTCTTGTGGGTAATCAAGTTCTTGAACAACTCCCGGCCTGCGAGCTCACCCGCCTTGTAATAAATTCGTTCGGCCGTTGCCGCGTCAAACTCCTGAATAATGATGTCCCGCAGCGTAAACTGCATGAGGCGATAGACCGCCACATCCATGGTGGAGCCAAGATTGGGGCGGCCCTCCGCAAGATTTCCGATCATGCTCCAGTCAAATAACGGCGCGTCTCTTTCTTCTTTGAACATGGCAACCTCCTTTTTTATGAATGATTCTGTTATTCTTCAACGATCTTATACTTCTTCTCCCTGCCCGTTTGCTCCAGAAGGAGATTAATTTCCTCCTTGAGCTGAATCATCTTTTCCTCGCGGTTGATGGTCAGATGACTGAACCGTTCCAGCTCTTCCATTCGCTCCTGCAGCACTCTTTCCGCTTGCCTGCGCTCCGTGATGTCCGTCAGCCAACCGAGAATACCCTCCTCGCCCTCGACGGTGATCGGCAGAAACGTAACGAGCATATCCCTGACTTGTTTATGACGGTCGTACATTTGAATCTCATGGTCCCTGGCAATTCCGTCGCGTTTCATGCGTTCAACCAGCGCCTCCCGCTCTTCCGGGTGCACGTAAAGCTGGGGAGAGGCATCGCCCACCTTGGCGCCGAACGTTTCCGTGAAAAGCGGATTGGCAAAATGAATCCTGCCTTTGGTCGAGAAGGCGATGCTCACAGGCGCCGTTTCGAGGATCTGTCGGCTTCGTTCCTCGCTGGCGCGCAGCTCGTCGGTCCGCTGCTGGACAAGCAGCTCCAGGTTAGCCCTGTATTGCTCAACCTCTGTCCTGGCCTGGTCGGCGTCCTCAGCCAGACTCATCGCGGCGGAGCGCTCCAGTCTCAACTCCTCGGCCTTCTTTGTGCTTGAATTTTCGGCCATTTTCGCTCGGTAGCGCTCCATGGACATGGTTGCCACGGTTTGCGCCATTCCTGCCAGGAATTCCAGGATCGACTCGAGTTTGTTTTCGGCGACCACCGGAACTTCCCGGATGGCCTCCAGGTATTTTTCTGCATCCAGACCGCACTCTTCGGCCTGGCGCCGGAAGAATTCCACATCCGGGGGGCTGGTGAAAAACTGGCCCACGAAGGTGTTGGCCATGTGCCTGCCATCGATGACAATGGGTGCTGCCGCGTCCGTGAGGCCGTTCCTGCAGCGGTAAACGGAAAAGGGTTTGCCTTCATTCATCTGGATGGCGAGCTCGGTATCGCTTTCTATGCAGCGGGCACAGGTTTTTTCATTGACCCGGTGGAAATCGGTACAGGCCCGCTGCCACCGGGCCGCAGCCAGGACCTCGCCCTTCAGGTCGATAATGGCGGCGGCGATGCCCACCGACTCGCAAAAAGCAACCAGCAGGTGTTGAAACTGATCCACGCTGAGCATTTCGAACAGGTTATAGGGTTCCGTTTCTGTTTGTTCCGGCTCCGGCGGTGACAACACGGTCTGGGCCGATGTTTCACCCGGTTCCGCTGCCAGTGCCTGTTCCCGATAGAGTGGCTTCTCGCCTGCCTTGGCGGCAAGGGCATTCACCTGCCTTTTTAACTCAATGATTTGTTCTTCCCGGCCCAGGAATAGGCGGTGGGAGCGCTCGATCTCCAGGATCTTGGCCCCCAGTTCCTGCTGGGCCCGTTCTGCCCGGGCTGCCGCCTCTTCGGCAACCTCCTTTTCCACCTTCAGGCCTTCGGCTTTTTTGCGCTCGATAATGTCGTGAAATGAAACGACTGTCCCGCCCACCTGGCCGTCTTTCCAGACCGGTGTCGTCGCGTATTCCACGGGAACCGCCGTGCCGTCCTTGCGCCAGAGCACCTCGCTGTCCACCATGCGGGCCGTGCCATCCTGGGAAGTCAGGAACATGGAGCACTGCAACCGCGGGAATTCCGAGCCGTTGGGATAGGCGTAATGAATCAGGTCATGCAGTGATTTGCCGAGCAATTCCTCTTCTGTATAGCCAAGGATGGCGCACCCCGCGGGATTGACGAAGATTACCTTCCCTTCCGGATCAATGCCAAAGATCCCCTCGCTCATGGAACCGAGGATCAGTCGGCTCCTCTCTTCGGTTTGCGCCAAAGACGCCTTGCTTTCCTCAAGCTCGCGACGCTGTTCGATAAGCGCTTCTTTCTGGGACTCCAGTTCGTCCGTTCGGGCCCGCAGTTGCTGCTCCGAATCAACAAGGGCCGCTGCCTGTGATTGACTCTCCTTGAGCAGCGTCTTCATCCTGAAATTCGACTGTGTGAAGATATAAACCGTTGCCAGAAAACTGAGGGTCAATAAAAGGGCCAACAGGGTCAAAACAATGCCGACGGACCGGTACATGCTGATCTGTCCTGTCGGCCAGAGAAGGACAACAGAGACGCCTTCGTACGGTGTGGCGTTCTGTGATGCCAGATACTGCCCCCCCTGAAAAGTCACTTCCGTTTTTTCTTTGAATGGCTTTTGCAGAACGGGTTCGAAGGGTCCCGGACCGTATTGTTTTGAAAGGATGATTTTCTGCTGCTGCTCGTCGCTCAGCGGCCATAGACTTTTCAGACGCGCCTCCGGCTGCGAAGATATAAAGATGATGCCGCTTTGGTCCACCAGGAACCAGCGATACTGGCTAAGCTTTGTTTCGATATCCTCAATTTCCTTTTTGATGGTCACAACCCCGACGATCTGACCTTCCTTGTCCCTGACCGGGGCGCTGGCGTAAAAGCCGCGCCTCTTCGATACCGTTCCATAAGCGAATAAGTAGCCGATGCCGCCCTTGATCGCCTGCTGGAAGTATGGCCTGAACGTGTAGTTCTGCCCGACAAAACTGTCCTTTTCGTTCCGGTTGGAGGATGCCAGCGTCAACCCGTTCTGATCGATGAGGTAACAGGCTGCCGCTTCCAAAGACTTGTGATAACGATCCAGGATGTTGTTTACCTTTTCCATGTTCTCAGGGGTATTGGCCTGCAACAGGGGAAGGGTCAAGGGGGATCCGGCAACGGCCACGGCAGCGCTCTCAATGCGCTTTAATTCACTGGTCAGGTTAATGGATATGACCGCATTTGCATTTTCCAGCTCTCTTTCGACGATGCGTGTTGCCATTCCGACAAGATAGCCGGTAAAGACCCATCCTGCCGCCGTCACGATGAAGAGCGCGCACAAGACTGAAATCACAAAGCTTTTTTTTGTAAAATGAAATGTCGGCATGATCAAAATACCTCGCTTGTTAATACAAGCCCGTCATTTTTCAAAGAAACATTAAGATTCAGTGCACGCGGATTGTGGCTTTGAATGGCTGAAGGATTGAACGAGTGCAAAATATTCAAAAAGTACCATCGGTCAATCCTTTTTGAATATGCTTCAGCCCGCCGTAAAAGACAAGTTTTTTAATGGCCTGCATCCTCCTGTCTCATCTCTTTGCGTTCTCCAACAGCGAGAAATCTGATGGTTCTGTTTCTAAGCAACGATTTTATACTTTTGCTCCTTGCCCGCCTGTTCCAGAAGCAGATTGATTTCCTCCTTGAGTTGAATCATCTGCTTCTCGCGGTTGATGGTTAGGCGACTGAACCGCTCGAGTTCTTCCATCCGCTTCTTGAGTTCTCTTTCCGCCTGTTTGCGTTCGGTGATGTCCTCGAGTGTACAGACGATGCCCTGCGAAATGTCTTGCGCATCCACCGCGCGAACCCGGAAGAGGCACCAGAACAAGCTTCCGTCCTTGCGGGGTAGCTCTTGTTCACGCTGATGTATAGCCTGATGCTTCAAATCTTCGTAAGTGCTCGCGCCTATGCCTAAATACTCTTCTTCGTTCTTATACCAGATGCGTGTGGTCTGCCCAACCATTTCGTCCAAAGGTCGGCCGAATAATTCCCCGAGCTTCGCGTTTCCGCGAAGAATGATCCGATCCTTGATGAAGGCGATGCCGAGAGTAAGCGATTCGAATATGGCGGCCTGTTCCTGGCCCGCCTGCTTCAGGGCCTCGGCCGCCGCCTTGCGCGAGGTGATGTCTCGCACCGTACCCACTGCGAACCACTCTTCGTCCAATTGGAAGGGGGACAGGTTGACCTCCACGGGAAAAACCCTGCCAGCATGGTTGATGGCGGTCGTTTCAATTGCAGCGCCGAAAAGGACGCCTTGCCCGGTCTCCGCAAATTGCCTCACTCCCTCCTGGGCTTTCTCCCTGGTTTCGGCCGGCACAGCCATTTCGTGGAAATCCTTGCCCATGGCTTCGGAGGCGGTGTAGCCGAACAGCTTCTCCGCCGCCTGGTTCCAGAAAAATACCTTGCCCTGACCATCGATCATCACCAGGGCATCATTGACCGCCTGGCTCATGGCATCGATCTTGTGCATGGTGGATTCAACTTCCTTGGTGCGCTCCAGCACACGCTCTTCCAATACCTCATTTGCAGTTGAAATTTCCGTCTGTAATCGCACTTGTTCAGCCAGATCAGCCCGGGTTCTGCGCGAAAACATGATGCCTGTCCACAGCAACAGACAGAGTGCGCCGATTCGGGCGGCGAGCGCCGCCGTTTTTATTCTGTTAAAGCGCTTTTCAATCGCACCGATTTCTCCCAGAACAACCCCCGGGATGGTTTCGCTGTCAATTTCATAGGTTTTTTTTGCACTTAAATACTCGTCGCCAAAGAGGATGTCCCGCGCCTCTTTCCATTTGTCCGATCTCATCCGTCGGAGGACCATTTCTTCAATGTCGCGAATTTTTTTCTGGCCCTCACTCAATGCAGAAACTTCCTGGGTCATGCTCTGGTCTTTTGTGAGTTCAATTACCTTCTGTATAGCTGCCTCTACATCCTGACGAACCGTTTCATACCGGGTTACGCGCAACTCATTATGCTCGACGACGGCAAGCGCGAGCATGCCGGTCAACTCTTGGTCAAGCCGAACCATCCTTTCCAATGCGGTGCTTATTTGCAGATGCCGGGCATCCATGGCTTCGTTCTGAACATCCAGGTAGTAGCCAACAACAAGGATGATAAACAATATGCCGACCGCCGAATATAATGCTTTGACGCTATTGAAAAATCGCATTTGCCCCCTCTCCCCACTTCTTAAGGATGCAATCTGAAGATCTTTACTTGAGGACCTTGTCGGCCTTCTTCAAAATATCGGGTGGAATGATCACCCCCTGGATCTTTGCCGCACTTTGATTGATGACCAGACTGAACTTCTCCATCGGCCCCCAGGGAATCTCGCCGGGTTTCAGGCCCTTAAGCGCCAGCACGGCCTTTTTCCCCGCCGCGTAGCCGACCAGGAAATAATCCAACCCGTATGCGGCGATTGCCCCCTTGGGAACGCTGTCCACATCACCCGCGAAAAGCGCAATCTTCTTTTCATTGCATACCTTAACAATGGTCCCGAAATCTGAAATCGCCGTATTATCGGATGAGATCACTATGGCCTGGACCTTGCCGACCAGGGAGTTAACGGCCCGCGGAACCTCCGAGCGATCGGTAATCGTCACCTCAACCAGCTCCATCCCCAGTTTTTTTACGGTTTCTCTCATTTCCTTGATATGCACGACAGAGTTTGCCTCTCCGGCATTGTAAATGGTGCCCCATTGTTTTGCTTTGGGGACGAATTTTGCGTACATCTCCATCTGGCGAAATACCGGCCAGCGATCGCTGACACCGGTCACATTGGTGCCCGATTTCTTTCCGGGAGCGCTGTCCTTCGGGACGATCCCGGCATTGATCGGATCGGTGATCGATGAAAAGATAACAGGGATATTTCGGGTAATCTTCACCACCGCCTGGGTCGTCGGGGTGGCAATGGCATGAATCAGATCCACCTTCTCATCAATGAACTTCTGGGCAATGGCGTTGGCTTTGTTCATATCCCCCTGTGCATTTTGACGGTCATAGGTGACATGGACGCCTTCCTTGAAGCCGCTGCTGCTCAAAGCATTTTCAAACCCCTTCTGGTCTGCATCCAGCGCCTGGTGGGAAACGATCTGGGTAACCCCGATCCGGATCTTTTTCTTGTCTTGAGCAAACGCTACAATAGACATGAAAACCATCATAATTGACAACAGCGTACACAACTTTTTCATGGCTGATCTCTCCTCTCCTTTACAGTTCAGAAGAAGTTATACTGAATCATGGTATTGATGCGATGCTGGGTTCCTTCCTCGTCGGCGAACGTGATGCGCCTGCCCCAGGAGTATTCTATGCCCGCCTCCACGTTTTTCATGACGCCCCAGAGGAGGTTGACGCTCGCCTGGTCGACCCGCTTGTTGGGCACAAATTCATCCGCTTTCCCTGACCAGAAGCGTCCGTAAGCGTTGGAAATCTCGTCCGTTCCGAAATAGGTCTGGCTGGCGATGAAATTGGAACGTAAGGCGGAACTCCACGGCAACGTATATCCGATATGCCAGCCCATCGCACGCCAGAGGCGCAGATCCGTACCGGTGTCGGTCGCGCCCTGCATAACGGAATTGAACATGTAGCGGCCGATCCCGTCCCCTCCCTGGATGCTGGCCACCAGCGTTCCCGCCCCCAGCCTGCTGCTGCCGCTCAGGGCCAGCGCATAACCGCGTTGGCTGTGATTGTCGTTGTTGTATTCCATCGTCACCGCACGGGCGGAAACATGGGCCTTTTCACCGTTCAACGTCCAGTTGACCACGAAATCGTGCACCCTGTCGAAATCGATACGACCCGTGTTGGATCTATTTTGATACGGAGGCAAACCGGACAGGCCTTCCGGATTCTCGATGGAAAACGCCAGCGAGGAGCCGCCCAGCGGCAATGTGTAGCGCAGTTGCGCCTGACGGATCAGCGTCACGTCCCCGGTGGGGTTGAAATCCACCGTTTCCGGGTACGATCGGAGGTCGATGAAGTTCGACCAGGTCTGCCCCACCAGCAGATTGCCCCATCGGCCGTAGGCATGCCGCAGGCGGAACTGGGTGCCATTGGAGCCCAATTCACCCATGTAAGCATTGGGCGCATTGAAATCTCCCTCTACTTTGACTTCCAGATCCCCCCACTGGGAAGGCGTGCTGGTCACGATGCCGAGGCGGCTTGCTCGTGCGGTTGCATAGAGCTGGTTTTTGCGCTGCTGGTTTGCGCTGTTGGTGTCCAACGGCTGGGCGAAGACGGCGGCGGACCAGTCATTGTTGTTAATATCGTTGCTGCGGCCGGCAAAATCGTAGGTGGCATCAACCCGGACATTGCCGTAAATTTTCAGCGACGTATCCGTTCCGGGTATCATGATAGAGCCGGGCATCGAGCCGGCCATGACCGGCTTGGCGGGTTCTGCCGCTTCGGCCTTTGCGGGCGGCTTTGTAACCTGCATTTTTTGCTGGTTTTCCAACTGCTCGATCCGCTTCTGCAACTGGAGAACCGTTGCCTTCAGTTCATCCAGCTCGCTGCCGAATGCCGGCATGCTCATCGTTCCCGCAATCATCAACGCAAGCACAAATATCCATCGTCGCATAAGACCTCCTTTCGAAAGCAGAGATGTAATGCTTCACGTTTTATTGCATCTTATATCGCCTGTTCCGATTTCCTTAGCACAAATATCGATGGAAAAACAACAATGTTTATAAGTTGAAATGGTTCAGGTTGGCACCTTGTGGTCGGAGAAATGTCATTCTTAACTGCCGGCTCTTTGGGAACGACTCCCGCGATCCCGTCCGGGCGTTGAATCGTTTTTTCAACACGGATTTTCGCAGAGCGATTTGGTATATGATTTTTTTAGGTTCTACGAGGAGTCACTTGCATCTCTGACCACCTCGATATACATAAATCTTTTGTTGTTGAGAGGAAGGACCGCGTCCGCACCAAGGCGGTGAAGAACTGAGATCCCATAGACGTCCGATGCCAAATTTGTATTTAAAGTCCGTTGGCTCCTTCGTGCCCACGCCTCACGCATTCAGGTAGTACGTGGAGCACACATCAACCGGATAAATAATTTTGGAACAGCCTGCAAAGGAGACTCTTCCAACAGGATCAAAGGCTGCTGAAAAAAACTGTCTTCAAAATACTAATCCGCCTGCCGCCGGAGGAACGTGGGGATTTCCAGATCCGGACGGCTGTCGTCTTCAGACGCGTCGGTCTTTCCCGGAGGGAACGCGTCTGCGGGCCTTTCGTTCCGGATGAAGGTGGGGACGGCCATGTTGTTCACCCGGCGGAAGTTGCCGAGCGATGCAACGTTCGCCCTGGCCGTGTTCTCGGCGGTCTCAAAGCCGGTCGCGATGACGGTGATCCGGATCTCGTCTCCCATCGACTCGTCGACGACCGTACCGAAGATGATGTTCGCGTCCTCGTGGGCCTCCGCCTGGATCATCGACGAGGCCTCGTTGATTTCGTGAATGGTCATGCCCGGACCGCCGGTGATGTTCAGAAGAACACCGCGGGCGCCCTGGATGGTGTTGTCTTCCAAGAGCGGCGAGGAGATTGCCTTCTGCGCCGCCTCCACCGCCCGGTTCTCGCCGCTGGCCGTTCCGGTTCCCATGAGGGCCAGTCCCATCTGCGACATCACGTTCTTCACGTCGGCGAAGTCGAGGTTGATCAGCCCCGGAACCATGATCAGGTCGGAGATCCCCTTGACGGCGTGGTAGAGGATGTCGTCGGCCTTCTTGAAGGCGTCCAGCAGGGAGAGTTCCCGTCCTCCGAGGCTCAGAAGTCGCTGATTGGGAACGATGATCAGGGTGTCTACGATCTTTCGCAGTTCGGCGATCCCCACCTCCGCCTGTCCGTTCCGCTTTTTCCCCTCAAACTGGAAGGGTTTCGTCACGACCGCCACGGTCAGGGCGCCGATTTCTCTGGCGATTTCCGCCGCGATCGGCGCGCCCCCGGTTCCCGTGCCTCCGCCGAGGCCCGCGGTGATGAAGACCATATCGGATCCGTCGAGGTGTTCGCGCAGCGTCTCGCGGGTTTCGATGGCCGCCTGCCGGCCGATGTCGGGGTCCGAACCGGCACCCAGCCCCTTGGTGGCTTCGGCGCCCAACTGGATCTTGATCGGTGAGGCGGACGCCTCCAGCGCCTGCGCATCGGTGTTGGCCGCGATAAAGTCCACGCCTCGCAGGTTGTAGGAGATCATCGTGTTCACCGCATTTCCGCCCGCGCCGCCGATGCCGATCACCTTGATCGTTGCCGTGCTCACCAGACCCTTATCCGACAATTCGAACATAACGCCTCCCCTCCCTAAAAGAATTCAAGAACCCACTGTTTGAGCCTCTTGAACGGACGACTGATGAAATTTCCCTCCGCCCGGATCAGCTTTTCCCGGGCGATATTCCGGCTCCCGAAGAGCACCAGTCCAACGGCTGTCGCATACAGGGGGCTGTTGACCACATCCGTGAGCCCTCCGATGCCCGTCGGGCAGCCCCGTCGGACCGGCATGTTGAAAATCTGTTCCGCCAGCTCCGGAACCCCCTCAAGGATCGCCGTTCCCCCGGTCAGGACCACGCCCGCGGCGAGGATGTCTTCGCAGCCGGAGCGGGTGATCTCCTTGCAGGCCATGCCGAGGATCTCGTCCATGCGGGGCTCGATGATCCGGCCGAGGATCTGCCGGGAAACCTCCCGTGGCTCCCTCCCCCCGACGCTGGGTACCTCGATGATTTCATCCTTGGGGATCAGGGGCATGAAGGCGCAGCCGTACTTGATCTTGATCCTCTCCGCCTCGGCGAGGGGCGTTCTCAAGCCCGTGGCGATGTCGCTCGTGACGTAATGACCGCCGACCGGCAGGACCGCCGTGTGTTTGATGCTCCCCTCCGAGAAGATCGCGATATCTGTCGTGCCGCCGCCGATATCGATCAGCGCGACGCCCAGGTCCCTTTCGTCGTTGCTCAGGACCGCCTCGCTTGCGGCGAGCTGTTCCAGCACGATCTCGCTGATGTCGAGACCCACGCGGTTGACCGATTTCACGATATTCTGGATGGAGGTGACGGCGCCGGTCACGATATGGACCTTGGACTCCAGGCGGACGCCCGCCATCCCGATCGGGTCGCGAATCCCGTCCTGTTCATCGACCAGATAGTACTGGGGCAGGGTATGGAGAATCTGCCGATCCAGCGGGATCGCGATGGCCCTGGCCGCGTCGATCGCCCGCTCGACGTCATCCTCTTCCACCTCACGCCCCTTGACGGCCACGATGCCCAGACTGTTCTGACCGCGGATGTGGCCGCCGCCGATGCCGGTGTAGACCGAACGGATCTCGCAGCCGGAGGTGCGCTCCGCCTCTTCCACCGCCCGTTTGATCGATTCGACGGTGCTTTCGATGTTGACCACGACACCCTTCCGCAACCCCTCCGAGGGGTGGGAGCCGATGCCGATGATGTCGATTCCCGTTTCCCGGATCTCGGCGACGATCGCACAGGTTTTTGTCGTTCCGATGTCCAGACCGACAATGACGTTTTCTCTTTTTCCCATCGATCCTCCAACCTTGGTCGATTGTCATGCAAACATTTGTGAAAAAATCATCTCCGCTGGTTTCCCTAAACGACCGGGAGGGTTGCGGATGCCCCTACAGCCGGAATCCCTTTCCGGCGCCCCCCGGTTTCCTGGGTCCCGCCGGTTCCAGCACGTTGCGCCTCTGGACGTTGATCTTGGCCGGGTTGCTCAGATCGATGAGCAGAAAGCCCGTTTTCAGATTTTTCCGGTCCAGATCCGCCATGACGGGGGTCAGGCGTTTGAGTTTGTTTTCATAGCCGTCGAAGCCAAGCTGCAGGCAGAGGCCCGCGTCGGTGAACAGGGAGAGGCCGAAGGTCTCGTTCCCGTGGATCTCCGATACATTGCCGATCTGGGGACCGTCTTTGATCCCCGCCAGATCGTTCAGAAGCGCGAGGGATTTCTTCACCAGCGCCTCATCGAGGATTCCCCCCCGGACGCAACCCGTCAGCACGGGAAGATTTGACTCCTCTCCGGTTTCCAGTTTCTTGAAGGGCGTGCCTTCGCCGTCCACCAGGGAGAGCCCGTCATCCCTCTCGATGAGGGCGACCGCCTTTCTTTCCCGTACGACGATGACCAGCCGGTCGGGAAACTCCCGCCCGACGAAGACCTCCCGCACCCAGGGGTTCGCCCGGATCCGGCGGGCGATGGCATCCCGGTTGATCGTCAGCATGTTCGAAGGGGCGCGGACGGAGGCCAGGGTCAGGATCTCCTTTTCGGTCAACTCCTGGCATCCCTTCACGACGGTCTCCCGGATACGGAGATCGGGGGAACAGAGGATCCGGTCGTAGCCGATCAGGAGCGCAGCCGTGACAAGGACGATGGCGCCGGTCAGCAGGATCGCCCGGCCGATCTCCCGCAAAACCTCACCCGCGCCGCGTCTCAGCCGGTTTTTTTTTGCCTCCAATTGCAGATGAAACAGCTTTTTCATGGGCGAATCCGCTTACTCCCCGATGATCTTGACCTCGGTTTCGAGGGCATGGCCGGTCTTTTCAAAAACACGCTGCTGAATCAACGCAATCAGACGAAGGACATCGTCCGCAGTAGCCATCCCCCGGTTGACGATGAAATTCCCATGTTTTTCAGAGACCTGCGCGTCTCCGATCCGGACCCCCTTAAGTCCTGCCTCTTCGATGAGCCTGCCGGCGGGGCAATCCTGCGGGTTCTTGAAGACGGAGCCGGCATTCCGGAATTCCAGCGGGTGCTTTTCCCTTCTCATCCCGATGATTTCCCGGATGCGTCCGGAGATTTTCTCCGTCTCTCCCCGCCGCAGACGGAAAGTTGCGCCGATGATAATCGTTTCCGCCGGCAAGTCAAGATTTCTGTATGCAAAAGGAAGATCCTCCCGCGCGGCGGTGCGGATCCTGCCCGAATCATCGAGCAGACTTACGGATTCAACGATATTCCTGATCTCCCCCCCCTAGGCCCCGGCGTTCATCCGGACGGCGCCGCCCACGCTGCCGGGGATGCCGGCGCAGAACTCCATCCCCGCGAGCGCTTCGCGAACCGCGAGGCTCACCAGTTCGGAAAGCGGACAGCCAGCTTCTGCAAGAAGAAGAACGCCGCCCTTGCCTTCATCCCGGAGGTTCAGGCCGCGCAGGCGCGCAAGCGAGACGAGGGCGCCTCTGTACCCCCCGTCCCGGACGATCAGATTGGTCCAGTTGCCCACCGGGAGGAAAGATACCTGCCGCCCCCGGAGAAAACCGACGACCTCCGTGAGTTCCCCCTCATCTTCCGGGAAGAGCAGGGCGTCGATTCCCCCGCCGACGCCGATCGAGGTATGGCGTCCGGCCGGTTCGTCGAAGAGGATCTTCCCCGTCATCCGCTGCCGGAGCTCTCCGCGGAAAGTCTCATCCCCGCTCATCCCTGCTTCTCCTCCCCGAGTCTCTTCAAAAGGGCCTCTCCCACCTTCCAGACGCTCCCCGCTCCTTGCGTCAGGATGACGTCGGTCGGCTGCACGATCTGCAGGAGGTGGTTCACAATGGCGTCAAAACCGGAAAAATGGACGGCGTCCGGATGACCCGCGCGCCGGATCGCCTCGCAGAGGATCTCCGCGGTTACCCCGGGGATCGGCTCTTCGCTTGCCGCGTAGATGTCGGTAATGATCAGGAGGTCGGCATCGCCGAAGGCCGTCAGAAATTCGGTGAAGAGGGCCTGCGTCCGGGTATAGCGGTGGGGCTGGAAGATGACAATGATCCGCCCGGTCCAGACCTG